>JAFSTI010000016.1 GCA_017450585.1 Bacteroidales bacterium
GAGCCGGCCTGGTCCGCGGCGGCGCGGGCGATGCGGGCGGCTTCGAACGCCATCTCCGCACTCTTGTCTGCCAGACCGTGTGCATCCTGAACCAGACGGTTCGCTCCGAAGGAATTGGTGCTGATAATGTCAGCGCCGGCCTCTATGTAACGCTCGTGGATCTGACGGATCAGCCATGGTGAATTCAGGTTCATCAATTCAGAATTCGCCTCCCTGTCTCCGGAAGCGGCCCCGAGCAGCATGGTGCCCATGGCCCCGTCCAGGATAAGGATGCGTCTGGATAGTTCTTCCCTGAAATCCATGATCTAAAAGTGACGGGACAGAATAGAAAGGATATTATCCGGGCGCCCCATAGTATAAAAGTGAATAGCCTGCACCCCATGTGCGAGGAGGTCCGCCACCTGGGCGGAGCACCACTCCAGTCCGATGTTATAGCAGTCGGCGCCGGGAGCTTTCATCGCTCGCACCAGTTCCTCCGGGATGTCCAGATAAAAAGACTCCGGGAGCAAATCTACCTGACGGGCCGACGTGAGCGGCTTCAATCCAGGTATGATAGGAACCGTGATGCCGGCCTCACGACACTTATCTACAAAGGAGTAGAACACCGAATTGTCGAAAAACATCTGGGTGATTATGAAATCCGCGCCGGCATCCACCTTATGCTTAAGCCAGGCGATATCGCTCTCAAGATTAGGCGCCTCGAAATGCTTCTCGGGATAGGCTCCCACGCCGATGCAGAAGTTGGTGCCAGTCTTGGAGGCGAACTCCCTGATGGCACCCACAAGTTCGCTGGCATGGGCATAGCCGTCCGGTTCCGGAGTGAAACGTTTTTCGCCCAGCAGGGAATCCCCGCGCAGGGCCATGATGTTATGGATGCCCTGGAACTCGAAATCGTGCAGCTGGCTTTCAATCATATCGGCACTGGCTCCCGCACAGATCAGGTGGGGCACCACCTCAGCATCGAATTCTGCCTGGATGGCGGAGCACACGGCGCTCTGGCTGACGCGGCGTCGGACCAGGTGCCTGGTAAAACCGCCCTTGCCGTCGGGACGGTACTCGATCTCATCGCGGTGGCAGGTCACATTTATAAACGGGGGATTGAAATCCATAAAAGGACGGATGGATTCAAGCAATTCATCCTTTGTAACACCCTTTTGGGGTGGCACGATCTCCAAAGAAGCGAATCTCTTTCCGCTGCTGATAATGTCCGATACTCTCATAAACTTTCAAATTTAAACAAAAAATTCGTAACAATCTCGCCGAAGTCGGAACAACAATGGTAAAAGCGCATTTTTCCTGCTTAAAAGTTGTAATTGCCAAATATTTTTGCGACCTTGCGAAGGTTTATAGTAATAGACTATGAAGTTAAGAAGTAGTGTGACCTTTGAAGGTCGGAGGATGGCAGGTGCCAGAGCCCTCTGGCTTGCCGACGGCATGACCAGGGAGCAGTTCGGAAAACCTGTGATTGCCATAGCAAATTCCTTTACCCAGTTCGTCCCGGGCCACGTGCATCTGCATGAGGCCGGACAGATAGTAAAAGCCGAGATCGAACGCCTGGGCTGTTTCGCCGCGGAGTTTGACACCATCGCCGTGGACGATGGCATTGCCATGGGCCATGACGGGATGCTCTATTCGCTTCCTTCCCGCGAAGTCATCGCCGACAGCGTCGAGTATATGGTCAATGCCCACAAGGCGGACGCGCTGGTGTGTATTTCTAACTGCGATAAAATCACGCCCGGCATGCTCATAGCTGCCATGCGTCTGAATATCCCCACCGTATTTGTGTCCGGCGGCCCGATGGAAGCTGGCTTCCTGAAAGCCGGATCGAACGGCCTGGACCTGATCGACGCGATGGTAAAATCCGCCGATCCGTCCGTATCCGATGCGGAAGTGGACGCGATCGAGAATTGCGCCTGCCCGACCTGCGGCAGCTGCTCCGGAATGTTCACGGCGAACTCGATGAATTGCCTTACAGAAGCCATCGGCCTGTCCCTCCCCGGAAACGGCACCATCCTCGCCACCCACGTCGAGCGGGAGAAGCTCCTAAAAAAAGCGGCCCGCCTGATTGTGGAGAACGCTCATAAGTATTATGACAATGACGACGAGTCCGTCCTGCCGCGCAGCATCGCTTCCCGCCAGGCGTTCCTGAACGCGATGACGCTGGACATAGCGATGGGCGGCTCCACTAACACGGTTCTGCACCTGCTGGCCGTCGCCGGTGAGGCGGAAGCGGACTTCACGATGGCCGATATTGACACCCTCTCACGCAAAGTGCCCTGCATCTGCAAGGTCGCCCCGAATACCCAGAAATATCATATCCAGGATGTCGGCCGCGCCGGCGGAGTTCTGGGCATCATGGCCGAACTGGATAAGGCCGGACTGGTGGACGCCAGCGCGAAGCGCGTGGACGGAATGACACTCGGCGAAGCTATTGCCTCATATGACATCAGCTCCGCTCACCCCTGCCCCGATGCGAAACAGATTTACTCGGTCGCGCCGGCCGGGGTGCGCACCACCCGCATGGCCAGCCAGAATGCCCGCTACGACAGTTTCGATACTGACCGTGAAAACGGCTGCATCCGCGACGTCGAGCACGCATACACGCGCGATGGCGGTTTGGCCGTGCTGAAGGGCAATATTGCCAAAGACGGCTGCGTGATCAAGACCGCGGGCGTGGATGAAAGCCTCTGGCATTTCCGCGGACCGGCGAAGGTCTTTGATTCCCAGGAGGCTGCGTGCGACGGCATACTCGGCGGAAAGATTAAGGCCGGCGATGTGGTCGTCATCAACTACGAGGGCCCGAAAGGCGGCCCGGGCATGCAGGAAATGCTCTATCCGACCTCATACATCAAGTCCATGCACCTCGGTAAGGAATGCGCCCTGATAACGGACGGCCGTTTCAGCGGAGGCACTTCCGGCCTTAGCATAGGACACATATCTCCCGAAGCCGCGGCCGGCGGAGAAGTAGCCCTGCTTCGCGACGGAGATATGATCGAAATTGACATTCCCGCCCGCAGCATAAACGTATGCTTGAGTGATGAGGAGCTGTCAGAGCGCCGCGAGGCCGAGCTTGGCAGGGGGAAGAAAGCATTCACCCCTCCCGTTCGCGAACGTGTGGTTTCCAAGGCTCTGAAAGCCTATGCATCGCTGGTAAGCAGCGCGGATAAGGGTGCAAGACGAATTGTTGAAGACTGAGATATTATGGAAGATAAAACAGGTAAGGTAATTACAGGCGCCGAGATATTGCTCGAATCCCTGATGAATCAGGGCGTCGATACCGTGTTCGGTTATCCCGGAGGCCAGATTATCCCGGTCTATGACAAGCTCTATGATTATCGGGATGACCTGCGCCACATCCTCGTCCGACACGAGCAGGGCGCCATACATGCCGCTCAAGGCTACGCGCGCGTGAAGGGAACGCCCGGAACGGTCATCGTGACCTCCGGTCCCGGCGCTACCAATGTTATCACCGGTGTCGCTGACGCATTGATTGACTCCACTCCGGTAGTGGTTATCGCCGGACAGGTGCCCAACGCCGCTCTGGGAACGGATGCTTTTCAGGAGACCGACCTCATCGGCCTCACCACTCCTATAACCAAGTGGAGTCACCAGATCCGCCGTGCAGAGGATATCGCATGGGCCGTCGCCCGTGCCTTCTACATTGCCGGTACCGGCCGTCCCGGCCCCGTGGTGCTAGACCTTACCAAAGACGCCCAGGTAGGCATGGCTGAGTATCAGCCGGTCAAATGCAATTTCATCCGTAGCTACGTGGAGGTTCCCAAACCCTCGGCCGAAGCTATCGACGAGGCTGTGAAAATGATAGATGCCGCCGAGAAACCCTTCGTCGTTTATGGCCAGGGTATCACCATTTCCGGAGCGGAGAAGGCCCTTGACGCCTTCCTGGAGAAGGGCGACATCCCTGCCGGTTCCACATTGCTTGGCCTCAGCGCCCTGGATTCCGATAATCCGCACTATGTGGGTATGGTCGGAATGCACGGTAATCTCACGCCTAACGTGATGACACAGGAATGCGACCTGCTGATCGCCGTGGGCATGCGTTTCGACGACCGAGTCACCGGCACGGTGAATACTTATGCAAAACAGGCGAAAATTATTCATATAGATATAGACGCCTCGGAAATCGGAAAGAATGTTCCCGTGGACCTCGGCCTTCTGGGCGACGCCCGAGAGGTACTGGAAGCGCTGACCGCAAAGATAAAGACCCGCAAGGGCCGTGGCTGGCAGATGGAACGCATCATGTGCGACGCCGTCGAGAAGCACAAGGTGATTGACCCCGAAATCCATCCCGAAGAAGGGGAGATTAATCCCGGCGAGGTGATCGCTGCTGTAGCAGAGGCCTGCAAGGGTGAGGCTATTGTAGTAACCGACGTGGGTCAGAACCAGATGCTCGCCGCCCGCTATTCCCGTTTCAAGGAAGGCCGCAGCATGATTACTTCCGGCGGACTGGGTACCATGGGCTTCGGCCTGCCCGCCGCCATCGGAGCCAAGATTGCCGCACCGCAGCGCAAGGTCTGCCTCTTCGTCGGCGACGGAGGAATCCAGATGACCGTCCAGGAACTCGGTACCATCCTGCAGGAAGGTACGGGCGTCAAAATTGTCCTGCTGAATAACAATTGGCTCGGAAATGTCCGCCAGTGGCAGGAACTCTTCTTCCATGAGCGCTACTCCGCGACCCGGATGGTGAATCCGGACTTCTCGATGATCGCGGAGGCCTACGGGATCGGCTGCGCGACCGTTGAAGAACGCTCGCAGCTGCAAGAAGGCATTGACCGCATGCTCGCCGACGACCGTCCGTTCATCCTGAACGTGCATGTGCGCGAAGAAAGCATGGTGTTCCCGATGGTCCCTCCCGGAAAGAGCGTGGACCAGATTATGTTGAACTCGAAGGATTGGTTTGATTATGGAAACTGAGAAACTGTACGAAATCACCGTTTACACGGAAAATCAGGTCGGCTTGCTCAGCTCCATAGCCGGCATTTTCACGCGCCGCAGCCTCAATATCGAGAAGCTGCTGGTGTACCCTTCACGCATCGAGGGCATCCACAAGTTTAAGATCCAGACCCGCACCGACGAGACGCATGTGCGCGCCGTCGTGCTGCAGATTGAAAAGAAGGTGGATGTCATAAAGGCATACTATTATATCGACGAGGAGCATTCGGCCCAGGAGGTCAGTGCTGTCAAGGACTTCCTCGCAGAAAGGGAAACTGAAAGAAATAATAACAATAAATAAAATCTTACTATGGCAAAAATGAATTTTGGCGGAGTCGAAGAAAATGTTATGACCCGCGATGAATTTACTCTCGAAATGGCACGTGAAACCCTTAAGGACAAGACTATTGCCGTTATCGGCTACGGTGTCCAGGGCCCCGGCCAGTCTCTGAATCTGCGTGACAATGGCTTCCGCGTGATCGTGGGCCAGCGTCCCGGCAAGACTTTCGAGAAAGCCATTTCCGACGGATGGGTACCCGGCGAGACGCTGTTCGGCATCGAAGAAGCCTGTGACAAGGGCGACATCGTGATGTGCCTGCTCTCCGACGCAGCTGTGATGTCCGTATGGCCTACCATCAAAAAGTACCTCACCCCCGGCAAGACCCTTTATTTCTCCCACGGTTTCGCTATCACCTGGAGTGACCGCACCGGCTGCGTCCCCCCGAAGGATATCGACGTGATTATGGTTGCCCCCAAAGGCTCCGGCGCCACCGTGCGCAGCCTCTATCTGGAGGGCCGCGGAATCAACTCCTCTTATGCCGTGTATCAGGATGTCAGCGGAAAGGCTCTGCAGAACACCCTGGCCCTCGGTATCGGTATCGGTTCCGGTTACCTGTTCGAGACCACCTTCCAGAGGGAAGCCGTTTCTGACCTTACCGGTGAGCGCGGATCCCTGATGGGAGCTATCCAGGGCCTTCTTTCCGCCCAGTACGAGGTGCTCCGTGAGAACGGCCACACCCCGTCCGAGGCTTTCAACGAGACCGTCGAGGAACTCACCCAGTCCCTGATGCCGCTCTTCGCCGCGAAGGGAATGGATTGGATGTATGCCAATTGCTCCACGACCGCGCAGCGCGGTGCCCTCGACTGGATGGGCCCCTTCCACGATGCCATCAAACCCGTCATGCAGAAACTCTATGCCAGCGTGAAGTGTGGCAATGAGGCCCAGATCTCCATCGACGCCAATAGCAAACCCGACTATCGCGAAGGTCTGGAGAAGGAACTCAAAGCCCTGCGCGAGAGTGAAATGTGGCGCACCGCCGTCACCGTGCGTGCCCTGCGTCCGGAGAATAGCAAGAAATAATGGAAAACAAAGTTTACATATTCGATACCACGCTGCGTGACGGGGAGCAGGTCCCCGGCTGTCAGTTGAACACCGTGGAGAAGATCCAGGTCGCGAAAGCCCTGGAGGAACTCGGCGTCGATATCATCGAAGCCGGATTCCCCATCTCCAGTCCCGGCGACTTCAATTCCGTGGTGGAGATCTCCAAGGCCGTCACCTGGCCCGTGATCTGCGCCCTGACCAGGGCCGTGGAGAAGGACATCGACGTGGCCGTGGAAGCGCTCCGCTATGCGAAAAACAAGCGCATCCATACCGGTATCGGGACATCCGACTCCCATATCAAGTATAAGTTCAACTCCACCCGCGAAGAGATACTGGAGCGTGCCGTGAAGGCCGTAAAGTATGCGAAGCGCTTCGTGGAGGATGTGGAGTTCTACGCCGAAGATGCCGGCCGTACCGAAAACGAATTCCTCGCCCGTGTGGTGGAGGCCGTAATCAAAGCCGGTGCGACGGTGGTCAATATTCCCGACACGACCGGATACTGCCTGCCTTCCGAATACGGAGCGAAGATCAAGTATCTGTGTGACAATGTCCCCAATATCGACAAGGCGATTATTTCCACCCATTGCCACAACGACCTGGGCATGGCTACCGCCAACACCATGGCCGGACTGCTGAACGGCGCCCGCCAGTGCGAGGTGACCGTCAACGGAGTGGGCGAGCGTGCCGGTAACACGGCTCTCGAGGAGATTGCGATGATCCTGAAGAGCCACAGCGATATTGACCTGCATACCAACATCAACACACCGAAGATCTGTCCCATCAGCCGGACCGTCTCCAGCCTGATGAACATGCCGGTTCAGGCCAATAAGGCCATCGTGGGCCGCAACGCCTTTGCACATTCGTCCGGCATCCACCAGGACGGCGTGCTCAAGGACATGAGCACCTACGAGATCATTGACCCGAAAGACGTAGGTCTGGATGGCAATTCTATCGTCCTGACCGCCCGCAGCGGACGTGCCGCCCTGCGCAGCCGCCTCGAGGCTCTGGGTATCAGCGTGGACGACGAGAGGCTGGACGCCCTGTATCAGGAGTTCCTGCGCATGGCCGATTCCAAGAAGGAAGTCGGCGACGACGATCTGCTGGTACTCGCCGGCGGTGCGCGCACGGATAATCATCACGTGAAGCTGGACTTCCTGCAGGTTACCAGCGGCGTGGGCGTGAAACCCGTAGCCAGCATCGGCCTGGATATCGCGGGAGAGAAGTTCACCGCTGCTTCGGCCGGTAACGGTCCCGTGGATGCGGCTATCTCCGCCCTTAAGAATATCATCCACAGGCAGATGACCCTGAAGGAATTCACCATCCAGAATATCACCAAGGGCTCCGATGACGTGGGCAAGGTGCATATGCAGGTGGAGCATGACGGACGCGTGTATTACGGTTTCGGGGCAAATACCGACATCGTCGCCGCCTCCGTGGAAGCTTATATTGACTGTATCAACAAGTTCAAGGAATAGATGAACACCCTTTTCGACAAGATATGGGACGCGCATGTGGTCTCCGACATCGAGGACGGCCCGCAGCAGCTCTACATAGACAGGCTATACTGTCATGAGGTCACTTCTCCCCAGGCATTTGACGGCCTAAGGAGCAGGGGCATCAAGTGCCTGCGACCGGAGCGCATCTTCTGCATGCCGGATCACAACACTCCCACTCACGACCAGGATAAACCCATAGAAGACCCTGTCTCGAAGGCCCAGGTAGATGCTCTGGAGCGCAATGCCGCCGAGTTCGGCCTGACGCACTACGGGATGATGAACCCGGACAACGGCATCATTCACGTGGTCGGGCCTGAGAAGGGACTCTCCCTGCCCGGGATGACGATTGTGTGCGGAGACTCGCATACTTCCACTCATGGGGCGATGGGTGCCGTGGCTTTCGGCATCGGCACCTCAGAGGTAGAGATGGTCCTGGCCTCGCAGTGTATCCTGCAACAGAAACCTAAGTCGATGAGTATCAGGGTAGAAGGTACACTGGGCCGGGGCGTTACTGCGAAGGATCTCGCCCTCTATCTGATGAGTAAGATCACAACATCCGGCGCTACCGGATATTTCGTGGAGTACCGCGGCAGCGCAGTCCGCGCCCTTTCCATGGAAGGACGTCTTACGCTCTGCAACCTGTCCATCGAGATGGGCGCCCGGGGCGGTTTTGTCGCTCCCGACGAAACCACCTTTGAGTATCTGAAAGGACGTGAATATGCTCCCAAGGGTGAGGAATGGGATAAGGCTGTAGCGTATTGGAAGACACTCAACAGTGGAGACGATGCTGTTTTCGACCGTGAGATCGTATTTGATGCCGCAGATGTTCAGCCCATGATTACTTACGGTACTAATCCCGGAATGGGCATGCCTGTGGATGGCAGCATTCCCGCTGACGCCGCGCCCAAGGCATTGTCTTACATGGGATTCAGCGCCGGCGAATGCCTGCTGGGTCATCCAGTCGACTACGTCTTTTTGGGCGCCTGCACCAACGGGCGCATCGAGGACTTCCGCGCTTTCGCATCCATTGCCCGTGGCCGTAAGAAGGCCCCCGGCATCACTGCGTGGCTGGTCCCCGGTTCTTGGAAAGTGCGCGAGCAGGTCGAGGCCGAAGGTCTGGGCGATGTGCTTCGCGAGGCCGGTTTCGAGATCCGCCAGCCCGGATGTTCCGCCTGCCTGGCCATGAATGACGATAAGATTCCTGCCGGAAAGTATAGCGTGAGCACCAGCAACCGTAACTTCGAGGGCCGTCAGGGCCCCGGGTCCAGGACCATCCTGGCAAGTCCGCTCACCGCGGCTGCTGCCGCAGTTACCGGCGTAATCACTGATCCCCGTACCCTGTTGTAATCACCAGCCACGATATGAAACAGAAATTTGATATAATAGAGAGCACCTGCGTTCCGCTTCCGCTTGAGAATGTGGATACGGACCAGATTATCCCGGCACGTTTCCTCAAGGCGACTACCAGGGATGAAAAGTTCTTCGGGGATAATCTCTTCCGTGACTGGCGCTATGATGCTGACGGAAAACCCCGTGAGGGTTTCGTGCTGAATGACCCCCGTTATGGCGGCTGCATCCTGGTGGCAGGAGCGAACTTCGGTTCCGGTTCCAGCCGCGAGCATGCCGCCTGGGCTATAGCAGGCTACGGTTTCAGAGTGGTTATCTCCAGTTTCTTCGCCGATATCCACAAGAACAACGAGCTGAATAATTTCGTGCTGCCCGTGGTGGTTACTCCGGAATTCCTCTCTGAACTCTTCGCCTCCATCGCGGCTGACCCTTCCATGAAGGTTCGCGTGGATGTGCCTGCACAGACGGTGACTAATCTCGCCACCGGCCGCAGCGAGCATTTCGAGATCAATGCCTATAAGAAATATTGCCTCATGAACGCCATGGATGATATCGACTATCTCCTGGCGCAGAAGGACAAGATTGAACAATTCGAGAATGATAGAAATCCTTGATACAACCCTGCGTGACGGGGAGCAGACCGCCGGCGTTTCTTTTAACGTCAGCGAGAAACTGGCCATTGCCCAGCTTCTTCTCGAGGAGCTGAAGGTCGACCGCATCGAAGTGGCTTCGGCGCGGGTGTCCGGCGGTGAATCGGCGGCCTTTACCCGTATCTGCGAATGGGCTTCGGAGCGTGGATATCTGGACCGCATCGAAGTCCTGGGCTTTGTGGACGGCGGTATGTCAGTGGACTGGATCAATGCTGCCGGCGGAAAGGTGATGAACATTCTGGCTAAGGGCTCGCTTAAGCACCTGACCATGCAGCTTCATAAAACCCTCGCTGAGCACGTCGACGATATCACGGCAGTCGTGGACTACGCAGTGTCGAAGGGTATGAAGGTCAATATCTATCTGGAAGACTGGTCTCATGGCATGCTGGAGTCCGAAGACTACGTTTACGGCCTGATGGACGGTCTGTCCGGACTTCCCATAGGCCATTATATGCTCCCGGATACCCTGGGAATACTCGATCCCTGGACTACTTCGGACCTGTGCCGGAGAATGGTGTCCCGCTATCCCGGCCTGCACTTCGATTTCCACGCCCACAATGACTACGGACTGGCGGTTGCGAATTCCATGGCCGCCGTTATGGCCGGCTGCAAGACCGTGCATACTACGGTGAACGGTCTGGGTGAACGCAGCGGCAACGCCCCCGTGGCTTCTGTCGCCGCTGCTCTGAAGGATATGCTTTCGGAAGAAATTGCCCTGGATGAAAGCAAACTGATCCATGTCGGAAAGTATATCGAAAGTATTTCCGGCATCCGCGTTCCGGACAATGAACCTGTGGTCGGAGAGAATGTCTTTACCCAGACGAGCGGCGTGCATGCCGACGGTGACCGGAAGGGCAGCCTTTATTCTAACAAACTCCTGCCCGAGCGCTTCGGTCGCGTCCGTCAGTACGCACTCGGAAAGATGAGCGGTAAGGCCAATATTGTCGAGAACCTGGATAAGTTGGGCATCAGCCTGACACCCGACCAGGTCCGACTGGTGACGCGCAAGGTCGTGGAACTGGGTGACAAGAAAGAGATGTTGACCGCAGAAGACCTCCCGCTGATAGTGGCCGATGTCCTGAAGAGCAGCCATGTCCTCGAGGATAAGATACATATCGTGGCCTATTCACTGTCCCTCTCGCATGGGATGAGGCCTTTCGCGATGATAAAGGTCAGTATAGAAGGCGTGGAGTACGAGGCCAGCGCCATCGGTGACGGTCAGTACGACGCCTTTATGAAGGCCCTCTGGAAAATCTACGACAAGCTCGGGAAATCTCATCCCGTGCTGGTCGATTATCAGGTGTCCATCCCTCCCGGAGGTAAGACGGACGCCCTGGTAGCCACGACCATCGTCTGGAACCGCGACGGGTATGAGTTCAAGACCCGTGGCATCGACTCTGACCAGACCGAGGCCGCCATCAAGGCTACCGTAAAGATGTTGAACTTAATTGAGAATCTGGATATCAGTACATTGACGACATGAAGCTGAAGATTGCAAAATTGCCCGGCGACGGCATCGGACCCGAGGTGGTCGCCCAGGCCGTTAAGGTCGTGGACGCCGTTTGCGCCCGTTATGGTCATGAAGTGGAATACCGTGAGGCTCTCGTAGGCGCCTGCGCCATCGACGCGACCTGCTCGGCCTACCCCGAGGAAACTCACCGCATCTGCCTGGAGAGCGACGCAGTGCTTTTCGGCGCCGTGGGTGATCCGAAATATGACAATGACCCCACTGCGAAGGTCCGTCCCGAGACCGGTCTGCTGGCCATGCGCAAGCAGCTGGGCCTGTATGCCAACCTCCGTCCGGTGGAGACCTTCAAGTCTCTGGTGCACAAGAGTCCTCTGAAGGAGGATTTGGTGGACGGCGCGGATTTCCTGTGCGTGCGTGAACTGACCGGAGGAATGTATTTCGGTGCCAAGGGCCGCGAGGATGGGGGAGACACGGCATACGATACCAATATCTACCATCGTTTCGAAATCGAGCGCATCCTGAAACTGGCCTTTGAATACGCTCGTCGCCGCCGCAGGCACCTGACGGTCGTAGATAAGGCCAATGTGCTGGAGTCGTCCCGTCTGTGGAGGCAGATTGCCAAGGAGATGGAGCCGCAGTACCCGGACGTGCAGGTGGATTATATGTTTGTGGACAATGCCGCCATGAAGCTTATCACCGGCCCGAAGTTTTTTGATGTACTGGTGACCGAGAATACCTTTGGCGATATCCTTACCGACGAGGCCAGCTGCGTATCCGGCTCCATGGGACTGTTAGCATCCGCGTCGGTAGGTGAACACACCTCTCTTTTCGAGCCTATCCACGGCTCATATCCTCAGGCTGCCGGAAAGAACATCGCCAACCCGCTGGCCACCATCCTTTCGGCCGCGATGATGTTCGAGTACGCTTTCGGCCTGATGAAGGAGGGTGCGGCTATTCGCAAGGCTGTTACTGAAAGTATTGACAATAATATAGTTACTGAAGATCTGGCCGGTTCCGGGAAGGCATATTCTACTTCCGAGGTCGGAGACTGGGTCGCTTCTAATATCCGATAATTATGGCACAGATTGATTGGGATTCATTGGGCTTTGACGCCTATCGTACCAGGACAGTCGTCCTCGCACATTATAAGGACGGAGCCTGGGGTAAGATTGAAACCACCGAGACTTTCTCCTTCACTTTTGATCCGTTCGCACAGGGTCTGCATTACGCCATTTCCTGTTTCGAAGGCCTGAAGGCTTTCCACCAGAAGAACGGGGACATCATCATGTTCCGTCCGGACCGCAACGCCGCC
Source organism: Bacteroidales bacterium (assembly GCA_017450585.1). GTDB lineage: Bacteria > Bacteroidota > Bacteroidia > Bacteroidales > UBA932 > Cryptobacteroides. The sequence continues at coordinate 12,605 of JAFSTI010000016.1, forward strand.
CGGCTGCAGCGCACTGCCGCTTTCCTGGGCTTGCCTGCCCCGAGCGAGGAGATGTTCATTGAGATGTGCAAACTCTGCGTGAAGAATAATCTGGAGTTCCTGCCTCCCTACGGACACCAGGCCTCGATGTATCTGCGTCCGTTGCTTTTTGCACCGCATCCCCAGATGCAGCTTGTACCGTATCCCGAGGTGTTTTTCGCTGTGATGTGCGCTCCTGCCGGTTCCTACTACGGAGCCCATCTGCGCTCTGCTGCTGCCGTGATCCCCGGCGACTATGACCGCGCTGCCCCGAAAGGCACCGGAAGCTACAAGCTCAGCGCCAATTACGCCGGTACTTTCGTGCCTTACCAGATCGCCCATCAGCAGGGCTATGCGGAGCTCCTGTACCTGAACTCCGCTACCCGCGAGTTCGTGGACGAGTTCGGTTCCTCGAATTTCTTCGGCATTAAGGGCAATAGTTACGTGACACCGCTCTCCGATAGCGTATTGCCCTCTATCACCAATATGACGCTGCAGGAAGTGGCGGCCGACTTCGGTATGAAGGTCGAAAAACGGCCCGTTCCGCTGGAGGAGCTGTCCGAGTTTTCGGAGACCGGCGGCTGCGGTCCCGCGGTTGTGATTACGCCCATTTCCCATATTGACATGAAGCCTGTGCTTTCCGGCAATGAGGTCTCCCGGACGTTCCGCTATCTCCCTGACGGTGAGGTCGGTCCGGCCTGTACCAAGCTTTACAAGCGCATTACCGGCATTCAGTTCGGCGAACTGGAGGATACGCACGGATGGTGCTATAAGATATGAAAGTAGTTCTTTTCCAAAGGGATATTGTCTGGGCTGACCCGGAGGCGAATCGCGCTTCACTGCGCTCCGCTCTGGCCGGGGCGCCGGATGCGGACCTGTATGTGCTGCCCGAAATGTTCAGCACCGGCTTCGTCACCTCTCCCGAGGGCGTTGCCGAGGAAAGCCCCTCAGCCACCCTCGCCCTCATGAAAGAACTCGCCGCCACCCGCAACGCCGCCCTCGCCGGAAGTATTGCCCTGCATGACAATGATAGATATGTCAACCGGTTCTACTTCGTGAAACCGGACGGAGGGGTGGAGTACTACGACAAAAAGCACCTGTTCACCTACAGCGGCGAACACCTCCGCTACTCTCCCGGAGACCGCCGGGTGGTCGTTTCATGGCGCGGCGTCCGCTTCCTTCTGGAAGTCTGCTACGACCTCCGTTTCCCTGTCTGGAGCCGGAACCGCCTCGTGCCCTGCGACTGCGCGGCGCCGTCCGGACAGCTGAGGCCGGAGTACGACGCCATCCTTTATGTGGCGAGCTGGCCTACGCCCCGGCGCGCGGCCTGGGATACCCTTCTCCGCGCACGGGCGATCGAAAACCAGTGCTACGTCTGCGGCGTGAATCGGGTTGGCAATGATCCATCCTGCGAATACAGCGGCGGGACCGCATTTATTGACCCTTATGGAAAAGTCGCGGCCGCCTGTCCCGACGGGGAGGATTCATACATTGCCTGCGAAATAGATATGGACGCGCTGGAGGCGTTCCGGGCGAAGTTCCCGGTGCTTTTCGATGCGGATGATTTACAATAGTTTATCAGAGTGAAAGTTTTTGATGAAGATTTGGTCGCCCGCGCGTGCTCTGAGATGCACGTTGAGGACCTGGCGAGCGCGACAATAGGGGAGGTGCTGCTGGTAGCTCAGTGGCTGGAGAAGGAGACGGGAGTCCCGTTTATCCGCATGGATCAGGGTTCCCCCGGACTTCCCATGAACCATTATGGCATTGAGGCTGAAAAGGCGGCCCTGGATAGCGGTGTCGGATCTCAATATCCTGCCGCTGCGGGTGTGCCTGAGCTCAAGGCTGCCGCGTCCCGATTTGTAAAAGCTTTCATTGGGGTAGATATTGCCCCCGAAGGATGCGTTCCGACTACCGGTTCCGTGGCTGCGTCGTTCGGGTCGTTTATTGCCTGTACCCAGCGAATCCCGGGAAAGTCGAAGGTGCTTTTCATTGATCCCGGTTTCCCGATTCAGAAGTCTCAGCTGCGGGTGCTCGGCATAGAGTGGAAGGAGTTTGACATTTATCCTTACCGCGGAGCCGCAGCCCTCGGCCCGAAACTCGAGGAAGAACTCGCGGACGGTTCTGTGGCGGCTATCGTTTATTCAAATCCCAATAACCCCGCCTGGATTTGTCTTGAAGAGGAGGAACTGGAGGTGATAGGTCGTCTGGCGACCAAGTATGATGTCGTGGTTATGGAGGACCTGGCATATTTCTGTATGGACTATCGCCGGGATCTCGGCCATCCTTTCCAGGAACCATATCTGCCTACAGTTGCCCGCTATACAGATAATTACATACTGATGCTTTCCGCATCGAAGATTTTCTCTTATGCCGGGCAGAGGATTGCCCTATGCTGCATCAGCGATTCGCTGTATAGGCGGCAGTATCCTTCGCTGGCCGAGCGCTATCATGATTCGGGCGTGTTTGGAGTTACCCTTACCGCTTCAATTCTTTATATGATAACCAGTGGCTGCACGGCTACTACTCAGTATGGTTATGCCCGCATGCTGGAGTTATCGTGTGACGGAGTGATTGACTTCGTGGAGGATACTCGTGAGTATGAGCGTAGGGCCCGTCGGATGAAGGATATTTTCCGCACGCATGGATTCCGCGTGGTTTATGACCGCGACGTTACCAGGGAAGTTGGAGACGGATTCTTCTTCACCATCGGGTATGGATCCATGAGCGGTTCTGAACTGGTCCGCGAACTCATGTACTACGGCGTCAGCAGTATCTCGCTGGCCACCACCGGCAGCCTTCGCGGCGGCGTCCGCGCCTGTGTCAGCCGCATGCGCGAAGAACTCTACCCGGTCCTCGACGAGCGCATGGCCGCCTTCGCCGCCGACCATCCGCTGGTCTGACTTCCGGCGCCCGATCGCGAGACGTTGATCTCCGGTCGGGCGCCTTTTTTTGTGTCCCGGGCTCGTACGTCTTGACTGTTCCGGCGGTTTTCCTCGACCCGGGTGCGGTTCCGGCGCGCCCCTGGGCCCAACCCGAAAATCAGAGTCCACGCCGACATGGCTTCTACGCGCCTGAGGGGCACATCGGCGTGGACTCTCCGCCTTTTTTGCCTATGAGTCCACGCCCATATCCCCTGTAGTGGCCTGTAAGGCACATTGCCGTGGACTCTGAATTTCGGGTTTTCGAGAAAGACCGTCTATAGTGCAGGTAACGGGAACTTTTTCGACCCGTTACCCTCAAATTTGGCCATTTTTGTCGGTAACGGGCCATTTTTCGACCCGTTAC
>JAFSTI010000196.1 GCA_017450585.1 Bacteroidales bacterium
AGGCAGCTGGAAGACTCCCCCGCCTACGCCATGGGTAACTTCCCCGACAAGAACGCCGGCGGAGACCTCTTCTCCCTTCTCTATCGGCCCGACGTCCTCAAGATGTCCCGCGAGGAGCGCCAGAAACTCATCGACGCCATGCCCAAGCCCGTTTCCAAGTACACCGAGCGCTTCTATGTGGGCTACCGCTGGTTCGACACCAAGAACGTAGCGCCCATGTACGCCTTCGGCCACGGCCTCTCTTACGTCAACTTCACTTACGGAGAGCCCCAGGCCGTCGCTTCCAAGGATGCCGTCAAGGTTACCTTCACCCTGAAGAACGAGGGCGGAATGCAGGCCGATGAAGTGGTCCAGCTCTACGTAAGCCGTCCCGAGGCCAAGGTCGAGTGGCCCGTGAAGGAACTCAAGGCCTTCCAGCGCGTATCCCTCGCCGCCGGAGAAACCAAGACCGTCACCCTCACCGTTCCCGTGAAGGACCTCCGCTACTGGAACGAATCCATTAACGCCTGGGATCTCGAGCACGGCAAGCTGCAGATCCTCGTGGGCACCGCCTCCGACGATATCCGCGTCGGCACCGAAGCCACCATCTAAACACTTCTTATTCATTCGCAAAGCCGCAGGACCAACGAGGGTACTGCGGCTTTTTGCATGGCCAACCGTGTGCACGCCGGGGCTCATGTCAATTTAAATAAAATACCTATATTTGTGGCAGTTATACTCGAGTGCCTATGAAACGAGCTACTACTACACTCATCGCTGCCCTGTTGGTATTATTCTCCGCATGCGAAAAAGGCCCATCCCCTGCAGAGCAAGGGGGCAAGGCGGGAATCAATAACAAAACTGACATGGCCGTCACAGGCGAGGTTTTAGGCGTAGGGATGACCTACGCCGACGTTAAAGGTTACGTCAATATTCCTTCGAAAGTATCTGCTGAGGTAGCGGCCAATGGCCTCATTTTCAGGGTAGGCGTATGGTACGGTGAGAGTAAGAATTCAATGAATCGGCAGGCATTCGGACCGTACAACGGCAGGGAGTTTACCGTTACCATTCCGGATCTCAAGGCCGGGAAAACGTATTACTATCAGAGTTGCCTCGAATATGGCAACTATGTCCCTACTGTGGAAGGAGGTTGGGAGCCGTATTTTGATCCATTGGGTTTGGGCACCGAGATCGTTTCTTTCACCACCAAGGGACTTAAATATGACGGCACCATTTCGGCCGATGAGGCCCAGAATATCACTTTCTTCCAGGCCGATATCTCCGGCAAGGTGGATATAAGTTCCCTTAATGCCAAGGAAACAATCCGGCGCGGGTTTGTATGGTCTTCCAGCAGGGACGCCGTTACCGGGCAGTTGGCCTCAAGCCTCGATAATGCCCGTTATGAGGATACGCCCGGAGACGAGATTTTATTAGAGGTCGATGAGGGGTATTTTGTCAATGGGAACTTGCATTTCTTTGTGGGAGAGGATACGGAGACCACGCTGTTTTCGGAACCCGGCGAAAAGCTTTACTATGCCCCCTTCCTGATTATTTCCGGGACTTCGTTCAGCTGTGAGCCCCGCGAGGTCACCATGCGCTCCCTTGCTCAGGCTAGCGGATTTGTGGACCTTGGCCTTAGCTGCCTGTGGGGAACCACCAATTGTGGCACCTCATCGCCATGGGAGATGGGTATCGACCAAGCAGCCGGATATAGCTCATCAGATCTGGCCAAGGCGTTCGGAAGCGGGATGCGACTGCCTTCCAAGGAAGAAGTGGAGGAGTTGAACCAGCGGTGCTCCTTTGAGGCCATTGACAACGGAGTGCTCATCACTGGCCCTAACGGAAATCAGATCTTTATTCCGGGCGAGTCGCTGGAGGATTCGTATCGCTCAGGGATTTCTCTGGTCAGCAACACTTATTTGTCTAGCTCAACCAGAAGTGAATATGTTTTTGGTACTTGGGATCGCTATCAGATAGGCTATTACTATTTGCCGGACAGGAATATGACCACTACCGACCTTCCCATTCTGTCCTATCCTTACAATGCCAGCCAGCACTACTATTTACGCCCGGTCCAGGACGGCGGCTCGGGCGGCGGAGGTGGATCCGGCGGCGGGGGTGAAGAAGACCCCCTGTCAAAGGTGCTGGGAACGTACACCGTCAACGAGTATTTATTGAATGGATCCGAGTGGAAGGAGTCCAATGGGTACGAGATGGAAATATCCAGGATAAACTCATCCGGCAACACAGTGTATGTTTCCAACTTCTGGGGTATGGGCTCTCCTATGACTGGCACAGTCCTGGATTCGGGTGATATCTCCATTCCGGACGGGCAGTACGTTTTCACCAACAGTTCGTATCTTGAGTTTTACGCTTATGCCTTCGATCTGGAGACCATGGATCTTTCCGACACCAAAGAGATTCTGCTGGAATATAACGCATACAACCACACGTATCATTCAACCCCTTTCATTGTCATGTGCGAAAGCGCTTACTACGGTATCTTTTATCTGCAGATGCAGCGCAACTAACTACTTTCCTGCGACACCACATTAAAATACAGGCTGATTCCGTCGCAGGTCTGCATTTTTCGGCCGAACTGCGACGGAAATCGTGGACTCAGAGCGTATAGCATCGCAGTTCAGCCTTTTTTTGCAGACCTGCGACGTTTTGTGAATCAACCTGCGACGCCACACCACCTGATCTGCACCGAAGAAGCGCGTGAGGCTGTAAGCGCTGAGTATCAGCTTGTTATAAAACTACGGGTGCACCTGGAGGTGCACCCGTCATTCCGTATCTCTCAGCTACTCAATAACTTACATTACACGGCAACTGCCGCCGTCCGGACATCAAAGCCCCGCAGGACGTCGATGGGCAGTAGTCTTTTCGACAATCCCAAGAATGATTGAACCGGCAGTAAAATAATTGAACAAAAGGAGCCTATGGGTGCGTTTCTTTCTTTGTAATTTTGTATCGGTTCATTGTGCCATCAATTATTACAAATTACTGATATGAAAAAAATCATTATTGCATTGGCAGCCCTGGCTATGG
>JAFSTI010000197.1 GCA_017450585.1 Bacteroidales bacterium
AGAATCTCGGAAACGGTAGTGAGGGTGGTGGGGAAAACGGAATTGGCGAAATTGTTCGTGTCCGTCGTTATGCCGGTCAATATCGCCTCCAGGCAGCTGCGGACCAGACACTCCGGCCGGTTAAGGCCCTTAAGTATGTGGTAGAGCAATTCGCATGCGGAGGAAATCTCCGTTTCGGAAAAGACCAGTGTGAATTCATCCTCGCGAGGGGTGAGATGGTGGTCAATAAGTATGCGCGGGGCCGGGTTCTTTACCGCAGCGTCCCGTAGCTCGCCGGTACGTTCCAGAGATGCGCAGTCCAGGCACAGGACCAGATCCGCTGAAGCTATTGCCTTCAACGCTGCGCTGCGCTTCCGGGAATAGATGATGACGGGGTGGATTTCCTGAAGGAAGTCGAGTGTGTATGCGGCTTCGTCAGGGAGAAGGATTTTAGGTGCTGTGCCGTATGCCTGTTTTATGAATACGGCCATCGCGACAGCGCTGCCCACGGCGTCTCCGTCCGGGTGCTGGTGGACCAGGATAACCGGGCTGGATGTCGCGGATAGCATTCCGCCCAGCTGTTCTAGCTTCTGTGCGCTGAGTGTTTCCATTTATGTAGTCGCAAATTTACAAAGAATATTGCAATCCATAATTTTTTTCATAACTTTGTAGGTCACTTGAATGATAAAAAACACAGTATAATGAACAAAGCCTTGAAAATCATCCTGACCGGCATCATCCTCCCGGCCATCATTGTAGTCCTGGTGTGGCTGATTATCAGCAGCATCATGCAGCCTGTAAACTTTAACAAGCAGAAGGACATGCGTGAGCAGGTGGCCATCCAGCGCCTGAAGGATATCAGGACCCTGCAGACCGAGTATAAGAGCGCAAACGGCAAGTTTGCGTCTTCCATCGACTCCCTGAAGTATTTCTATGAGAACGGTGAGATGGTTATCCTGATGCAAATCGGCTCTATGGATGACTCTGTGGCTGTGGCACATACTGCCGCCGTGAAGAAGTCTAAGCGCCGTATTACTCCGAAGGACCTGTATGACATGTATCTTGCCGGAGATAAGAATCTGGTGTTTACCGTGGAGCAGAAGATTCCCGTGCGAGACACTCTTTTCAACGGCCGCGAGGACTTTAATATTGATTCTCTGAAGACTATTCCGTTCTCCGGTGGTGAGCCTGTACAGATGGAGTCTGTGGTGAGGATGGTTTCCGGTGTCAAGGTGCCTCTGTTCGAGGCCAAGATGCCCTACAAGCTCCTTCTCAAGGGCTTGGATAACCAGCTTAGGATTAACCTCGATGCTGAGAGGCGCGCCCAGAACCGTTACGAGGGCCTGCAGGTCGGTAGCGTAACAGCCCCGAATAATAACGCAGGTAACTGGGAGTAGTCCTTCGCATCAGACATGTCCGTTATCCCCAAGTGCACCTTGGTGCCTTCACGCTTTTTCGACGTGCAGGAGCCAAGGCGCATTCTTTCTGAGGTGGCGGTGCTGGACCCCCTCGACGTGGTGGGCTACGTGTTCATCGAACGCCTGGATGCATATCTGGTATATTCGCATGCGACAGACGGGTATCCGCAGCTGTATTATCTGCTTTCGGAACTGCCGCATTGCCCTGAATATAATAAGATATTCGCCGCTTGGGAGCACGGATGCCTGTCGCTTGCCATAGCCAGCGGAGACAAACTCCTGCTCTGTAATACTTTTCCCGCAGAGGATTTTACTACTGCACAGTATTTCATCTTCTCAGCAGTCAAGAGCCTTCAGCTTAATCCGGAGTTCTCTACCGTGTGTTTCCGCACGCCTCTGGGTCCTGACGAGGAGATGTCTCTGTATCGTTATTTCAAATCAGTGGAACGCCTTTAATGAGAATCATTGGCGGTACACATAAGGGGAAATCCATAGACCCTCCGGCCGGATACAAAGCGCGGCCGACCACCGATTTCGCTAAGGAGGGACTGTTCAATGTCCTCGATAATATGTATGAATTCCAGGACCTGAAGGTGCTGGATCTGTTTGGAGGGACCGGCTCCGTAGGATTCGAGTTTGCCTCCCGCGGCGCATCCAGGGTATGGTCTGTGGAGATGGCCCGTGAAAATGCTTCGTTCATCCGTCGCGAAGCTGCCCGTCTGGGCTTGGATAACGTCACCGTGGTTCGGGATAATGTTTTCGATTTTCTCCCTCTCTGTCATGAGAAATTCGATATCGTATTTGCGGATCCGCCTTATGCGCTTGATGGGCTTGAGACCATTCCGGATAAGGTCTTTGCTGCTGATATTCTCTATCCTGACTGCCTTTTTATCCTCGAACATGGGGATGAACATTCTTTTTTGACACACCCCTTTTTCCAGAAAGAGAAAAAGTATGGACGGGTCCACTTTAGTTTTTTTGTCAAATAATGTATATATTTGCGTCAAGTTTATTAACAATAACCATTCAAAAATGTTCATTAGGAGAATAGTATTCATTGCCGCAGCAGTGCTGACGGCCGTTTCCTGTAGTTCCTCCCCGAAGTGGGAACCGGTAGGTGAAAACATTAAGACCCGCTGGGCGGCAGAAGTATCCCCCGCGAATGCACATCCCGAATATCCGCGTCCTCAGATGAGGCGTTCTGACTGGAAGTGCCTTAACGGCCTGTGGGACTATGCTATCTGTGCAAAGGATATTGAAGGCATGCCCGGAGTCGACGGACAGATTCTGGTTCCGTTCGCTGTGGAGTCTTCCCTTTCCGGTGTCGGACGCAGCGTTACTCCCGAGCAGGCTCTGTGGTACAGGACCTCATTCCGTATCCCCAGGGCGTGGAAGGGAAAGAAGGTTATCCTTCACTTCGACGGAGTGGACTGGATGGCAGAACCCATGATCAACGGACAGAAGCTGGAGACACACACTGGCTGCTATACTTCATTCGAGTATGATATCACTCCGTATATCAAGGGCGGAGAGCAGACGCTGGTGATGAAGGTCACTGACGCCACCGATGCTTTTGATTCCCAGCCTCGCGGAAAGCAGGTACTCAAGCCCCGCGGAATCTGGTATACCGCTGTGACCGGTATATGGAAGAGCGTCTGGATCGAGCCGGTGGACGAGTCCAGGATTGTTGATTACAATGTAGTATCAGATATCGATGCCGCCACGCTGGCCGTGACTGTGGATGCCTGCATCTCAGACGGGGATGCCGTCAAGGTCGAATTGCTCGAGGGCGCGGTGGGCTACTGCACCTGCAAGCCTTCTGATAAGGTGATTGCATGTGTCGAGGCTGTGCCCGGTACACCTGCGGTCCTTAATGTCCCTGACATGAAGACCTGGTCTCCTGCAAGCCCGTACCTTTACGGTCTGAAGATCAGTGTCGTGCGTGACGGTAAGGCTGTGGATACCGTTCAAGGCTATACTGCCATGCGAAAGGTCTCCATCGTAAAAGATGCGAACGGACATAAGGTGATGGCTATCAATAACGAGCCTATCTTCCACTATGGTCCCCTCGATCAGGGCTGGTGGCCTGACGGTCTCTACACCCCTCCGACCGATGAGGCTATGAAGTATGATCTGAAGGTTACCCTTGATCACGGATTCAATATGATCCGAAAGCATATCAAGGTCGAATCCTATACATGGTTCTACGCTTGCGACCAGATGGGTATCCTCGTCTGGCAGGACATGCCTTCCTTCGCCGATAACCACAAACAGAAGTGGGCCGGTTACGAGGGCACCGACTATCCCGTTACCGACGAGCAGTGCGCTACATATTATAAGGAATGGGGTGAAATTATGGCTCAGCTGAAGAAGTTCCCCTGCATCGTGATGTGGGTGCCCTTCAATGAGGCCTGGGGCCAGTTCCGTACGGCTGATGCCGTAGACTTCACCCGTGCCGCCGATCCTACCCGTCTTGTCAACATGGCTTCCGGAGGTAACTTCGAGCATGGTGTCGGCGACATCATTGACATCCATACCTATCCTGCCCCCCGCCGCACGAAGCATTTCGATCCCGAACTGGTGAATGTCGTGGGTGAGTATGGTGGAATCGGACTGCCTATCGAGGGTCATCTCTGGGAAATCGGCCGTAAGTGGGGCTATGTCCAGTATAAGACAGGTGAGGAAGTGACCGATGCATATGTCAAGTATGCCGGCATCATGAAGGACATGGTCGCTGACGGTTACTGCGGCGCCGTTTATACCCAGACTACCGATGTCGAGGGTGAAGTGAACGGACTCATGACCTACGACCGCGAAATCATCAAGATGGATGTAGCTCGCGTGAAAGAGGCGAACACGGCTGTGATAGAAGCACTTAAGTAATATCTTCAACATACGCTGTTATGAAAAGTCTTGAAACTTATGTTTCTCCCGCTATCGAGGAAAACCTTCTCGAGGGCGAGCAGGTACTGTGCGTGAGCACGGGTACCAATGACTGGGTCGTGGATCCTGGCCAGCTCACTTTCTAATCATTAAACCTGAAGAGTTATGAAGAGATTTATGATTTTCGCAGGTTTGATGCTGGCGGCATTCAGCCTGACCAATTGTGAGAGGTCGGAGTTCTCTGCTATGGAGCCTTCCGGCGCCAGGCGTCATTTCACCATCGGAGCTACTGCCGGAATGGTAAAGACTACCAACAGCGGACTCCAGACCCTGTGGGATAACGGTGATAACCTGACCGTGTTCCATGCTTTGGCCGGAGATACCCTGTATGTAAAAGACGGTGCCTTCAAGACCACTGAGTCCGGTGTCGCCGCAGCGATGTTCGAGGGCGAGTTGGCTGAAGAACTGACTCCCGGAGCCCGCTATGACTGGTATTTCTTGAACCAGTACCGTGGCGGCCTTACCAGTCCTGACGGTACCGGTGTTTCTTACAATGTCGGAATCCCCCGTGCGGTCCAGACAGATGTAAATAGCAGCGCTCATATCTCCGGGCAGGGTAATTATCCTATGTTCGGGCATATTTGGAATGCCGCTGCCGAGGATGTGCTGTCAGTATGGATGACTCATCTGACTTCCCTGGTGAAAGTACACGTGACAAATGCTTCCGGAGAGAAACTCCGCGTAAGCAATGTGGAACTGATCGCCGGGACAGACATCAGCGGAACATTCTACGTGGATTTTACTAAAGATGAACCGGCATTCACAGCCAATGCTACTAACAATTACGCCCGTCTTGCTGTCACCGGCGGTTCTACGCTCGAACCCGGAGCTGAGGCGGATTTCTTCTTTGGCGTGAAACCTTTTACCGCAAAGGTCGGAGATGTGCTCGAACTCAGGATTAACGGATATGCAAAGAAACTTGTGCTTACTGAAGAGACTGTGTTCGCACCCGGTCACGAGAAGGTTCTGAATTTTAGTTATGACAAACCGGCCGTCGATCTTTCCGGTGACTATATGATAGGCGGTTATTACGATGATAAACTTTATGTCGCCATTACTCTTCCTGTGACGCCGGCAACTTTCGACGGATCAAACGGGCAGAATCTGGTGCTGTTTTCGAAGGGAGTGCGTATGGATGGAGGAAAGATTATGTACGATGCTGACATGTCTGTCTCTGAGGCCCTCCCTGCTGAAATTAGCGATTATAAATTCACCCTCGCCAAGGTCACGGATGGCCCTTATGCCGGCATGTACACCATCAAGAATGGCGATGATAAGTACCTGTGCTCTTCTGAGAATACAGGTAATTCCATTGATTTCAAAGAGGAACTGGATTCTAACTCGTATTTCGATATCTGCGCAAACGGTGAAGATGCCGTTGATGGCTATCGTATCGTCGCTACGATGGCATCCTATCGGCGTCATTTCTTCTTCAATTACAGTAATGGCAATTATCCTCGTTTCACCGTGTTCCCGGAGGAGAATAACGGCAATACCTGCGCATTCCTGATCCCCTGGGGAAATGCTGAGGTAGATCCGCTTCCCCGCCTTTTTGATGATTCTATTACCGTCGGCGCTTCCGGTTGCGAGAATGCAGAATACACGCCCAAATTTGAGAACTTCAGTGAGTCCAATCCTTGGGAGTTCGACGTGGAGTCCTTTACTGGTTGTGTTTCTGAAGCGTTTTTCTTTGGAAACGTGTTGATGTACACTGTGCCTGAAAATATCAGTACTGAGGAAGCTGGCGTCGGAACAATCGTTATCAAGCTGTCTGATCCGGAAGGTTACTATCCCGATGTCACGGCGACCATAACGATTACCCAGGGACGCAGGCCCAGCCGCAGTTTCGTAAAGGTCACTTCAGAACTGGATGACTGGACCGGAGCGTACCTGCTTGTCTGTGAGGAAGGCCTCGCTGCACTCGACGGATCCCAGACCGGAACAGCCCTCACTACCGGGCCGAAGGTTAATGTAGCCATTTCGAATGGCACTATCTCCGCGACCGATGAATTGCAGGCCTGTATGGTCCGTATCGAGAAGACTACTTATCCTGGTCACGAAACTGATGGTTACAGTATCTGGAATGAGCAGAAACTGGTGCAGATATTGGCTAAGAATGCCGATGTCTCCGCAGCCACCCTGCGCTTCAACCAGAACAGTTTCAATCCTGCAAATGCTTATCAGACGATTCACTATGACAGTACGGAGCAGAGTATAAGCATTTACAATGACTCCGGAGTTGAAAAGAGTATGGGATACTGGAGATACGATCTCACGAATAAGAACTTCGGTATCAGTTCCCATCCCCAGGACTTCGCCCCTGTGCAGCTGTATAAACTTGAAGACTAATCCTTACTATTTATCACTAATATGAAAGTTGTTAAACTGGAAACTTATGTTTCTCCCGCTATCGAGGAAAACCTTCTCGAGGGCGAGCAGGTACTGTGCGTGAGTACGGGTACCAATGACTGGGTCGTGGATCCCGGCCAGCTTACTTTCTAAACATTAAACCTAAGAAGTTATGAAGAGATTTATGATTTTCGCAGGTTTGATGCTGGCGGCATTCAGCCTGACCAACTGCCAGAAGGCAGAATTCTCATTTTCCGAGCCCACCAAGGCCGGGAGTAAAATGACCATCGGCGTTGTCGCCGACCAGGTTAAGAATACAAATGACGGAATCAGGACCCTCTGGGCTTCCGGAGATGGCCTTACCGTATTTCATGCCCCTGCGGGTACGACCGAGTACGTGAAGGATGAAAAATTCACCTTTGCCGGAGAGGCCGGTTCTACCAGCGGGTCTTTCACCGGGACTATGCCTGAACTCACTCCCGGTGCCAAGTATGACTGGTACGTCCTCTATAATTACCGAACGAACCTGACGAGCCCGATAGGTACCGGTGTTAATCTTCCTGCGGGTGCCGCCCGTCCCATTCAGAACGGCCTTAACAGCAGCGCCCATATCTCCGGCGTCGATTATCTGATGTTCGGTAAGATTATGAACGCAGCCGCTGAAGATGAGCTTGCTGTTAAGCTGACCCATGTTTCATCCCTGATAAAAGTCAATGTTACCAATATTACCAGCGAAATACTGCACCCTCTTACCGTCGAGTTTATCGCTGACGGACGGGAAGTGAGCGGCACTTATGTTATTGACTTCACAGGTGAAAGTATCACCTACACCGGAGCTGCTCCGCTGGACCGGGTATTCCTTACCGTGGCCGGCGCTTCCGTGCTTAACCCTGGGGAATCAGGATCGTTCTACTTCGCAGTCAAACCTTTCAGCGCCAAGGCGGGTGATGTTCTTGAGCTTCGCGTGAATGGTTATTCTAAGAAGCTGACTATGACCGAGCCTGTCGACTTTTTGGCTGGTCATATGAAAGAAATCAACTTCAGATATGATAAGCCTGTTTTGGATTTGTCTGGTGATTATATCATAGGGGGCTGGGACGGTGATGACCTCTATGCCGCCATTGGCCTGGCGCTGCCTTGCAATCCTTATGACGGGGGAGCAAATAATACCGTACTGTTCAGTAAGAAAATCCGTCTCGGCGGCAGCAAAATATTTTATGATGCGGTTATGAGCATCACCGGAAAGGGTGAAGAGATATCTCCTGACAACGGAATAGAAGATTTCAAGTATACTCTGACGAAGGTTACCGAGGGTGAATTTGCCGGATTGTACACTATAAAAGGCCCTGATGGAAAGTTCCTCAGTTCCTCTGCCAATGACGGCGGTAATTCCGTGGACTTCCAGGAGACTCCCGACGGCAATTCCTACTTTGTCATAAATGCAAACGGAACAGATGCCAAGGATGGTTATCGTATCATTGCGCCTTACGCTTCTTACAGGCGCCATTTCGGTTTCAATCCTAATAACAACAACTACCCTCGTTTCACCCTGTTTAATGACAACGACAATAACAGGCTTTGCGCATATCTCTATCCTTGGGGTGAACCCGAGATGGATCCTCTACCTCGTATGAATGATGCCGAGACTAGCGTCAGCTTCTCCGGTGGATCCGATATCGAGTTCAAGGTGACCACAGAGAATAATGAGGCTTGGGGATGGGAACTGAGAGTCGTAAGCACCAGTGGCTGTGTCACGGCGGCATCTACTTTCGGAGAGAGCGTATTATATACAGTCTCTGCAAATGAAAGCACTGAGGAAGCCAAAATAGGTGCTATCCTGATTGAACTGGTCGATCCTAATTCTGTGTATCCTCCCGTTCAGGCCACGATTTCAGTGACCCAGGGACGCAGGCCTACCAAGAGTTTCGTAAAGGTCACTTCAGAGCCCGCTTCATGGGTCGGTGATTACCTGATCGTATATGATGGAGATGCCAATCCTCTGGTGCTGAGCATGGGCTGGACCGGAAATGGAAATCAGGATAAGGGTGACATCACTGTCCCTGTCCAGATAGATGGCGATTCAATCGCTGCTACGGATGACCTGCTCGCTGTCCGTGCCCTGATCAGAAATAATCCCGGTACCCAGACGCCTGCAAACGCGATCCCCGGCTCCTATTCCATCTGGACGGCCGATGCCGTTGACGGTGTCAATTATAGCGCCACCGTTATCGCTGACTACCCCCAGTCTACACTTGCAGCCGGAGGCCCCGGTCACACTCTTGGAGCAAAGGCCGCGAACTGTTCAAGTTCTATAGCCTTCAATTCCAATGTGGATAATCGTTTCTATCAGGAGATATCCTATGACAGCACGAATAACTGCGTCCAGATCCATAATGTCCCTGACAGTAAGAAAGCCAACTCTACCGGATACTGGAGATTCAATGTCACCGAGCGTCGTTTCGGTATAGCCGATGATGCACTGGCCGCTTCCGAGACAGGCACTACTCTGGCTAATATCCAGCTTTACAAACTGCAGGATTAAGTCCTCGGATTTACTCTGTTTTTAATCAGCCGTTCCATCCCGGAGCGGCTGATTTTTCGTTCAATATAAGCAGAATTATATGCCAATTCCGCATGCTTGTGCGTAAACTATTTGGCAAACCGAAGGATATTGTATATATTCGCTGGTCAATAGACATTAAGACAAACCAATTATAAGCTACACATCATGGAGATTAAAAAACGTGAAATGTACACCGCTCCCGTCTCAGAGGAAACTCTGACCATCGAGGAGAATGTGCTCTGCGTAAGTACGGGCACGAATGACTGGGTCGTAGATCCGGGACAGTTAACCTTTTAACATTAAGCCTGAAGAGTTATGAAGAAATTTATGATTTTCGCAGGTTTGATGCTCACAGCGGCATTCAGCCTCACCAACTGCCAGAAGGCAGAATTCGCAGGACCCGAAAGCAGGAATGGGAAAAAAGCCACCATTACTGCTACGGCTATCCAGATGAAGACTACTAATGACGGCCTGCAGACCCTCTGGTCTTCGGGCGACAACCTCACGGTTTTCCATGCCATCGCAGGGACGACTGACTATGTGAAAGATGTGAAGTTCCAGACCTCCCAGGGTGGAGCTACCTCCGCCGAGTTTGAAGGTACTTTACCTGAGCTCACTCCCGGAGCGTACTACGACTGGTATATTCTGAACCAGTACCGTGGCGGCCTTACCAGCCCGGACGGAACCGGTGTCAGCTATAATGTCGGAGTCCCGCGTCAGCAGCAGGCCGCGTATGGCAGCAGCGCCCATATCGCAGGCCAGGGTAGCTTCCCTATGTACGGCCACATCTGGAACGCTCCGGCCGACGCCCCTCTCGTGGTCGCTATGACGCATATTTCTTCACTTCTGAACGTGAAGGTGACCAATTCCACCGCCGAGCCTATCCGCATTTCAAATGTTGAGTTTCTCGCAAATGAAATTATCTCCGGAGGTTTCTATGTCGACTTCACGAAAGAGGAGCTGACATTCAAGCCTGCAGCAGGCAATGAAAACAAGTATGCCAGACTTTCTGTCGCGGGAGGAGAAGCGCTCGCACCCGGTGCGACGGCTGACTTCTATCTCGGAATCCGTCCGTTCAAGGCCGCTATCGGCGATGTCCTGGAGCTCCGTGTCAACGGCTATGCGAAAAAAGTCACTCTGACCGAGGCCGTGAACTTCGCTCCCGGTCATGAGAAGGTCCTGAATTTCAGTTTCGACAAACCCGCCGAGGATCTCTCCGGTGACTATATGATCGCCGGCCATCCCGACGAGAACTGGTATGCCGCTCACGGACTCGCATTGACACCGGGCGCTTATGATGGAAGCGGCGGTCAGAATACCGTAATATTCGCCAAGAAGGTCGTGGTCAAAGACAGCCAGATCTATTACGATGAGAATCTGGACATCTTCTACGAAAACGGCAAGAATGAGAATCCTCTTGATGTTCTTTCCTTCGACGAATATAAGTTTACCATCGCCAAGGTCACCGAGGGTGAGTACGCGGGTATGTACACCATCAAGAACTTTGACGGCAAATACATGACCGCCACTGCGACTGCGAACGGAAACTCCGTGGACTTCCTGGAGACCCCCGATTCCGGTTCCTACTTCGATATCTGCGCTAACGGTGAGAACGCCGTGGATGGCTACCGTATCGTGGCTACCAAGTCTGCCTACAAGCGTCACCTCTTCTTCAACCTGAGCGGCCTCAACTGGCCTCGTTTCACCCTGTTCGGAGAAGGCGAGAACGCCCACACCTGTCCTTATCTGGTACCTTGGGGAACCCCTGCACCTAACCCTATGCCCCGTCTGGTACTGAGTGACATTTCCGTCTCTGCATCAGGCATCGAGGGCGGAGAGTATACGATCCTGACCGAGAATAATCCCGAGGCCAATCCCTGGATGCCGGAGGTGGTCGGCTGGACCGGCTGCGTCACCGACGCCAGCGTGTTCGGCGATGTTCTGTACTACTCTGTTTCCGCCAATGCCAGCACCGAGGAAGGCCGTGAGGGAACCATCACCGTCAAACTCGTGGATCCCAACACTGAGCTTCCCGATGTGGTAGGCGTGATCAACGTCGCGCAGGGCCGCAAGCCGGATAAGAACTTCGTGAAGGTCACTGCCGCTCCTGCTACTGACTGGTGCGGTGATTACCTGATGGTTTACGAAGGCGTCGATGGTGTGGGTGCCCGCGCATTCGACGGATCGAAGGGCGATGTTACCGGTACTGAACTTGATTCCGGCCCTTCCGTTCCCGTTAAGATTGAGAATGGCAATATCATCCCTGCCGAGGATGCCCTCAAGGCTGTCCTTCTGCACATCAAGTTTAATAATCATGCCAAGGCTCCTGCCGGATCGTATACGATAAGGAATACCAGCGATATCCGTTGCATCGGCGTTCAGGGTAAGAATACTGGTGCAGGTCTGGTGCTGAATGATAACACGGATGACCGCTTCTATCAGGAGATCACTTATGATGAAACGAACCATTCTGTGAGAATCTACAACACCAACAGTGCTGGTAATGCCAATACCGGTGTGTTTAGATATTCGACCACGCTGAATGCATTCGGAGTTATCAAGGATGAAGAAGCTGCTGACTGTGCTCACATCCAGCTTTACAAACTTGAGGACTAATCAAGTGCTGAGCCGGCTTAGCCGGTAATGAGAAATCCGCCGGGGCTTATGCCTTGGCGGATTTTTTCTTATCTTTGTGCAGATATAACTCAATATGAAGGGAATCCGATTCGTAACAGCCGATGAGGCCGTCTCGCACGTCAAGTCCGGCAGCCATATCCATCTGAGCAGTGTGGCGAGCGTGCCGCATGCATTGATCAATGCTCTCTGTCGCAGGGCGGATGCAGGGGATGTGAAGGACTTGCACTTTCACCATTTCCATACCGAGGGCCCGGCCCCCTATAGTGAGCCGCGTTATGAAGGGATATTCTTCGACCAGGGATTCTTCCTCGGGCCAAATGTCCGAGCCAATGTAAATGCCGGCTATGCCGATTATCTCCCCGTGCATCTGGGAGAGAGCCAGAAACTATATCGCAGCGGCGCCCTTCATCTGGATGCCGCGCTGGTACAGATATCACTCCCCGACTCCGAGGGTCGTGTGTCTCTGGGTGCCTCGGTGGACTGCTCCGTGGCCGCGGTGGAATCGGCGGATCTGGTAATCGGCGTAGTCAATCCTAATGTGCCTTTCGCCCTGGGAGACCTGCTGACGCTGGATCAGTTCGATTAC
Organism: Bacteroidales bacterium; assembly: GCA_017450585.1. Taxonomy (GTDB): domain Bacteria; phylum Bacteroidota; class Bacteroidia; order Bacteroidales; family UBA932; genus Cryptobacteroides. The sequence goes on from JAFSTI010000197.1 coordinate 12,476, forward strand.
CTGGTTCAGGATGACACGCCTCTGGTGACTGCCGCATTCGCCGAACCTACCGAAACGGAAATATTGATAGGAAAGAACTGTGCCGCGCTCGTGGAAGACGGAGACTGCATACAGATGGGCATAGGTGCCCTGCCGAACGCCCTCGCCGCCCAGCTCGGGAATCACAAGAACCTGGGCTTGCACACCGAGATGTTCGCGGACGGACTGCTCCGTCTCATCAAGAAAGGTGTTATCAACGGCGCATGTAAGGCCGTGGACACCGGCAAGGTCGTGGCCTCGTTCCTGCTGGGCAGCCAGGAGGTTTACTCGTTCATCGACCATAACCCGGATGTGCTGATGCGCGATATCAAGTACACCAACGACCCCTGGGTGATTTCCCGCAACCCGCACATGAAGGCGATCAATTCCGCTACGGAGGTCGACCTGACCGGCCAGATCAGTGCCGACAGCATCGGGACGCGCATTTTCTCCGGCACGGGCGGACAGCTCGATTTCGTGAAGGGCGCGACGATGTCGGAGGGTGGCAAGTCCATCACCGCGTTCGCGTCCCGCACGCTCAAGGGTAAGAATAAGATTGTCAGCACCCTGAACCCCGGTGCCGGAGTGGTGACGCCACGTGCTGACGCCCACTGGATTGTCACCGAATACGGGGCGGTGGACCTGTATGGCCGCTCGCTCCAGGAAAGGGCGAAATTGCTCATCGGCATAGCGCACCCCGATGACCGCGAGATGCTGGACCGTGCCGCCTTCGAGCGCTTCGGCCCGCACTATCATAATTTCTCGATCTGATGACGTGGACGGAGCGCACAGAACTGCTGGTCGGAACCGACGGACTTGAAAAGCTTTCCCGCGCCACCGTCGCGGTCGTAGGTGTGGGCGGAGTGGGCAGCGCCGCTGCCGAGATGCTCTCCCGTGCCGGAGTCGGTGGCATTGTCCTTATTGACAATGATACCGTCTCGGAGTCGAACCGTAACCGTCAACTCCCGGCGCTGGTCTCTACCGTCGGTCAGACCAAGTGCGAGGTGGTGGGGCGGAGGCTGCTGGACATCAATCCCGCCCTGCGCCTGCAGACGGTGTGCGAGTATCTGAGCGAGGACAATATTGCCGCCGTACTCGGCCGCTTTGAACTTTCGTATGTGGTAGATGCGATCGACACGCTCAGCCCGAAAATCGCACTGATCCAGTACTGCCTCTCGCACGCTCTGCCGCTGGTCTCGTCTATGGGCTCCGGCGCGAAACTGGATGCCACTGCCGTGCGGCTCGCCGACATCTCCAAGACCAGGGAATGCCCGCTGGCGCACCAGCTCCGTAAACGCCTGCATCGGCTGGGTATTTTTACCGGATTCAAGGCCGTGTACTCTGAAGAAAAGCCGCGCCGAGAGTCGGTCGTGGAGGAAGAGAGCCGTAACAAAAAATCCCAGGTAGGGACTATATCCTACCTGCCCGTCACGTTCGGCTGCGTCTGCGCCCAGGCTGTGATTACCGGTCTGCTTTCAGAGTCCTAGGGCCTTACCCTCATCCCAAATCGCATCCATCTGGGCGAGCGTCAGCTCGTTTAGGTGGATGCCTTTTTTTAGGGTCTGTTCCTCGAGGTAACCGAAGCGCCTGCGGAATTTGGAACAGGCATCGCTCAGGGCTGCTTCCGGATCCACCCCGTAGAGTCTGGATGCATTAATCACGGCGAACAGCAGGTCCCCGAACTCTTCCTCCATGTGGGCGCGGTCATCTTCTTGCGCCGCCTCTTTCACTTCGCCCAGTTCCTCGCTGACCTTGTCCCATACATCTTCTTTCTGCTCCCAGTCGAAGCCGCATCCGCGGGCCTTTTCCTGCATGGAGAGGGCTTTCAGGATCGCGGGCATGGCATCCGGAATGCCGGACAGGACGGTTTTATTGCCCCCTTTCTCCTTCGCTTTCACGAGCTCCCAGGTGTCGGCTATTTCCTTGGCGGTCAGTTGTCTGCCGCTCAGGTCTCCGAATACGTGCGGGTGGCGGAATATCATCTTGTCACAGATTTTCTGCAGGCAGTCCGCAATGTCGAAACGGCCCTGTTCCTGCGCTATCCGGGCGTAGAACACCATATGGTAGAGCAGGTCGCCGATTTCTCCGGCGGTCGCGTCGGCATTGTCCTTAAGGATGGCGTCGCTGAGTTCATACACTTCTTCTTCGGTCATCGGGCGTATGCTCTCCATCGTCTGCTCCGCATTCCACGGGCAGCGCTCACGCAGTGCGTCCATTATATCCAGCAGCTTTCCGAAAG
>JAFSTI010000017.1 GCA_017450585.1 Bacteroidales bacterium
CTCCCTCCGGCCTCCGGCCATCGGTCAACCCCTGAACGGGATAAGGCCCGGGTAGACAACTAAAAGTAGGGATAATGAAAAGAGTCAACCTACACCAGTAATAAAGTTAAACCAGAGTCAACTTCTTTCAGGGAAAGGCTCCAACCGGAGTCAACCAAAATCAGGAAAGTACATAAAGGTCCAAACGAGGGACCTTTAAGCACAAAAATGGCCGTTTTTGATCCTAAAGGTCCAGTCCGTGGACCGATAAGCGCACTCGCCGGGAATTTGCCGCCCCCTATCCCGGAAGAGCGGGTTTTCTCCGGTCCGGTTGCGCATCCGCCGGGCTACGGATAGGGCCCGGCGGCCTTGCCGTCCCAGGAAAACCCTCCCGCGTGCGCAGGCAGAAGCCGTCCCGGGAAAACCCTCTCGCGTGCGTGGGAGACTTGCTGTCCCGGGAAACCTCTGCCGCAATGAAACTTGCAGATTATTCTGCGGGAGGGAAGGCGGAGATGCGAAGCCGGGCGGCGCCCATGGGGATTAGGGTGATGTCATCGACGCGGTCGGAGCGGGGAGCGCAAGGGGAGGGGAGGACAGCGGTGAAGCCTGTGGCGTCGTAGCCCCAGGATGGAACAAGGCGTCCTTTGGCGCGGAACTGAAGAGGGCATCCTTCGGCGGTGAAGGGGTTTCCGTCGGCGGGCCATGTGCCGCGTCGCAGCTTGATCTCGCGTCGTAGCTTGATGTCACGGCACCAGGCACTCCCGCACCCGCACACAAGGGCTTTCTTGCCGAGGCAAAGGGCATAATTCCAGTCGGATCCCGGTAGGATCTCGTAAGTGGGCCAGTCGGCGGCATTCGCTCCGGCCTGCCATTTGGAATCGCCTATGACAGTAGACCGTGTGTCCACGCGACGATATTCTTCCTTTATTTTCAGAGACAGGGTCAGCGGACCGTAATCCACACTCACGCTGCCTTGATTCACGTCCCAGCGGCGCATGGAAAGGTCCATGGCGAAACGTATGTCGATACGGTCCCCGTTACGCCAATTCCTTTCTACGCGAAGATAATTGCCCTTGCCGGCCCCCGCGGCGATATTGCGCCCGTTACAACGTACCACTGCACGTTTGCACCAGGACGGGATCCGGAGATAGAGCGGGAAGGAAACGGCCTTATCAGTCTGAACCGTGATGCGTATTCTCTCGTCAAACGGATAATGCGTCTGCTCCGTGAAGGTCACTTCCTGTCCGGAATCCCCGACCTTCACGCGGGCGCTGCAGTCATTGTAAAGGGTGAAGCCTACTCCATTGTCAGGAGTCGCAAGTGCCAGATATTGAGAGTAATACGGCCATGCGAAACCGTGATTGTGCTGGCAGCACCGGCTGCTGAACGGATTCATTGCCACCATCGGACCGCCGTTCTGGATGCTGGGCCGGTGATTCTTCGCGTCGGAGATGGCCATATTGGCGGAAGTAAGGTAGCGCAGAGCTTTCAGGTCCGGCATCAGCGCGGCGGGGTAGCTGTTGAACGCCACATCTTCCAGGTTCTCAGCCCAGAGCGGGTCGCCGGTGATTAAGGTCAATATCTCATCGGAGGCCATCTGCTCTGCGAATCCGCAGGTCTCGGTGCCCTGGCGCGGGTCGATGTACCCGGGACGGGCGTTCTCGTCGGCCGCAAACATTCCGCCGGGCATCTGCCCGAAAGCGCGGCGCACAAGGAAATAGTCGTTGTACGTAGCCTGCAGCATCTTCTGATCCCCGCCGAACATATACCAGGTCGCGGGTTCACGGAAGCACTGGGCGATATTGACATTATGCCAGTTCGGCAGGTTGGTGTCCTGCGCCCAGTTCGCGGTGTTGCGGTGAATCTTTTCGGCCAGGGGCAATAGGAATGCCTCTCCGGTGCGGTTGTACAGCCATGCCACGCTCCAGAGATTGTCCCCGCCGCGGCTGTTTTCCCAGTAGCTGGCGAACAGTCCCTCGTCCGGTACGGTCTCCAGATAGTGGCAATAGCGCGTCATGAAGGACAGTACCCGCTCGTCGCCAGTATACTCGTACCAGTCCTGCAATATCCACAGAACCAGCATATTGGGCCAATAATCCTGATATTGCGTCTTGCGCGCTATGGCCGGTCCGAAGTTGCCGTCTTCCCGCTGCGAGGCGATGATGGCATCAATCCAGCCCCGGGCTTCTGTCAATATGGCCTCGTCCCCGAGCGAGTATCCGAGCGCCGCATAGCCGCGCAGCCAGTACGGAACCTCTTCCCAGCCCCACTTCCCGCCGGTCGTCAGCCACGCATTGTCAGACTTATCCAACCATGCGCTAATCTCACCCAGATGACCGTTTAGCCCGTCCCTCTGAAGCTCGAGCTGGCGTAGCAGCCACCCGCTGGCCTTGACAGTCCCGACCGGCAGTTTAATGAACTGCTGGGGGACAAGCGGATCGGCATTTGAAACATAGTGTGCATTCCGGCTGTCGCAAGTGATGCGGTCCACTCTGCTGACTCCGGAAGCGCAGGAACTAATTATTAAAATAGAGCAAAAAACGGTCAAAAAAGTACGTTTCATAAGCAAACTGATGTTTAATACCCGGTCAAGTTACGAAAAAACCGAATAAAGTTGCTATCTTGAGCAGGATTTATTACCGACTGCACAATGAAACTATTGAAACTTTTAACTGTTGCCGCACTTCTGTTATCTGCCGCCTCCGTGCAGGCCGCACCGCAGAAAGTGGAAGATTGGAAAGACCCGGCAGTTTTCCAGAGAAACCGTCAGCCCATGCGCGCCTTTTTCGATGCGGGCGCGCAGCAGATTACGCTTAACGGCACATGGCGCTTCCAGTGGTTCGCGTCACCGTCGTCCCGTTCGCGCGATTTCTTTAAACCCGCCGTGGACGACTCGTCCTGGGATGAGATCCCGGTCCCCGGCCTCTGGGAACTGAACGGCTACGGCGACCCTATTTATGTCAACATAGGTTACGCGTGGAGAGGACACTATAAGAATAATCCTCCCATTGTCCCCGAAGAGCATAACTACGTCGGCCAGTACCGCCGCAGCTTCGATGTGCCCGCGGACTGGAAAGGAAAAGATATCTTCCTGCACATCGGATCCGCGACTTCCAACGTCCGCGTCTGGATTAATGGTAAGGAAGCCGGATACAGCCAGGATAGCAAACTGGAGGCCCGCTTTGACATCACCAAGTTCGTGAAACCGGGCGAGAACCTCATTGCCCTGGAGATATTCCGCTGGTGCGACGGCACTTACCTGGAAGACCAGGACTTATGGCGTTTCAGCGGCCTGGCTCGCGACACATACCTCAGCGCCCGCCCGAAAGCCCGTATTGACGATATCAATGTCGTTCGCGCTTCGGCGGACGGCATCATGGTCCTGAAGGCCGCGGTGACTTCCGGGGTCAAATCCGTGAAGTTTACCGTCAGCCGTGACGGGAAGCAGGTCAGCCTGGAAGGCACTCCCCGAAAGGGCGTCGTGCAGGTGGAAGGCCGCATGAATCCGGTATTGACCTGGAGCGCGGAGACCCCGGAACTGTACGACCTGACCGTAGAGGCCCGCGATGCGAAGGGCGTGTGCGAGACCGCCCGCCTGCAGATGGGATTCAGGGATGTGTGCATCAGCGGAGGACAATTGCTGGTCAATGGAAAGCCTGTCCTCATCAAGGGCGCGGACCGTCACGAGATGAGCGCGACTGGCGGATACGTGATGACGGAGGAAGAGATGCTCCGTGACATCCGCATAATGAAAGAGCTGGGTATCAATACCGTACGTACCTCCCATTACCCGAACGACCCGCTTTGGTACAGCCTCTGCGACCGCTATGGCCTGTACGTGATAGCCGAGGCCAATATCGAATCGCATGGCATGGGTTACAAAGAGACCACGCTGGCCAAGGATCCGCAGTTCGAAGCCGCGCACCTCGACCGCGTGTCCAGGGCCGTGAAGCGTGATATCAACCACCCGTCCGTGATTATCTGGAGTCTGGGCAATGAAGCCGGCAACGGACCGAACTTCGAGAAGTGCTACGACTGGGTGAAAGCCTATGACCCGACCCGTCCCGTGCAGTACGAACGTGCTGAGTTGGAGCGCAATACGGACATCTATTGCCCTATGTACCTGAATTACGAGCGGAGCGAGAAATACGCGCAGTCGAACCCGTCCCGCCCGTTGATCCAGTGCGAGTACGCCCACGCCATGGGTAACTCCATGGGCGGCTTCAAAGAGTATTGGGACCTCATCCGCAAATACCCTCATTATCAGGGCGGCAGCATATGGGATTTCGTCGATCAGGCGATCCTGTGGCCGGTGGATCCGAGCGTCAATGGCAATGACCATATCTTCGCTTTCGGAGGTGATTTCAATGATTACGATGCCACCGACGAATCGTTCAATTGCAACGGTATTATCGCCGCGGACCGCAGCCTGCATCCGCACGCTTACGAAGTGGCTTACCAGCACCGTTCCATCCTTACCTCAGCCTCTCCCGAAGAGGCCCTTTCCGGGGTGGTAAAGGTGTACAATGAGAACTTCTTCATTGACCTGAGCCGTTACCGCATGGAGTGGGAACTCACTGACGGTGAGTGTGCTTTGCTGAGCGGCGTGGTGTCCGATTTGAATATCGCGCCTCAGCAGGAGAAGAAAGTATCTCTTGGCTATTCCCGTGGGGATATCGGCGATGTGCCGGGCGACCTTTTCCTGAATGTCCGCTATGTCCTGAAGAAAGCTGACGGCATTCTTCAGGCCGGAACCCAGGTGGCATATGACCAGATCTGCATCTCCGACGTGGCTCAGGTGCTCAGTTTCGAAGATGCTCCGATGTCCGTGGAGACAGCTTCTGACTGCTTTATCTTCAAGGGCTTCCGTAAGTCCCATGGGGCTGGATTGAGCGTGCGCCCGATAGCATGGGAAATTCAGATTGACCGCTCCTGCGGTGCTCTCTCCGCGTTTAAACTTGGCGGCCGCGATGTACTGAGCGCGCCTCTCATGCCTTGCTTCGGAAGGGCATATACCGAGAATGACATGGGCGCGAAGATGCACCAGAAATCCGCAATGTGGAGTAATCCCGAGATGAAAGTCGTTTCTTGCGAGGCAACTTCCGAAGGTGATGTTCAGACGGTGAAAACCATTTATGACATCGCCGGTATCGCCCGCGTGAATGTGGTTTATCGCGTTCACGGTGACGGATCAGTGGAGGTGTGCGAGTCCATGGAGGATGCGGGAGGCCTGAAGGATGCTCCGTTGATGATGCGTTTCGGTATGGAGACCGCCCTTCACGGCGAATATACCACGCTTGATTTCTATGGCAAGGGCCCCTTCGAGACCTATATCGACCGTCAGAGCTCTGCCCTCGTGGGACGTTATATCCAGAGGGTCGAAGATCAGTACCATTACGGGTATGCGCGTCCGCAGGAGTCCGGTACCCATGTGGGGCTCAAGTGGATGAGGGTCGTGAATGAGGCCGGATGTGGTCTGGAGTTTACTTCCGCCGTGAAGTTCTCAGGATCTGCCCTGCCGTTCTCCCGTCGTGATATGAATACGGCAGAAGGACCTTACCGCCACTCCCTGGAACTGCGCCACCTCGCATGCGAGGGTAACCGTTCCGCCGGATCCACCTTTGTAAATGTGGACCTGGTCCAGATGGGTCTCGGCTGCGTGAACTCCTGGAACGCCCTGCCTCGCAAGGAGTACCAGGTAAAGCCCGGCGAATATACCTTCAACTTCTGCCTGCGCCCGGTGCTCTAGAGGGTTAGTTGCCAATTGAGGACCGACTGTGACTTCCTAGTCATAGTCGGTTTTTTTGCAAATTATACATGACAATTTGCTGTTATTATCAAAATGTATATCTCTTTTGATGGTCTGCAGATTTATACGAATTGAGAGTTGATAACAGGATTCTTTGTTTAGCTTTGCCGTGAACCTTCTTATTTAGCTATGATACTTCAAAACAAACTAAGCACAGAGTACAGAGATGCTGTTCGACAAATAAAGACAGCAATTCTAAAGAGTCAGGAAAAGGCTCTTGCGGGCATCAATCAAGAACAGTTAATGCTTTATTATGGCATTGGCCGATTTATTTCTAATAACTCTCGTTCCGGATTCTGGGGGAAAGATGCCATTGATACAATCAGCTATCAGCTCTCTGCGGAGATGCCAGGATTACGCGGTTTTTCCCCGCGAAATCTGCGGAATATGAGGCTATTCTACGAACAGTGGAGATGCTTGGATATTAATTTGGCAGACGCGTCTGCCAAATTAGAACAACTGTCGATAACACCTTTAGCCAGTATTCCTGTTGCAGCCTTTTTTAGTATCGGTTTCTCCCATCATATCGCGATATTGTCAAAAACTAAAACGGAAGAGGAACGCTGCTACTACATACAACTTTGCTATGACTATAAACTAAGTGTTACGGCGCTTCAAAACAAGATGGCTGAAGATCCATTTAATAATCAGGGGGTAATGCCCAATAATTTCAATTCCACAATTCCAGACCACAAGCAGGCCTTCCGCGCTATCCAACTATTTAAAGACGAATATCTGCTTGACTATATCAATGTAGAACAGTTAGGGGCGAGAGACGAGGATGTGGACGAGCGAATTATTGAAAATGAAATAGTTCATAATGTAAGGAACTTTATAATGACCTTTGGTAAAGGCTTTACATATCAAGGAAGTCAAGTACACTACGACAAGTTTGGGCACGACTACTGGATAGATCTACTGTTTTTTAATAGAATATTGCGTTCTCTTGTTGTAGTTGAACTGAAGAGGGGTACATTCAAGCCCGGGTACATAGGCCAGTTATCCCACTATCTTCACATTTTGGACGATGATGACCGGCTGGAAGGAGAAAATCCCCCAGTGGGAATAATACTATGCAAAGATGCCGATAAACCCCTGGTAGAATATGTACTACAAGAGTACCAGCGTCCAATGGGTGTTGCAACATACAAAATGACACGGGAGAAACTAAAAGAGTTGCTCCCGGACGAGGAGGAAATGAAAAAACTAATATAGCGCCCGGTGCTCTAGCCGAGGATAGCCTCGGCGAGAGCACCGAGGGCGGGGAGATCGGCTGGTTTGAGTCGGGAGCGGATGGTGACCATCGGCTCGACGATCTCCACTTCTTTCATGCCCTGAAAGAGTTCAGTCATGACTTTCCCGGCTGAGGGCGCCCAGGAGCCATTCTCCACGATGCCTACACGGCGCTTCTGCCAGCCCTTCATCTGAAGGGTGTGGAGGAAGTTGTATGCGGGAGTGAACAGTCCGCCGTCGTATGAAGCGGCGAAGATAACCATACGGCCGTATCTGAACGCATCTTCCACGGCTTCGGCCATGTCGTCGCGCGTAAGGTCGGAGGTGGCCACCTTCGGACAGCCCTTCTCACGAAGCATCTCCGCAAACCTCTCAGCCGCGGCTGCAGTGCCTCCGTGGATGGAGGCATAGGCGACGAATACGCCCTCAGTCTCTACGCCGTAACTGCTCCAGGTATTGTACAGATCCAGATAGTATCCGAGATTCTCCCGGAGGATGGGGCCGTGGAGAGGGGCAATTGTCTTGATATCCAGGGCTGCGGCTTTCTTTAGCAGGGTCTGGACGGGGATGCCGTACTTGCCGACGATATTGAAATAATACCGCCGGGCCTCGCATGCCCAGTCATCGTCTTCCTCACCCCAGAAACCGCACTTGGACAGGGCTCCGAACTTGCCGAATGCATCAGCTGCGAACAGGATTCCGTCCTCCGGGCAGAAACTCATCATTACCTCCGGCCAGTGAATCATCGGAGCGGCGATAAAACGCAGACTCTTACCGCCCAGGTCAAGCACGTCGCCTTCTTTTATGACAATAAGCCTGTCAGCGGCA
>JAFSTI010000198.1 GCA_017450585.1 Bacteroidales bacterium
GAGTATATGTGCGACCAGGAACGCTTCAAGGATGCATTCCTGCTGAACTTCAGTGTCGGCAAGTCCTGGTACATCAAGAGCCGCCAGCTCGGATTCTCGCTTCAGTTGAATAACCTCCTGAATAACCGCGGGGTTAAGACCGGCGGTTACGAGCAGACCCGTATCATAGATAATACCAAGTACGACACGCGTTACTACCGCTTCGACTCCAAGTACTTCTATATGAGCGGATTCAACTATATGTTAAACATTTATTTCAGGTTCTAGGCTATGAAAAAGTTACTTTTTATTCTGTGTGTCGCCCTGACAGCCTGCGACCTGGTTTATATAAATGAAGCTGAACCGGTTGAGCCCGAGGCCGTGACCCTGACCCCGAATACCACCATCGCGGGTCTGAAGGCCATGTACGTTAAAGAGGGCAATCCCGTATACATCTCCACCGATGTCATAATCGGCGGTCAGGTAATATCCTCCGATAAGTCCGGTAATCTGTATCGGAGCCTGTATATCCAGGATGAGACCGGCGGTATCGAAATCAAGATCGGACGCGGTTCTCTGTATGATGATTATCCTCCCGGACAGTGGGTTTATGTAAGATGCAAGGGCCTGACCATCGGCTCCTATGGCGGCATGGTTCAGGTCGGATACTACTGCGAAAATGGCGGATACGAGACTTCGTACATAGATGTCCCGTATATGATTGCAGCCCATATCTACCGCGGCGAGAAAGGCGACCCTGTCGCGCCCGCGGTGCTTACGGGTTCCCAGGCATCCAATCCCGCGAATTTCGGCCGTCTGGTCCGCTTCGAGAACACTTCATACTCGAAAAAGGTTTTCGTCATCCTCTATGACGACGCCAAGCCGAACTCGAACTCCACATATCTGAGCGATACCGGCAATTACGGCATTACCACCTGGGCCATGTCTCAGAACGGATTCAAAGCCTATATGACCCCGAACGGAGTCGCCGAGCCCCAGAGCGCATTTGGCGGAGCCATCACCAAGGATGTATGGCAGGGTTATTATAACGCCGCTGCGGCCTACTCCGTAAGCCAGTACTTCAGGGCCGGCGGCGCCGATATCCAGGTCCGCACCAACGGCTACGCCGACTTCGCCGACCACCAGATCGACTCCCGTATCCTGAACGGAGCAAATGCAAACCTGACCGGCATCCTGACCTGGTATAACGGAAATATCCAGCTCGTACTTAACGACGAGGAAGATGTCGAAGTAATAGAAACTCCCGTCCAACAGCCATGAAAAAAATATTAATCATCGCAGCCGCTATTTTAGCTATGACAGCCTGCCGCCAGAATCCCCTCCTGAGCGAGTGGGACACTCCTTATGGAATCCCTCCTTTCGAGTCCATCAAGATATCAGATTACAAGCCCGCCATTAAGGCCGGCATAGCACAGCAGGAGAAACAGATCGCCGAGATCAAGGCGTGCACGGAGGCCCCGTCCTTCGAGAACACCATCGCGGCCCTGGACCGTTCCGGTGACATCCTCGCCCGCGTGAGCGGAGTGCTCTACAACGTCGCCGAGACCGAAAATTGCCCCGAGATCGAAAAACTCATCGATGAGATAACCCCTGTCGTCTCCGAGCACAGTGACAATATCTACATGGACAAGGCCCTCTTCGAGAGAGTCGCCGCCGTGTGGAACGCCGACCAGAGCGGTCTGACCCGCGAGCAGCAGATGCTCCTGAAAAAGACCTACCGTGCCTTCGAGCGTAACGGCATTGCCCTCCCCGAAGAGGCGCAGGCCGAGCTCCGGAAGATCAACTCCGAGTCTTCGGTAAAGATTAATAAGATTGGCAATAACATCCTCGCCGAGAGCAACGCGTTCAAAGCAGAGTTCGGCATTAGCGTGTCCGCTTACCCGACCGCCATGTCCGAGACTGCAGACCGTTCCCTGCGCGAGAAGATGTTCAAGGCATATTCGTCCCGCGGACATAATGGAGGTGAGAATGACAACCGCCAGCTCATCCTCGATGTGATGGGTATGCGCATCCGCAAGGCCCGGATCATGGGTTATTCCAACCCCGCCGACTTTATCCTCGAGGATAAGATGGCCCATGACCACGGGACCGTGGATTCATTCCTGGAGAGCATAATGGTCTCCGCCGTCGCGAAAGCGCGTGAAGAGGTGGCCGACATGCAGGCCGTTATGGACCGTGACATCGCCGCCGGCCTGCTGCCCGCCGGATCCAAGATCGAGCCTTGGGACTGGTGGTACTACGCCGAGCGTGTCCGTAAGGAGAAATACGCCCTGGATGAGTCGCAGACCAAACCTTATTTCGAGGTCAGCAATGTGAAGAAGGGCCTGTTCACCGCAGCGAACTGGCTGTATGGCGTGAATGTGGAGCCCCTGTCCGACGTGCCCGTGTACAATCCCGCCGTGGAGACCTACAAGGTTACGGATGCTGACGGTGCGCTCATCGGCATCTTCACCACAGACTACGTCCCCCGCTCTTCGAAGAGGGGAGGGGCGTGGATGAACAACGTCCGTGAGCAGTACTATGACGCCGAAGGTAATAACGTACGCCCTATTATTGTCAATGTGGGTAATTTCACCGCGCCGGATGAGAACGGCGTCGCGCTCTGCACCGTGGATGAGGTGCAGACCGCATTCCATGAGTTCGGCCACGCGCTGCATGGGCTATTGTCCCAATGCCACTATGCCGGCATCAGCGGTACGTCCGTAGCCCGCGACTTCGTGGAAACTTTCTCTCAGTTCAATGAGAACTTCGCCTTCCAGCCCGAGCTGCTCGCCGTGTATGCTAAGCACTATCAGACCGGTGAGGTCATCCCTGCCGAACTGGTGGAGAAGATCAACCGCGCTTCTACATTTAACCAGGGCTTCATGACCACCGAACTCTGCGCCGCATCCATCCTGGATATGCGCTGGCACGAACTGGAAAGCATTGATGGCGTGGATATTGACACTTTTGAAGAGGCTGTCTGCCGCGACATGGGTCTGATCGACGAGATCATCCCGCGCTACCGCTCCACCTACTTCAACCACATCTTCTCCAGCGGTTACAGCGCCGGCTACTACGGCTACCTCTGGGCAGAAGTGCTGGACAAAGACCTGTTCTCATGCTTCGAGACTAACGGCGTCTGGAACCGGGATCTCGCCATGCGCTTCCGCCGCACCTTCCTCGAAAAAGGCGGCAGCGAAGAGCCCATGACTCTCTTCGTCTCCTTCATGGGACGCGAACCCGACACCGCCCCCTTCCTCCGCGGCCGCGGGCTCTGAACTATCTGCTTAGTTTCAGAATATCAGAAGGCAGAAGAGTATTCCCCTGGTCCTCGACCGGGGGATTTTTTGTAAACAGTTTTATGACGACCCTCTTCCCCTGGGTGAAAGGAAGTGACTTTGCAATCTCCTGGAGTTCGTTTGTCAGAAGCCGTCCATTTTCACGGCCGGTCCATTTGCATTCTCCGATCAGGATGGTGGAGTGATCAATAGATTCTGCTACTATATCCAGCTCTACATCTCTTAATTCAACTTTTCCTTCGTTGCCCTTTACCGGCAACTTTCCCCACCAACGTCGCGCTTCACCATAGCATATCCCATCGATGACATTACCACACACGGCATCCCTGCATATATGCTCCCACCAATATGCAATATGAGAAGACAGGCTGATCTGGAGCTTGCTGTGGACCGGTTCCATCCTATCCAGTTCGATGAAAGAGCGGTTGGGCACGACAAAGTGGTAATAAAAACTCAGAAACGGGTCCGCAATGCGATATAGGCTCTTTTTACTTGATTTGGGTGATTCACCAAAGGGGGTATCTTTTTCCAGATATCCCAAATTTACCAGCTTGGCGAGTGGGCGTGAGAGATTAGTGGCCGGTTCGCCGCATCTGGACGCAATCTCTGACAAACGGTGAACGCCGCTTCCGACGATAGACATTATGGTCGAAGTCTTTACTGTGTCTTTGATATCGTCCCTGAAAAGGCGGACAGGCTCTTCATAAAGTGCCCCGAAAGAAGATAACAGATTATTCCCCACGGCATCCGCAAAGCTCCCTGCCATCTCACGCAACTTCCAGTATCTCGGGACGCCACCCCACAGAGAATATTCCGTGACAGTTTGTTCAGGATTTAAGCCAAGCGCTTCTCCCATATAGGAAATAGAAATCGGTCCTACCTTAAAGTCTGCATCATTCCTCCCGTATAGGGGAGAAGTTTCATCGTGGGTCAGGTCGTACATCATCTGCTGTGATGATCCGCAGAGTATCAGATTGTACTTCAATTTGTTCCCATTACTCTGGTCTAGCAGCCACTGTATCACTGACGGCAGTTCCGGGGCCTCTTCCGCCAGGTAAGGAAATTCATCCAGGCAGAGGGTCAGTCTCTCAGTTACCCTGTAATTCAGCGTCAGAAGCAGCGTCTTCCAGTCTTTATATATGACATCTCCAAAGCCCGGGAAGCGGTGAGATATTACGGCAGAGAGCTCAGACAGTTGATTAGAAACGGAGGTTCTGTCCGCTTCGTAATAAATATCATTCTCGCTCAGCACCCTGCCAACGAGCGCTGACTTCCCAATCCGCCTTCTCCCTCGAACGATAATAAAGGAGCTGTTATCCGCTTTCAGCAGTTCCCTGAGCCGTTTTTGCTCTCTATCTCTATCGACAAAGTTCATATTATAAAATTATGCTCCACAAACATAATGTTTCTGAAGCATAATTCCAAATAATTCGTTCGTTTTCAGCTGCGGGCTGGACTAGTCCTCTTTCATTTCGACGACCCAGACGCCGCCTCTGTCTCCGCCATCGCGCCTAAGATGCCCTTCTGCCTTTAATCTGGCCAGGTGTTTCTCCACCGCCTTGGCGGAGATTCCTATTTGATCAGCCAGCTGCCAGGTCGTCATCCGGGGCGACTCTCTGAGTAGAGCCAGTATTTTCTCCCTACTTTTTCCGGTTTTCTCCCTACCTTTCTCCCTACTTCCGTTTATTGATTTGATATAATTCGTAATGTCGTGTGAAATCGTTTTTATCATTTCAGATGTCATAAAGTCTCGGAAGATAGTTATATCATCCCGGTCTCTAGTCGTTATCAGTGCATTAATGTATTCTTCTTTATCTTCCTTCAGGACTTTCGACGGGATGAGTCCGAATTCAAACTGGATATGATTCATCAGCAGTCTGGCCATGCGCCCGTTACCATCAGCCCACGGATGTATGGTAACCAGACGGTAATGCGCATCAAAACTCAGGTTATATCGCTCTGCTATGGACATTTCTTTCGTACGGGCTGTATTTAGCCAGTCACAGAACTTTTCTAGTTCTGCAGGGACCTTCGTGTAGCTCAGGTATGAACGGCCTCCGACACCGGCAGTAACATTGACTAGTCTCAAATCTCCGTCGGCTGAGGAGAAATCACCCATCGCAGTCTTATATGCGGAACCGGTATTTTTCATAACCAAATGAGCAAGCGACTTTAGGAAGTCGACATCTATCGCTAAGTGCTCATTCGCCATCCTTATGCTTTCTTCATAGGCAGCCTTAAGGTCGAGATTCATCATTTGCTCCGAAAGAGTCTTCCCCTTTGCGGTAATACCCTCGTCGAATAAAATCTGATTCTCAAGTTCCGTAACGGTAGACCCCTCTATCGCTGTAGAATGAGTAATAATAGAATACAGATAGAACTTTTCGTAATCTATCTGTGAATCAATCCCCAAATCTCTATAACGTCCAATCAGGGAAATCAAATCATCCATCTTTGCCATAGCCAAAGCAATTAACACGGCAAAGATAAAACATTTCTCCCTACCTTCTGGTTTTTCTCCCTACTTTTTATGTCGTGAGATTCTGCGCAGCCCGGACTAGGTCCCGGCGTAGTCTTGAATGGCGAAACTGTCAGGGATTCCACTGATGCCGCGAGGCCACGTTGATATACTGGGAGCTTTGTAGAATGTCCCGGATTGATTGATTTTTCCTATCTTTGTGTCATGATTACCGACGAAACGCTGGAGAAAACCATAACAAAATTGTTCTCCGAAATTGACTTCAAAAGCGAACCCTCAGGACTTTACGATCCGCTACGCTACATGATAGCCATCGGCGGCAAGCGTATCCGCCCGCGGCTCTGCCTTCTGGCTTATTCGCTGCTTCGCGACACTCTCGATGACGGTATCCTCCAGCCGGCCGTGGCACTGGAGGTTTTCCATACCTTCACGCTCATA
>JAFSTI010000199.1 GCA_017450585.1 Bacteroidales bacterium
ACTCAAAGCTACCGTAAACGCCATCCATATGAACGGATGCAAAGTGATAGCCGTGACCGGTAATCCTGACAGCTGGCTATCCAAGAACTCAGAATGCACACTGCTCGCCGGAGTCAGCGAAGAGGGCGGTCCATTGAACCGCGCCCCGCGTAACTCCGTAAATGCTGAGATGCTGATACTCGAGGCCCTCAGTGTTGTGCTCCAGGTCGAGCACGACTGGACCCCCGAGAAGTATGTCAGGTGTCATCCGGGTGGCAAGCTCGGTGCGCTTAGGGAGAATGAAAAATAATCTACTCAAACCATTGACAATATGAAGACAAGAAGAATCATCCTCTGCGCGCTGCTCGCCCTGGGCAGCCTCGCGGCGACCGCCCATGATTTCGGCGGATCTTACACCGGAACGGAGCTCGACCATGTCGCTATGCCAGTGGGAGGGATAGGTACGGGTATGTTCTGTTACGAGGGCACGGGCGCCATATCCCATATGTCCGTAAGGCATGTCCCCGAACTGTTCCATGAGCCGTGCACATTTGCCGCTATCTGCGTCAAGGGTATGGAAAACGGAGCCAGGGTGCTCGAGACCCAGGTGCCTGCGTTCAAAAAATTCGGACGCGGGGACGGCGGTATGGGCGTAGGCGGGACCACCTGGGGACTGCCCCGTTTCGATGAGGGTGAATTCCGGATGCGATTCCCCTTCGGAGAACTCAAACTACATGATTACGAATTGCCTCTGGATGTGAAGATCGTGGTGTGGAATCCCTTCATCCCCGGGGATCCGGATGATTCCGGATTGCCCGTGGCAGGCTTTGAATACACCTTTACCAACACATCGGCTAAACCTGTCGAGGCCGTATTTTCCTTTAACACCAGGAATTTCATGTTCAAGACTCACGAGTCTCTGTCTTGCGTGCAGGAAATGAAGAACGGGTTTATCTTGAACCAGGATGCCACACCTGCGCATCCCGAGTTTAAGACCCGCTTCGCCATCTATACCGAGGAAGAGGCGTCCGTAGACTATTGCTGGTTCCGTGGAGGATGGTTCGATCCGCTCACCATGGCGTGGAATCATGCTTCCGACGGACAGCTTCACTCCGGCCCCACCGGTGACGGTGCTCCCGGAGGATCTCTCTATGTCCCTGTAAACCTTAAGCCGGGGGAGAGCAAGACCGTCCATCTGAAGATGGCGTGGTATGCTCCCACCTCTTTCCACCGCATCGGCCCCGAAGCCAGCACGCCGAGTGACTATGGTTCTCGTTATAATCCTGATGAGTGGAAGGATATTCCCGAGCACTATGAGCCTTACTACAGCCGTCGCTTTGCTTCCGTAGAGGAAGTTGCCGCTTACTGGAATGCCAACTACGATTCTCTTCGCGAGCGTACGGCCCTGTTTACCGACACCTTCTATGACAGCACTCTGCCTGCTGAAGTTGTAGAAGCCGTCGCGGCGAACCTTACCATTCTCAAATCCACCACCGTGATGCGTCAGCATGACGGACGCTTCTGGGTATGGGAAGGAAGCGGTGACAATTGGGGCAGCTGCCATGGATCCTGCACCCATGTTTGGAACTATGCGCAAGCCGTACCCCATCTCTTCCCCTCGTTGGAGCGTTCACTCCGTGAGACCGAATTCCTGGTCGACCAGAATACCGAAGGCCATCAGGCTTTCCGGGCCAATATCCCTATCCGCCCCCTGCACCATGACTTCCACTCCGCCTGCGACGGACAGCTCGGAGGAATTATCAAGGTCTATCGCGACTGGCGGATCAGCGGCGACAATGCCTGGATCAAGGACCTGTATCCGCAGATCAAGCAGAGCATGGACTACTGCATCCGCACCTGGGATCCGGATGAGGTCGGAGCCCTCGTGGAACCGCACCACAATACCTATGACATCGAATTCTGGGGCCCGGACGGAATGTGCACCAGTTTCTATGCCGGCGCCCTGAAGAGCTTTATCGAGATAGGCAAGTTCCTCAAACAGAATGTAAAGCGCTATGAGGTCCTGCTTGCCAAAGTCCAGAATCAGATGAACACTACTCTATGGAACGGTGAATACTTTTATCAGCAGGTGCGCTGGAAGGACCTGCATGCCGGAGATCCCACCACGGCCCAAATGTTTCACAGTGGTTACAGCCCTGAAGCGCGTGCTATCCTGGAGAAAGAAGGACCCAAGTACCAGTACGGCACCGGATGCATTTCTGACGGTGTCATCGGCTGCTGGATGTCGCTCGCCGCAGGCCTGAACGAACCCATTGACCGGGAAAAAGTCACCTCGCACCTGATGAGCGTATATAAGTACAACCTCAAGCACGATCTTTCCCGCCATGCCAACCCCCAGCGTCCCGGCTACGCTATGGGTAGGGAGGGCGGACTGTTGCTCTGCTCCTGGCCGCGCGGCGGAAAACCCAGCCTGCCGTTTGTCTATAGCGACGAGGTCTGGACGGGCATAGAGTATCAGGTCGCTTCGCATCTGATTTTCGAGGGAAAGGTCGAGCAGGGACTGGACATCGTGCGCACCGTCCGCAGCCGTTATGACGGTACTGTCCGTAACCCCTTCAACGAGTATGAGTGCGGATCCTGGTACGCCCGCGCCATGTCCAGCTACAGTTTGCTTCAGGCACTGACGGGTGTGCGCTATGACGCTGTCGACAAGACTTTGTACATCGATTCGAAGATCGGCGACTTCCGATCCTTCCTGTCCACCGCGACCGGATTTGCGACTGTCAGTCTCGAGGGTGGACAGCCTTCCATCCATGTAGCCAGCGGTACCATTGATGTCAAGAAATGCATTGTCTCCGGTAAAAAAGCAAAACTAGGCGTAAAGTGAAGCATTTCAGGTTAATACTTCTCCTGGTCTTTGCCCTGGGCGCTGCATCCGCCTGCTCGGATAAACCGGCGGCTCCGGAGGTCCCGCCCGAAGATCTGCTTATTGAAGCCCCGTCGCTGACGGTAAAACCCTCCGACGGCAAGCTTGAGATACCCCTCGTCCTGTACGGTCTGGAGCAGACCAAGTTCTTGACCATTGAGAAGCGCAATTCGGCTGGCAGCCAAAGCCTCAAGTATTATCCGCGTGTGCTCCGGAAAGAGTATACCTACAAGTATGTCATGCTCCCCACTGACGAAGAGACTTTCACTTTCAGCTTTACCCTTACGGGCAATGACGGGACCGAGAGTAACACTGTGACCGTAACCGTGGATTATTCCAGAACTGAAGGGGAATCCAAGTACAGGGTGCTGTCGATATCAAATCTGAGGGTCCTGTCCAGGGTTACCGGCCAGGAAGACAACGGCCATGACGGCCTGCCTTCCGTGACGCGCCTCGTAAACAATAATACCCACAGCAAATATAATGTGGGCGGTACGGACCTGGGCATAGTCTGGGAAATCACCCCCGGATACTTCGGGCTCTTCTTCGGAGACACTTTTGGCTCGGATTTCAAACCTAACTTCAGCGCTCCCGGCCCCAACGGCGGCTCGTGGAGAAGCAATGTGCTCCTATTCTCGGAGGATACGGACCTGGAGGACGGCCTGAAGATAAGCGGTGCGGCTTGTGACAGTCGGGGCAATGCCCGGCAGATAATCTACAGCGCGCACATCACAAACGGAAGCGGGGACTATACCTCCATACCCACCGCCGCCGTACATGTGAACGGAATGGATTATGTGCATTTCTTCAATATCAGGACCTGGGACGGGTGGGTTACCAACTATTCCGGGATGTACCGGTCCATGGATCTGGGAGGCAGCTGGGAAAGGGTCACCGGTATAACCTGGGGAGGGGAGAGCTTTTTCGGACAGGTGGGTTTCTGCAACATAGGCGACGGATATGTATACATGATAGGTACACAGTCCGGACGTGATTCGAAGCCGAAACTCGCGAGGGTAGCGGAAGCTGACATCGAAAAACAGGCCAGTTACGAATTCTGGGACGGGGCTTCCTGGGTGAAGGACCGTGAGAACCAGGCCGTGACACTCATCGACGATATTGCGGGCGAACTGTCATTCCAGTACCTTCCTGAATTCGAAAAATGGGTGATACTCTACTTCAACGGCCCCCGTTACGAAATCACCATGCGCTATGCCGACAAGATAACAGGGCCATGGAGCGATGCCATCACGGTAGCTTCCGGAAGGGATTATCCCCAGTTGTATGGTTCTTTCATCCATCCTCTCTCGAAGCAGGAAGGCGGCAAGTTGTACTTCATAATGTCAATGTGGCTGCCGTACAATACCTATTTGATGTCGGTGGATATAACCGGATACAGATGATGAAAAGCTTACTCATACTGCCTGTAATCATCGGTTTCCTCGCATGTACGCATCAGGGCGATGACGGGGACGGCCCCGTCTCTCCGAATGTTCCGGTACCTTCCCGGTGCGTTCCTGTCCTCATCGAGGAATACAGGGAGTTATATCACCCTTCACCCTCGGTCGGCGTATATGTTAATGATCATACCGTTTTTAAAACGGAAGGATCGGATGTAAGCGCCGGCCGGAAGTGGAATGTGATAGGAATAACCAACACCCGTCTCGCCGGAGGGAATGAGGAAACACATTTTGCCTATGGAGTCGGCAGCAGCCTGGCCGCAGGTAAATTCAGGGATAATCCGGATAACGGAGGTATAATCCTGAACGCATTAGATAAACAGCCTGATCCCACTCCCAACCCTAACAGGGAAGGAGTGCTTTGTTGGGCGCCGCATGTGGTCTACCATGAAGGGGTTTACCATATGTTTTATTTTTCCATCCTCCCCGGCAGATGGAATATTGAACATGCTACTTCGACTGACCTTATCAACTGGAAAGACAGGACAAGCGGGTTGACTCTCATAATCCCGGAGGATCATCATCCGGGACTGATAATGGAAGATGGCGACATCGCCCAGACCAGGGACCCGATGATCCTGAAGTATGGGACGGGGTGGCTCATGTACGCCACGTCGATGTGGCTGGACGGATCTGTAAAACGCGGTGCGGTAGCGGTCTATGAATCTCCGGATCTGGATAATTGGACGTTCCGCGGCTTTGCGCTGAGAAATCTTGAAGGTGCGCCGATCGCCCTGCATTCCACATGTGAGTCTCCCTTCGTCGTGTCCAAGGACGGAAAGTATATACTCTCCGTTACCATGACACCCACCGATGAGACTACGTATCATGATTCGATTATTTTCGTCTCGGATGATCCCTTCAACTTCGGTACTTATTCTGGAGCAATGAAACTGAGTGAGAGCCCCTGCTATGCCGGACGTATCTCCGCTCATTGCCCTGAGTTTATTTATGACAGTGCCTCCGATAAGTGGTATGTGACCACGGCAGGTTGGACGAACCTGGTGAAATATGAAGGTGCTGCAGGCGGAGTGGGGATAGCCGAGATCGTGTGGAAAACTGTAAAGGGTAGCAAAGAATATGCGTCCCATGTCTGCGATTCCCATTATTCGGCTCTCGCCAATCACAGTTTTGAGGACGGAACGCTGAATGGGTGGAACGTTTCAGGCCAATTCGGTACCCACATGGTAAATGACGCATTCGTGTCGCAGTACGGGACCTTCCGTGACATGGTGGGAGCGAAAACATTCTGCAGTTATTCAAACGGCTACAACGGCGGTGATTCCCAGACAGGGTCCATGAGATCCAATACATTTACTATCACCCCGTCTTCGCACATGTCCTTTTATATAGCCGGAGGGAATGATATCGACAGACTGTATGTGGCTCTGGTGGATGCTGCTACGGGAACCATACTTAACAAGGAAACAGGGCATGATACGGAAAATTCCCGTAAGATAGTATGGGACTTGTCGGATTACTCAGGCAGGGAGGCATATGTGGAGGTCGCCGACCGGAGTTCCGAGGCATGGGGCCACATAGGTGTGGATTGTATAATCGTGAAATAGTGTTTTTTTCTCGGATAATGATAAAGTAGTCGGCCCATATTAGTTTTTTCTAAAAATAAGATGTATATTTGCGAAACGCTAAAACGATTCAGCACTAAAACAAATAAGTACATTTATCATACTATTAACACTAACCAAAATGAAAGCAAAAACTCTTCTCATCATTGCGGCTATCGCTATCCCGATGGTCAGCTGCGAGGAAAAGCCGGAAACCCCTATCGGTCCTGATTACCAGGAGCTTACCTTCAGCGTTAATGCTGCATCTGTCCAGGGCCTGAACCTCGGTTTCACCAGAGGTGATGCGGTTTCGATCTTCGATGGCAAGGCCAACCAGAAGTTTACTGCGACTTCCGCTACGGAAATCAAAGGAACTGCTAATGCTAATGCTGACGCATTCCTGGCCCTGTACCCTTACAGTGCGGATTACAAGCGCACTTCCGGTAAAGTATCTGTCACGCTTCCTTCTGCCCAGGCTCCTGAGGCCGGAAAGGTTGCTGCGAACGCCAACTTCCAGGTGGCGTATGCCGCTTCAACCAAGGACGCGCTGAATTTCGCATTTATGCCGGCACTGCTGAAGTTCAATGTGGCATCGACAGGCAGGAAGGTAGTCTCCGTAACCATTTCGGCTGATGGAAACGAGGCCCTTACCGGTACCTGCAGCCTGGAACTTTCCGAGACTCCCAAATGTGAGATCGTCGGCGAGGGCATGAATAAGGTCACGGTTACCAACGCTGAGATAAGCGGCGCTTTCTATGCGGCTGTCCTGCCCGGAACCGTTTCCGGATATACCGTCGCATTCACCGCGTCTGATGACAGCCATGCCGAGGTTAAGGTTAAAGGTTCCGAACTTAAGTGCGGTGCCGTTACCGACCTTGGAACATTCGATTCCTTCGAATGGGTAGAACCTGTCAATCCTAATCCCACAAATGTCGTCGGTGCTGTCATTATGAAGGCTTCCTTCGAGACTGCCGATTTCAATATGATTGGTGACGGTGGATTCGAGGACTTCCCCAGGGACGGATGGAAATGGGACGATCCCAACAACGTAAATGCCACGCTGATCGACGGACATAATTCCCCCAAGGCTCTCCGCATGGAAAGGACCAGTGCCGTCAATATGACAAATCTCTGCCAGGGCGTCGTTTACAGGGCCTGTGCAGCTGAAAGAGATGCATGGTGGGTCGTTGAATTCGATGCACGTGTGTCGGCTCAGAGCAACGTTGACTTCTATTCCGGATTCTCCTTCAACGATGAATTCGGCTGCTGGTTCAGGGAGGTTTCCGGTGGCGCAAAGACTGCTCCGGAAAATGTCGTAGAAAACGGCAGGTGGTTCTTCGATGACGAGCAGTGGCATCATTACGTGTTCGAGGACTTCAACTTCCCTTCACAGGCATGGGGCTTCGTTCACCTTGGTATGTGGGGTGATCCCGCAACCCGTCCTCATTGGTCAGAGTATGACAATGTGGTCGTTTATCCCAAGGAGCTTGACATCAAGGGCATTTCGACTGCTCCCAAAACAGCAACCGTACTCGGTAAAATCACCAACGCTACCTTCGACCAGGTCGACGGACTCGGAAAGGTCGTGGCATGGATGGATACCGATAACAAGGTCAAACTTGCGTTCTCCGATGTAGTCATTAACGGAACCAAGGTTTCTTCAGCAATTGCCGAGACCCAGTCTACCGATCCTACATCCATACAGATCAACAAGTTCTACAAGAGTGAGGGCACCTTTGCTCAGATTATCCCTCTGCAGGAAGGTGAGGTTTCCATTGTTCCGGATGACGTTTTCATCCATAACGGCAAGACATATCTGCACTACTACGGAATAACAGCCGAAGATATTGATCCTAACATCACCTTCGACTGGGTTGCTGACAGGACTGGATTTGCAGTTTCCGAAGATAATGGTAAGACCTGGACGGTCGCTCCCAAGACCTGGGGTGCCAGTCGGTGGGCAAATAACGGCGATGGTAAATTCTCCAACGCAGCATTCGTGAACCATGGTGGCTACACCTACATGATCGGTTCACATGCCGGCCGAGACAATTGGCTGTGGGGCAAGTCTTATGCTGCACGTATCTCTGACGGAAAGGATATTACCGATCCCAATGCATACGAGTATTGGAAGAACCAGAATCCCGCCGGACCCGGTTGGGCTGATGGCAGCGAACTCGGTGAGAACTCCATCCGTTTCGTCGATCATATCATTATGGGCGACCGCGGAACGTATGATCTGATCTGGAATCCCAAGTTCGAGGTTTACCAGCTGTTCTACCGTGCAGACGCAGCCCAGGGCATCGTCTATCGTGACTCCAAGGGTCCCGATGCTGACGGCAAGTGGTACTGGTCCGGAGCCAAGCTCCTCACCAAGGATGAAGACACGGGCGTTCTCGGAAGTATCTCCGTCCTCAAAGTTGAGGATGATGGTTCCGTAGTCTTTGTCGGATCTATTCTCTAAAATAATCTTTTGTTGCGCAGGCGCCCTCGTGCGTCTGCGCAACTTTTTTTTTTGCTTTATGCATACGGTCCGCAGATTACTTACAGTCTTACTTATAGTCCTTTCGGCGCTTTCCTGCGATCGGAATGGGGAGTTAGACGGTAGTGGGAATCCGTCCGAAAGACCGTATAATTATACTAAGCTTATTAACGCTTTCCAGGGCGGACTCTGCTACGAGAAAGCTGAGGACTGCATCGATTACCTCGCCGTTTTTCTCGATGACGGGACGGTTATCAATATTCCATACGACGAGCTGAAAATTATAGATGGCACCATCTTCGATGAACCGGTGCTCTCCCGCGATAAAGGCAGCAGGCAGTGGCGTGTAAATCTTGTCAATACCGGCCTCTATTATGAGACGGCTGGTGATCGTGAATCGTACCCCATCTGTCTTTGGTATGATGCCGACCGCATAAGGATTTACCTCTGCAACGGTTCTGTCATAACCCGTGGATGCAATCCGAAAAACGTATTCAGGACCTTCTCTTTTCTTTCTTCGGAGAACCAGACCCTCTCCGGGGATATTATATGTTCCGTAAATGATTTTGAAATCACCGGGATCAGGCCGCGGCCTCAGGAGAACCTTCGCCTCAGGCCACATTTCGACTGCCGGGCAGCCAAGGTTTCAGTACGTGGCGAAGCGCAGATCAGCGGCGAATCAGTTCAGGATTTTGCTGAACCGGTAGTTTACGACGTCGAACTTTATGACGGCTCGTCAGTTTCCTATACCGTTACCCTGGAATGTTCCGGAGATTTCCCCGTGGTTTATATCACCACAGACGAACGACGGGCCGTGTCGGATAAAGTGCATTATGTCCCGGGAACAATCAGGGTGGAAGATCCGCTCAGGGAGCACTCCGACGTTTCATCTTTCCAGGCAAGGATGCAGATCCGGGGACGGGGCAATTCTTCCTGGTCATTTTTTCCCAAGAAACCATACCGTATCAAATTGGATGAGAAGGCAAATGTGCTTGGCCTCAAATCCGACAAGGATTGGATACTTTCCTCCCTTTATAACGACAAATCGCTTATACGCAATGCTATAGCGTTCG
The DNA here is from genome assembly GCA_017450585.1 of Bacteroidales bacterium. Lineage (GTDB taxonomy): Bacteria > Bacteroidota > Bacteroidia > Bacteroidales > UBA932 > Cryptobacteroides. The sequence continues at coordinate 9,447 of JAFSTI010000199.1, forward strand.
AACTTTCCCGTATCTGCGGCTTTTCGTGGACCCCGGAATTCTACCCTGTCGAGCTATATCTCAATAATGTCTACATGGGAGTATATGAGTTGGGAGAGCATAAGGAAGTCGGTAAAAACAAAGTGAATATTGAACCGGCAGCGGGAGATGTCTATCTTGAACTTGAATGCTATCCCGACGAACCATATAATTTCTGGACGTCAATGTCCATCCCCCTTACATACAAGGATCCGGACACCCCGGGAAGCGAACTGCGCCGTGAGGTCGAGGGTTTCTTCCAGGCCTTTGAAACGGCTCTCCAGTCGGATTACTTCACCGATCCGAACCGCGGGTATGCCGCCTACATCGATATCAAGTCCTTTGTGGACAACTATATAGTTCAGGAACTGACAAAAAACTATGACGGTAATCTCCACAAGAGTACATTTTTCTCCAGGAAAAAAGGCGGCAAACTGGAGTTCTGTCATTTATGGGATTTTGACCTCTCGCTGGGTAATTGCAGTTTCTTCGGAAGTATCGCAGGCGGGAACGGTCCTGAGGGCTTTTATGTGAAAGACTATGGATTCCAGGGATACGGATGGGGCTGGTATTATCGTCTCTTCCAGGACCCGGCTTTCCGCACCAAGGTGAAAAACCGCTGGAACGAGCTCAAGCCCCAGTTGGAAACGATTCCGGCTTTCATTGACGAGCGGGCGGCATATCTCGAGGAGGCATCCTCCAGGAATTTTAGGAGATGGCAGATCCTGAACACAAATGTCTGGTCACAACCGGTGATCACTGGCTCCTATCCCAAAGAAATTGATTATCTCAAGGATTTCTATATCAAACGTCTCCGCTGGCTTGACAAAGAGATAAACAAATGGTAATCCGCCCGGCAGACGGCTAGTCTTTCTGCTTAGTGTCGATACAGATCGTAACCGGCCCGTCGTTTACCAGGGCGACTTTCATGTCGGCGCCGAATACGCCTGTCCCGACAGGCTTCCCGATAGCGGAGGAGAGTGAAGCGCAGAACTGTTCGTAGAGAGGAATGGCCTTTTCGTGGCCGGCTGCTGCTATATATGAGGGGCGATTTCCTTTTTTCGTAGAGGCCATGAGAGTGAACTGGCTGACGACGATGATATCGCCGCCGGTATCCATGACACTGAGATTCATTATCCCAGCCTCGTCATTAAATATCCTCAGGCCGGCGATTTTCTTAACGAGCCAGTCAATGTCCTCCCGGGAGTCATTGTGCCCTACACCGAGCAGGACGAGCAGGCCGGGCCCGATCTGGGAGCGCACGGCCCCGTCGATAGTTACGGACGCGGAGCTGACTCTCTGGATTACAGCTTTCATAGATGCGGCTGCGTTACTGTGCTCCGACAGGGCGGACCGAGAAGCCCATGTAGCGCTCTCCGCCGGCAACCACGATGTCGAGGATCTGGGGCTTGAGCACCAGTATATAAGCCCATTTGTTATTGCTCGGATACAGCGACGAAGTCCAATAGTTGCCGTAGTCTCCGACATGACCGGGTTTGGAGGAATCGCCGTAGCATTGGCCGGCGGCCGGGAAGAACAGCTTGGCCCCATTGACCTTGCTGGTCATAACGATGCCCGGGACGTCGTGGTAGCGGGTCCATTTCATCACGACATTTTGCTTAAGCTCGGTCATTTCCTCGAAGGTCGGAGTGCGCCAGGCGGCTCCGAGGTTCATGGTTGCGGCATCATCGCTGCTTTCGAGGATGGTTTTCCCGTCCACGACGCGGTTGTAGCCGTCGCTGGCGTTAGTGACGTACTTGCTCATGGTATCATAAGACTTGCGGAACGGGTATGTCTCCCAGACGTAATTGTCCTTTGGGGTGATTTCTCCCCATGTATAGAAGCTGCCTAAGTCTTCAGGCTTGGACGCACCGACGTTCCAGCCGCGCCACTTGACGCTCAACCCCATGTCGGTAATCTCGGTCAAGCCCTGCAGGTCGGTCGTGGTAAAGTCATGGACTTCACTGAAGAAATGCTCTTCGTACAGTTCCATGGCTACGATGTAGCAGTATCTGGCTGCGACGTCCAGCTTGGAAATGGATGCCGAGAAATCTCCTGATCCAGGAAGGCTCATCATCGAAGCCATATATCTCGTGCCGTTCTCCCATATTTCTTCCGCTGTTGGATTGGCATCGGTCTTCATATAGTAGAAAGCGGCTGAGCTGTACTGCTCGGGACAGCCGCTGACTTCCACCGACCCGCTCAAGGTAACACTTGAGAATTCGAGATCAGAAAGTCCTATGTTTGAGAAAACCACCTTGGAGCCTGCACTGACGTTGACCGGGCACTGGGCGCTTATCTTTCCTGACTTGACCGTAATCACAGCCTCTCCTCCCGCTATGGCCGTTACCAGACCGTCATTATCTACGGTAGCTATGCCCTTGTCGGATGAACTCCAACTCAAGGATGCCTCTGCATCTGAAGGTGTAAGGGCAGCCTCAAGCCGGATGGTGTCGCCCACTGCGAGCTCGGCATGATCCGGGGTGATGGAGATCGATTCGAGTCTGGGCTTGGATGAACCGTCACCGCTTCCATCCGTTGTGCCGGTATCGTCAGGTCCTTCGGCAGTCCCGGAGCAGGAGAGGGTCAACATCGTAAGAGGCAAGAGAGCAAAAATGAGTCTAAATTTCATAACTATCGCTTAAGTGTAAATAATGCATGTGACAGGCGGTCAAGGGCGTCGCGTGGGCCGCTGGACTGGAACAGGAAGTCCCCGGCCGGAGCGTTGGCGTCGGGAGCAGAACCACCCGCGGAATCGTTCGTGGCTCCGCTTAGGGCGATGCCTTCCTCCCTGATGACTCGCAGCAGCTGACGTGCTACGGCAGGGGCGGGGTCGATGACCTGCACGTCGGGGCCGGCGATGCCCTGAATGACTTCGCGCAGGAAGGGGTAGTGCGTGCAGCCTAGGACAATAGTGTCGGCGCCGGCATCGAGCAGCGGCTGGAGGCTGGCGCGGACAACTTCCTCCGCGTGCGGGCCGCTCGTCTCCCCGCTCTCGACTAACTCCACGAAACCCTCGCCCACATGCTCCTCGATGCGGGTATTGCCCTCCCAGCGGATCTTATTGTCCTTATATTTCTCCCCGGCCAGCGTTCCGGCGGTCGCGAGCACTCCGACCACGCCGCTGCGGGTCAGGGCGGTTGCGAGCTTCACGGCCGGCTCCATGCCGATGAATTTGATATGGTCGGTACGCCCCTGAGTCAGGCGGGACACCCTCTCCGAGGGGCTGGCGTACTCTTCCCGGAGCGTCGCGATGGCAGCGGCGGTGGCGGTATTGCACGCCACGACGATGATATTGACGCCCTTGAACAGCATCCAGTCCGTGATTTCCCGGGCCCGGTCGATGATGAAAGACTGCTCCTTCTCGCCGTAAGGGCAATAGGCATTGTCCGAGAAATAAACATAACTCTCGCCCGGAAGAAGTTTCACGATCTCCCGCAGCACGCTGAGTCCTCCGACTCCCGAATCAAAGACTCCTATCTTGGCCATAGTACAAAGATAGGAAAAACCGGACACTGTCGCACACTTGTCAGGCCGCTTTCTGCAGTAGGTGTGACGAAGTACTGCACACTTAATGCACTAGGCGGCGCAGAACAGTGATTTGCGCGGTAGGTAGGCATAGGTTCGTCACACCCACCGCACGGCACGCCGTTTCGAGTGGAAAGTGGAGCGGAATGAGTGCGGAAAAGTGTTATCTTTGCAAAGATATGGTACTATCGGAGCAGATAAAGGACCTTCGCGAGCGCGCGGCGACTCTGGAGAAGTGTCTGGACATAGCCGCGAAGCGTAAAGATGCGGCGGACAGAGAGGCCCGGAGCCAGGCCCCCGGCTTCTGGGATGACCCGAAGGAAGCGGAAAGTTTTCTGAAGGCCCTCAGCGGCGTGAAGGCGTGGGTTACGGACTTTGATGCAATGGCCGCGGCCGTTGAGGACCTGGAAGTCCTGCACGAGCTCGCGCCCGAGGACCCGGACCTGGATGCCGCCTATGCCGATGCCCTGCAGAAAGTGGAGGCCCTCGAGATGAAGAACATGCTCGGCGGCGAAGGCGACGTGCTCGGAGCTGTATTGACAATAAACTCCGGAGCCGGCGGTACCGAGGCTAATGACTGGTCGGCGATGCTGATGCGCATGTACACCCGCTGGGGTGAGCGCAACGGCTACAAGATGACGGTCACTGAGCTCCAGGAAGGAGACGAGGTAGGAATCAAATCCTGCACGATTGAGTACGAGGGCGATTATGCCTACGGCTACCTGAAGGCCGAATCGGGCGTCCACCGTTTGGTCCGTCTGTCCCCGTTCAACGCGCAGGGCAAGCGTCAGACCACCTTCAGCAGCGTCTTTGTCTACCCGCTCGTCGATGACAGCATCAATATTGAAATCAACCCCGCAGACCTCGAGTGGGATACCTTCCGCTCCGGCGGTCACGGCGGGCAGAATGTCAATAAGGTCGAGACCGGCGTCCGGGTGCGCCACCTACCTACCGGTATCATGGTCGAGAACACCGAAACCCGCTCACAGCAGGACAACCGGCAGAACGCCCTGCGCATCCTCAAATCCCGGCTCTACGACATCGAACTGAAGAAGCGCCAGGAAAAACAGGCCGAACTCGAAGGCCAGAAGAAAAAAATCGAATGGGGCTCGCAGATACGCTCCTATGTCCTGCACCCCTACAAAATGGTCAAAGACCTCCGTACCGGCGTCGAAACCGCCGACACCCAGGGCGTGCTCGACGGCGACCTCATGCCTTTCATGAAAGAATTCCTTATGCAAAACTAAGTTAATATGGCTGAATTTAAAGACTATAATCACATTTTGATACAGCTCTGAAAATGGATTTTGTCTTTGAAGGTAATATTACCATCTCGACGCTATTTCTGCTAACTGATTAAAAATATCAATATTTGATTGGAAGGGATTGGGTTGGTACGTATGTGCCTGCCATTGTTTGGAGAGATTTTCCACCAAGCTTTCTGTCTGTCCTTTTACTATTTCCTGAAGCGGGACGATCCTGTCTAATGTGGGTTGCCGAAGGGCGTCTTTAATGGCACGTCCAAGGTGCCGAACATCACTGTCGGACTCAATAAGCCGGAAGATTTCACTGGTCCCTCCGGATTGGATATCCTTCTCAGCAAAGAGCATGGTCTCAGTGTCCGCCAGGCTATATTTTTCCCAGAGGCCAGGATGCCGCGCCAGAGTCTGGATGGAAGTATAGATGACAAGCTCGGAGAAGAAATCGCTATAAGCACTCCTGTAACGCTGGTGAATGCGTGCGGGATGCTGATATCCCTGCAATCCTTTGATATCGTCCGGTATTCCGTCCATTCCAAGCACATACAGGCTGTCGTAATCCACAAGGACAAGGGATCCATCGGGACGGACAAGTATGTTGCCGTGCTGCAGATCGCCGTGGGAAATGCCTTGTTCGTGCAACTCCCCGGTCATGATCAGGAAAGCCTGTGCAAGACTCTCCAGTGCGGCAGGACGGGACAGGTTGTCTGCAATGTACTTCTTCATCGGCTTGGCATCCACCCAGTCCATCAGAATGACCGGCTGAG
>JAFSTI010000200.1 GCA_017450585.1 Bacteroidales bacterium
ATGTGATCTGCGGTCACCTTATCCCGGCCGGTACCGGTCTGAAGGACTACCAGGATATCGTGGTCAGCCGCAAGGACGAAATGGCCCGCGAGCTCTCCGAGCTGTAGTACACGAACTCTCCGGGCTGCTAGTCCGAGAGTTTCCTCTAAACGAAGAGGTCGGCCCATCGGGTCGACTTCTTTTATTTGCATTTATTCCGATTTTCACCGGTTCGACTGTGCTTACCGGTCCACATAGCACGGCTGCCCTATGGTCCACAGCGATTTATTTCCGGCCGCGAAGAAATGCGGCGATGGTATTTTCCATCAGGCAGCAGATGGTCATCGGACCGACTCCGCCGGGAACGGGGGTAATGGCTGAGGCTTTGGGGGCCACGCTTTCGAAGTCTACGTCTCCGCAGAGCGCACCGGTTTCAGGGTCGCGGTTAATACCCACATCGATTATGACGGCTCCCTCCTTGACCATATCGCCGGTAACGAATTTCGGGCGGCCGATGGCGACGACCAGAATGTCCGCCTGGCGGGTCACGGCGGGAAGATCCGCGGTGCGGGAGTGACAGATGGTCACCGTGGCGTTCTCGTTGAGAAGCAGTTTAGCCACGGGCAGTCCGACGATGTTCGAGCGGCCGATGACTACGGCGTTCTTTCCGGCGATCTGTACTCCGCCCGCTTTCAACAGACGAATGATTCCAAGCGGTGTGCACGGCACGGTGAACTCCGGCACCTCAGCGGCACAGCCAGTTCCGGCGGCGCCGGCCTTCCCGGGGACGCCAGCATCGGCGGCGGGGGCGTCGAGCCAGGTGAGGGGGCGGGAGTGGAGCCAGAGTGCGGCGACATTGCCAGGATGAAAACCGTCAACGTCTTTTTCCCGGGCAATGGCATCGATCACCCGCGCCTCGTCGATGTGCCGGGGCAGGGGCAATTGCACCAAAATCCCGTCCACGGCCGGGTCGGCGTTCAGCTGGTCGATACGTGCGAGCAGCTCCTCCTGGGGCGTATCGGCGCTCATGCGCACAGTAATATTGTCAATACCAATACGCTCGCATGCGCGCGCCTTGTTCCGTACGTAGGTCTGGCTGGCAGGATCTTCGCCCACAAGGATGACGGCCAATGACGGCACCCGTCCGTATCGGGCGGGGAAGGTGGCGACCTCCGCGGCCATCTGGGCCTTCAGAGTGTCAGAAAGTTCTTTTCCGCTTAAAATCATAGCGCGAAGGTAGCAATAAAATTACTGAAAATCCCTATCTTCGCAAGGATAAACCCAAGTTGTTATGAGAGCTGTCAGATTCACAAATACCCTGTCACATCAGAAAGAACTTTTCACCCCCATCCATGAGGGCCGCGTCGGAATGTACGTCTGCGGACCGACCGTCTACGGGGACGCGCATCTGGGACACGCCCGGCCGGGTGTGACCTACGACGTGCTGCGGAAGTTCTTCGAACATCTTGGGTACAAGGTCCGCTACGTGCGCAACATCACCGACGTCGGGCACCTGGAACACGATGCCGATGAGGGAGAGGACAAAATTGCCAAAAAAGCGAGGCTGGAGCAGCTCGAGCCCATGGAGGTCGTGCAGGCGTATACGCTTCGCTATCACGAGGCAATGCGACTGCTGAACGTCGCCCCGCCCTCGATCGAGCCGCGGGCATCCGGACATATTGTCGAGCAGATCGAGGCCGTGAAGAAGATTCTGGCCGCCGGTTATGCATATGAGAGCAATGGGTCCGTGTATTTCGATGTCCAGAAGTATAATGCCGATCACCATTACGGGGTGCTTTCCGGGCGGAGTCTGGATGATACGCTTGAGGGTACCCGCTCCCTGGACGGGCAGGGGGACAAACGCGCTCCGTACGACTTTGCCCTTTGGAAAAAGGCTGAACCTCAGCACATTATGAGATGGCCTTCGCCTTGGGGAGAGGGTTTCCCGGGCTGGCATCTGGAGTGCTCAGTGATGGGAGAGAAGTATCTCGGAGAGGAGTTTGACATACACGGTGGCGGCATGGATCTGATGTTCCCCCATCACGAATGCGAGATCGCCCAGAATGTGGCCATGCGCGGTACGCGTGGGGTGCACTACTGGATTCATAACAATATGATTACCATCGCGGGTCAGAAGATGGGTAAGTCGTTGGGAAATTTCATTACCCTGCCTCAGCTATTCAGCGGGGATCACCCTAAACTGGAGCGGGCCTATAGCCCTATGACCGTGCGTTTCTTTATACTCCAGGCTCATTATCGCGGCACGCTGGACTTCTCAAATGAGGCCCTCGAGGCTGCCCAGAAGGGGCTCAAGAGGGTGATGCAGGCTGCCCGGGACCTCTATGCCATGTGCGGCCGGAAGGCGCCCGACGTGCCCTACGGCGAGGAGACCTTCGGGCCGGGTGCTGCTTCTGCTCAGGCGGGTGCTTCTGCTCAGGCGCCGGCCGGGTTCGGGATTGCGCCGGAGAGCTGCGAGGCGGATTCGCAGGCGATACGCGACGTTTTCGAGGGTATCTACGACGCCCTCTGCGACGACCTCAACACCCCTATGGCCCTGGCTCAGATATCTGAGGCCGTGAAAATCATCAACTCGGCGAAAGCCGGACAGATTTCTCTGAGCGCCGCCGACAAGGCCGCTCTCTGCCAGATCTTCGATGATATCGTCTTCGGAGTCCTCGGTCTGCGCGACGAAGATGCCTCCGGCAGCGGCGCCGCGGCCGGCGTCATCGACGGCCTCATGCAGATGATCCTGGAAAGCCGCGCCGCCGCGAAGGCCGCAAAGGACTGGACCACCTCAGACCACATCCGGGATGCCCTCGCCGCCCTCGGAATCACCGTCAAAGACACGAAAGACGGTCCCGAGTGGAGCATGTGAAGATGAACCTATTTTTAAACACTTCTTAATATGAAAAACTTCCTGATTACTACTTCACATCTCTCGGACCGTATCTGGTTTAGGGATGATGCCGATTTCAAGATCGGAATGGTTTATGTCGCTGTCGCTTCCCTTCTTACGAGTGTAGCTGTTCTCTCCTTTGTACTCATGTCAAATCATGTGCATTTTGTCGTCAGATGCACAGATGAGACAGAGGCAAAGGATATTATTGAAAAGTACAAATCTCTGTACGGCAGGTATCTGCATTATAGATACGGGGAGTCAGAAATGCTGCGTAGAGTGTCGGTGGATATTCGCGAACTGTCTGGTGAAGAGGCCACAGAGAAGGCTGTTGCATACACGCATATGAACCCTGTCGCGGCTAATATATGTGCGACTCCTGAATCCTATTCCTGGAGTAGTGCATCTTCTTTGTTTAGGACAGGTGGGATTAGAGGTTCAAGTATCGCGAATATGTCTTGCAGGGCCAGGTCCAAGATGTTCCACACCAGGACGACATTGCCGGATTCATTGAGGATTGATAACGGTATGATTGTTCCGGAATCTTTTGTCGATACGTCCTATGTGGAAAGGCTTTTTAGGAAACCATCGAGATACAATTTCTTTTTGAGGACGTCTTCCAAAGCTAGAATTAAGCTTGAAGATGATCAGCATATCCCCGCCTTTACCGATCAGGTAGTCGGTGCGGCCATTTCAAATCTTTGCCATTCATTGTTCAGAAAGGCATCCGTGCAGTTGTTGAATTTCGAGCAAAAAGTGGAGTTGATTCGCCAGTTACGCTTCAGGTTCAGTTCTGAAATCCATCAGATTTCTCGCGTTTGCGGATTCTCTCCGGATGAAGCCTCAATTCTATTCAACGAAATTTAAATTCAGGCGACCGTACCTCAGAGGCTTGGTGTGCTTAATGTCTTTCCCTGAAAAAAGTTGACTCGCAAACCACACGAGTCACAATGTTTCAGTATCAAACCAAGACACAAGATCTTTACTTTGAGAAAGCGATTGATCTGTATGTAAGAGAGGGGCTCTCATACAGACAGATTGCTAAGATCCTTCCAGTAAGTAAGACTACGATTATGCGATGGATTGCTATCTTTGCAGAAGAGAATCCGCACGCACAACGTATGGTGAAGCTTACGACGAATGTTAAGACGCGTAAAGTGGAGTCTGTCCAGACAGAGCCATCTTCCGCGAAGATGCCTGAGGATGTACAATCTCTTCAGGAAGAAGTACTACGCCTGCGCGCCCAGCTTGAGAAAGCGGAAATCAAGGCCGAGGCGTACGAAGAATTGATCAACGTTGCCGAGTCCAAGTTCAGGATCCCGATCAGAAAAAAAGCTGGCGCCAAACAGTGAAGAACCTGCACGCAAAGGACCCCATACGGTACGGGGTTCGGCTTATTTGCGAACTGTTTGGCGTAA
>JAFSTI010000018.1 GCA_017450585.1 Bacteroidales bacterium
AGATCTTGCCGACTTCAACGTCAAAATGGGGCACGAGATCGCCATGCAGATCCGTACGACCCGGGAAGAGGGGCGGAAACTGGCTCTGATCCTTCCTGTCGGCCCTATGGGAATGTATCGCTGGGCGGTCTACTTCCTCCGGGAATGGAACGTCCCCTGCTCCCATGTCTGGGCATTCAATATGGACGAGTGGTCCGACGGGGACGGCACGACGCTTCCTGCAGAAGATCCCGGCGCCTTCCAGAACGCCATGACCAAGTCTTTCTATGAACCTCTGGGCGAAAACACGGTTCCTCCGGAACAGCGGAATTTAGCCAACCGGGAGACTCTCCCTACGTATCCGGCGACGATCTCCGCGCTGAAGGCGGAGGGTGCCAAGCTCGTGACGGTGTACGGGATTGGCCGGATGTTCCACATTGCATTCTGGGAACCCCACTTCGCAGCGGAATTCGACTCTGTCGAGGCGTGGAAAGCCGAGAAGTACCGCCTCGGCGCCAAACTTCACCCTCTCACCATCGAGCAGAATGCGGTCACATCCTTCAAGTCCCGGACGACTCTGGTCCCCTGCCGGGCAAACACCATCGGACCAGGTCTGTTCCTCCAGTCTGACTACTGCATCGGCGGCTGCGACGGTGCACTGGGGCGGGGCATGATGTGGCAGGGGCTGGAGCTCTGGGTAACGCTGCGGCACGGACCGTCGATCTGGCTGCCGTCCACTTTCATGCCCACGCTTCCCGGGCGACTTTTCTTCCTTCAGGAACTGGCTGGTCCGCTCACTGCAGAGTGCAACTGAAACGCCGCTTCGCGGTTTTCGCCTGCGGCTTGTGGAATCTTTTCCTTGCCTATGCCGTTTCTATAGTACTGTATGGTGATTCCTTCCTTTCCGCGCTTGTTGGCTAATAAGCATCCACCCGCCAAGCGGGTGGTTTTGCTTATGCGGGCATAGCCCTCTGTTCCTCGCAGACACGTCAAACGTGTAATACGACCTGCCAACTGCGCAAGGACTGTTACTTGCCGCCCTTAAAAGGGCCTGCTTCACTTATGGTCAACTGTTCTCCCAGTTGATCTTCTGCCAATTGGTTCTTAATATATTCCGCAATTCGGCTCGTGTTCTTGCCTACCGTATCCACGTAGTATCCTTTACACCAGAATTCTCTATTTCGATACTTGTATTTCAACTCGCCGAATTGCTCGTACAGCATTGTGCTGCTCTTCCCCTTCAGGTATCCCATAAAACTCGAGACTGACAGCTTTGGCGGGATTTCCACCAGCATATGTACATGGTCCGGGCACACCTCTGCCTCCACGATCTTTACACCTTTCCATTCACACAGCTGCCGCAGTATTCTCCCTACTGCTTCTCGTTTCTCCTTGTAGAATACCTTCCTTCGATACTTTGGTGCAAATACAATATGATATTTGCAATTCCATTTCGTATGCGATAAACTGTTGATGTCATTCAGTCCCACCCTGAATGTCCTCCTTTTGCTGTCCTTACTGCAGTTGGCCGACCGCAGTTCGATTATACAGCAAAAGGAGTTTCTTTTCCTTCCTTACCGCTTAAGCTTTCCCGAACCACTCGCCTAGCGAGTGGTTTTACTTATACAAGAAAACCACCGGCACGGCCGGTGGTTATAATAATGTTATTACTATTCGCCGAACTCATCTAAGGGATCATCTTCCTTCTCATCATCCTCAGAGATATCTGGGACGGTGTGCTGTGATGTGAAATTTGCAAGTGGATTTGAGTTAGCCGCATCTCTGAGTCCGGCTTCCTCAACGTGAGTATAGATCTCTGTGGTGTTGAGATGCTCATGGCCTAACAGTTCTTGCAGCGTACGAACATCCACGCCACTGTGGAGCATCAATGTAGCGGCGGTATGGCGAAGCTTGTGAGCGGAGTACTTGGTACTGTCGAGTCCTGCTTCAGCAAGGTGCTTTTTTACTAGAGCGTGAACCGCTGATTTACTGATTCGTTCATGACGGGAGGTAATAAAGAGCGCCCGTCGGTCTAGCGAGGGAGTTGCCGCACGAATCTTTAGATAGCCGTTGATAGCGTCAATACATGCTTCGTTAAGATAGACTATCCGTTCCTTGTTGCCTTTGCCAAGTACGCGGAGGTGATCCTCCCGGATGTCCGAGAGATTAAGCCCAACAAGCTCAGAAATCCGGAGCCCGCAGTTGAGGAAAAGTGTCAGGATACAGAAATCCCGCTCACGGTTCATACCGGTAACAGAGGAGAGAAGCGTTTTGCTCTCCTCCAAAGTAAGATACCTCGGAAGTGTCTTCATGACTTTCGGGGAGTCCAGATCC
>JAFSTI010000201.1 GCA_017450585.1 Bacteroidales bacterium
CGCCGGAAACTCCTTATACAGAATATCCTCCACGACCTTGTTAAGACTCTTTTTCTCTGCCCTGGCGCGCCGTTTCATTCTCATCAGCAGCGCCGCGTCCAGCCTGAACGCCGTTTGTATCCTTCCCATAATCACCTTTTTTGCAAAGATAACACATTTCTATTTTGTTATACAATGCACCCGTTTCTTTTTTTTGATTATCTTTGTGCTATGAGCAAATTTGTCATCGAAGGCGGACACTCCCTGCATGGGGAGATCACGCCGCAGGGAGCAAAGAATGAGGCGCTGGAGGTCATCAGCGCCGTACTTCTGACCGCGGAACCGGTCACTATCAGCAACATCCCGGACATCCTGGACGTGAACAATCTGATCGCTCTGCTGGAAGGCATGGGCGTGAAGGTGTCACGCGGGAAGAAGGGCGAATTCACATTCTGCGCCGCGGATATTGACGTATCATATATTGAAAGCGAAGACTTCGTGAAGCGCTGCGCCGCCCTGCGCGGTTCGGTGATGATAGTCGGTCCGCTGCTCGCACGCTTCGGCCGGGCGTATTTCCCGAAACCGGGCGGTGACAAGATCGGCCGCCGCAGGGTCGACACCCATATTGACGGATTCATCCGCCTGGGCGCCTACTGCGAATACGACCATACGCGCCGGGCGTACCTGCTCACCGCGCCAGCCGACGGCCTGAAAGGCAGCTACATGCTCCTGGACGAAGCGTCCGTTACCGGTACTGCCAATATTGTCATGGCTGCGACCCTCGCTTCCGGCGTGACGACTATTTACAATGCCGCCTGCGAACCGTATGTGCAGCAGCTTTGCCGTTTGCTTGTGGCAATGGGTGCGCGCATCGACGGCATTGGCTCCAACCTCTTGACAATCACCGGTGTATCTAGCTTGCATGGCGCATCGCACCGCGTGCTTCCGGACATGATCGAAGTCGGCTCCTTCATCGGCCTCGCCGCCATCACCCGCAGCGAACTGACGATCAAGGATGTCTCTTGGGACAATCTGGGCATCATCCCAGACTGCTTCCGCCGCCTCGGCGTCCGGCTCGAGCAGCGCGGCGACGATATCTTCGTCCCGGCTCAGGATTGTTACGAAATCGAATCCTTCATCGACGGCTCCATCATGACCCTCGCCGACGCCCCGTGGCCGGGCCTTACCCCTGACCTTCTGTCCGTGATGCTGGTCGTCGCGACTCAGTGCAAGGGTAGCGTGCTCATCCACCAGAAGATGTTCGAGAGCCGCCTGTTCTTCGTCGATAAACTGATCGACATGGGTGCCCAGATTATTCTATGCGATCCTCACCGGGCTGTCGTCATCGGCCATGACCACCGCGTGACCCTGAAAGCCGGTCGCATGACATCCCCCGATATTCGTGCCGGTATTGCCATGCTGCTGGCCGCCATGTCGGCCAAGGGCGTTTCTGAAATCGACAACATCGAACAGATCGACCGCGGTTACGAAGACATCGAAGGCCGCCTGAACGCTATCGGCGCCTCTATCCGCCGCGAGGCGTAGGGTCCGAGGCCTTCGACTCAGGTTCCGACCACTCTGCCGGGCGACTTGCATTCTCCGGCAAAATACCTATATTCTCATCTTTGACACTTCTCTTTTGAGATATCGAAGCCCCAGACCGCTGTGTTAGCGATTTGGGGCTATTTCAGATTGTATGGGTATGTAATGTAATGGCGGCGATTTGCTGCTTGCAGGCTACCGGGTGCGGGGAACTCACTCCGCTTCGCTGCGTTCGGCCCTCCTACCGTCTCCTGCGTCCTCGCTGACGCGAGAACTTGTATCCGGCAGGCACCTCCCACTTCCCGAGGCCATGGGCTGGCCACGTCCCCGCACTCCGGCAGCCTGTCGCGCTACGCATCACCGCCGTCATCGTTTTTGTCAACTGCCTTTGTCTGTGCTATGATGCTCCTCATGGTTTTCTTCGCAACTATCTGGGTGTCGGTTCTGAAGCCGGCTGAGCCGTGCAGGTTGTTTGTCAGATCAGTCCTGGTGTAGGTTGGGATGTAACCTTCTCCCGGTATGCTCAAGAAGTTCATGTTCTGCAGAGTGCTGATGATTTCATCGGGAGAGAAGTGCTTTCCTGCGCGGTTTACCTTCTTCGCAAGATACTTGTACAGGATGAGTGCGAGGAAGCATGTGAGGAAGTGTGCCCTGATCCGGTCGTCCCTCTGGAGGAAGACGGGCCTTGCCTCGAAGTCGGTCTTTGTGATGCGGAAGCAGTCCTCGATTATCCAGCGTCCGCCGTTCAGTCTGATGATTTCAGGGGCGCTGTCCTCAAGGTCGGTGCAGATGCCATAGAAGCCGTCGAAGCGCGCCTCCTGGTCTATCATTTCCTGATTGAGAGCATAACTGGTATACTCGGCTATCTCGCCGTCAATGGTGCATGATTCACTCTTGATGAAGCGTTTCGGGTCATTCTGACCCTTGCCGAGCTTGCATGCGGCGCCGCTTTCTATGAGGCCTTTCGCCCGTGCAATCTGCTTTTCGCGGACGTGACGCAGGTATTCGCGGTACTTGAAGGAGAAGGTCACGATGAGCCTTTGCTCCAGTTCCTCCTTGGTCTTGCTGAGTTTTGTCTTTATCCAGCGCTCACGACAGAAGAGCTTGTCCGCATACACTTTAGGATCCAACTTTGCCAGATCGTACACCTCTTCAGAGAGCCTCGGGGCCTTATCTTTCTCATAGATGACCATACGCCATCCCTTTGTCTCCAGCGCCCAGTCCTGCAGCGGCTTTTCAAGCTTTTTGAGAGACTGCACGGTGATGAATGCCCTCTCCCCGACGTGGTCGTTCAGCCTGTTCTCGTATGATGCGAGGCCGCCGTCCGTGCAGGTTATCACTTTTGATATGCCGAACTTTTCGCGGAGGGTATCCTCAAGAGGTTTGAGGGTTGTGGTCTCCGCCGTGTTGCCGGGATTGATGCAGAAGGCGAGTGGTATGCCGTCCATGTCGGTGAAGAGGCCCATCTGGACTATCGGGTTGGGTCTACTCTCCTTCGAGTGCCCGTACTGACGAAGACCGCTCTCCTCCTCACTCTCGAAGTAGTAGTTCGTGCAGTCATAGTAGATGACCGTATCGTTGCGTTTGCCGAGCTTCAGACTGTTCTTATAGACAGCAGCTTGGATATTCTCGTTCTCCTTTGCCAATAGTGACAATGCCCTGTATACATGATGGATATCAGCCTCTGGCTGCTCGATGAACCGTTTCGCATCTTCAAGAGACGACAACTTCGAGCCTGGATAGAGGATTCTTGTATAGAGAAGCATCTGGAGTATCGCGTCAAGGTCGTACTCATTCTTGTGCTTCTTCTCTATCTTCTTACAGATTTTGTCGAGGCCGAGTTCGTGGTAGACTTTCTGAAGGAAAAGATAGCCGCCGTTGAAGCAGCGCTGCCTATTCTTATCAATGAGAACCGCAGGCTTGCACTCTATCATTATGGACTTTTGCGAGTCCTTCTCCGCCCGAGTCAGTTCCGCCACATACTTCTTGGCTTCACCGACGGGGTCCTCCTCGCCGAAGCGGGCCTTCAGCTGCTCAATATTTCCTAAACGTTCTACATATTTGGTCGCATTCTTGCCGTTTTCTTGGCGGAATGACTTCTGAACATAGTACAGAGTGGTGTTCTTGGATGATACGGTGCGTAGAATCATATTTGTAACATTAGATAACATTACAAATATAGAAAGAATATTTGACAAAAAAAAGAGGCAAATCGCCTCTTTTTCAAATATTTTCAGAAAAATCTCAGATTTTATGTGTCAAACTTCCGGGATTTGGAGTTTAAAGAATAATACATATATTTGCACATCATTAATAATCATCCGTCCCGACGGAGGTTTAATCCAAATAAGGCATTTCAGCCATCACTGAAGTGCCTTTTCTTTTTAAGATAACTTGTCAAAGTGAAGGCGCATGAGCGCATACACAATGGCAGGCGCATAAAGGTGCACTCATACTATCGACGCGTTGATGGACGCCGACAAGTCACTATTGCACCATAAATGAGTGCCTTCTATTCGACCTATGGTCCCGGGGAGAGCTTCGGCTCTCCTTTTTTCTAGATGAGAGCGCAGCAAGACAGTTTTAAAGGATTTCAAAGACTATGGCGGGAGAGGCAGCGGCGGGGTCATGGAAGTAGAATACCGATGAGTATTGATCATCAGTACGGTTGGGACCCGGACGGCTTACGGCCTTGAGGGTGGCAGAATCGGCCTGAATGCTTCCGTCCACCACGCGGACACGGAAACGCAGTTTACCTTCGGGAAGACCATTCTCAAAGGTCGCGGTGCAACTCACATTCGTAGTGCCGGCATTCAGGGCAAAGCTGGCGCTGCGGCTAAATCCGTCCTTAGTGATGTCGTGGCAATCATTCTTCCAGGTATCGCCGTCCAGCCACTCGAAGGCCCAGAACACGGGACCCTGGCGGGTATAAAACGGGGCTGAGAACCTGACCTTAGTGCCTGCGGCAAAGTTCTTAACGGGGATCACAAACTCGAACCAGTCATCTGTCCACAGACCACGCAGGGATGGAGATGAAGGAGATGTAGCACTATCTCCGTTCGCAAAGGTCCTGGCAGGATATACATCGGTGTAATAATAGGATGAATAGTTCCATTTCAGATACGCTTGAGGCTGGTCTCTGCACACCCAAATACCGTATCCACTCCAGAAAGGCTGCGTATAACTGTCATTCACATTATGTCCCAATGGGAAACGTACCGGGAAAGAAACCGGCTCAACAAAGTCACTTTCGTCCAACATAAGAGTGCCCGGCTTGTGAGTGTACGAGGGCGAAACCGAGAATGATGACAAGTCTGTTATCGACATGGGATGCTCGTATGCAGCATTAATGGCAGCCAACATTACCGGACGGTTAGCATCATTTACTGGAGTCGTATGAAGAGTGGGATAAGGATAGTACTCTTCTATAGTGAATGGAATATCCTCTATCTTGATACCGGTAATCGGAGTAAAGAGTGTCTTGAATATCAGGCAGGCCTGGGCATAGCGCACGAAACCGTAGTCTGCGTGGACCTGGTCGCCGCGAGTCATGTCACGCTCTGTATTCAAACCTGTTGTACGGAAGTTCTGCTGCAGGGCTCCGGTAGAAATGACGGTCTTGATGCCTGTGGCGGCGAGCAGTTCGCTGATAGTGGTAGTATTTGCATTAAACTGAGCCACGGGGTCATTGGAGAAGTTCGCAGCCAGCCGCTCCTGTCCCCTGCCGAACTGTGTGGAGAACAAGTACACAAACAGAGGGTCATCGTTGCCCTTAAGCTTCTGCGAAGCGCGTATCTTCGAGATCAGGCCGGTCACATTCGCACTCTCGGTGGAAGTCCATGACCAACAGTCCTTTACTCCGGTATACTCCTGAATGCAAATTATATCATACGCTTCCGCTTCCACCGCATGTCCAGGTGAATACTGGAGGGTCTCTTCTCCCCTCCAGCGTGACTGTCCCGGCTTCCAGGTGCTGAACGAACAAATGTTGGCGTTCGAGTAATTGCTGTTGTAAAGAGAAAGTGTATATGCGCCATGGAATGTGCGGGCGAGTTCCACATTCTTCACCCCGGCAGCATTCAGCAGCGAGGGCAACAGATACGTGGCGTCCAAGGTAAGAGAATTGCCCATGAAAAGGACTTTCCATGTTTTGCCGTCCAGGGGCTTACGGCCTTCGAACTCCCCCGCCGTGCCCGTCTGAGGGTCTGGATCTGTAGCAGGGCCTGTTTCGGTACTGGTCTGCGAACTGTGGTTCCCACCCGGATAATGCCCCTCGAGAGGAGAATTACTATCACACGCACACATCAACGCCGCAAACAACAGTAGCTTTATCATTCTCATTTCCTATGGTAAAAAAGAGCTTGCAAGGAGGCCCTTGCAAGCTCTCACACAAAAGGATTCTTTAGATGGTTACCACGTC
>JAFSTI010000202.1 GCA_017450585.1 Bacteroidales bacterium
CCGGATGAAGAACGTTTCCGCCTGAAGGACCCCGAGTTCTTCGACATGGCGCTGAAATATTGCCTCAACTGCAAGCGCTGCGAGGTCGCCTGTCCTTCCGGGGTGAAGGTCGCCGACCTGATCGCCGAGGCCAAGATGAAGCACCGCGGAGCCCGGCATATCGTGCGGGACTGGACTTTGGCCAATACCGACCTGGTCGGATCGCTGGCCACTCCGTTCGCGCCGCTGGTCAATGGCGTCCTCTCGAACCGGACCGTCGCTTCCGTGATGGACGGGGCTCTGGGCGTGGACAAGCGCCGTACGTTCCCGGCGTACACGCAGCAGCGCTTTGTGAACTGGTTCCGGCGCGAGGCCCCGTCGCAGGAGGGCTTCAAACGCTACGTGTCCTACTTCCATGGCTGTTATGTCAATTACAACTACCCCGAACTGGGCCATGATTTCGTGACGCTGATGAACGCGTGCGGAGTGGGCGTACGCCTGCTGGACGGGGAGAAGTGTTGCGGTACTGCCTTGATAGCGAACGGCTTCCGTGCCCAGGCGCGCGGTCAGGCTAAGGGCAATATTACCGCGATGCGCGCTGCCCTTGATTCCGGGTCCGAGGCCATATTGACCTCCAGCTCCTCCTGCACCTACACCATGCGCAGCGACTACCCGCTCCTTCTCGGAGTGGAGTCCGCGCCGGTCAGGGACGCCCTGATGCTGGCCACCCGCTACCTGTACGAGAAGGTGGAGGCGGGGGAGATAAAACTCGTTTTCCGTCCCGGATTCCGATCCCACCTGGCATACCATACGGCCTGCCACATGCAACGGCTCGGATGGCAGATCTTCTCTATCGGACTGCTGAAGATGATCCCCGGATTGACACTGGAAGTCCTGCCCCAGCAGTGCTGCGGTATAGCCGGGACCTTCGGGTTTAAGAAAGAGAATTATGCGTACTCGCAGCGCATCGGCTCGAAATTGTTCGACAGTATACGGAACGCCCGGGTGGCGGCTGTAACCACAGACTGCGAGACTTGTAAATGGCAGATTGAAATGAGCACCGGCCTCAAGGTGCGCAATCCGCTCAGCGTCCTGCTGATGGCGCTGGATCTGGATGCGACGGCCGCGGCGAACAAATAAATATTGACATGAAGAAACCGATTATCGCGCTGGTGTACGATTTTGACGGCACCCTGTCGCCGGGCAACATGCAGGAGTTCGGCTTTATCCAGGCTATTGGCAAGACTCCCGAGGAGTTCTGGACCATGAGCGACCAGATCGCCCGAGGACAGGATGCGAGCAATATCCTCTCTTACATGAAACTGATGTTTGACGAGGCCCGCCGTACGGGTATTAAGCTACGCAGGGAGGATTTCTTCCGCTTCGGGGAGCACATAGAGCTGTTTGACGGCGTGCGGGAGTGGTTTTCGCTGGTGAATTCTTACGGTGAGTCAAAGGGGGTCCGGATTGAGCACTATATCAATTCTTCCGGACTGAAGGAGATAATAGAGGGCAGTCCCATCGCATCGGAGTTTAAGCATATTTTCGCCGGAACCTTTATCTATGGCGAGGATGGCGAGGCGCAGTGGCCAGGGATTGCCGTGGACTATACCGCGAAGACTCAGTTTCTGTTTAAGATATCCAAGGGTATCTTCAGCTCGCGGGATAACAAGATGGTGAATTCTTCGATCGCCGAGGATAAGAAGCGTGTGCCTTTCTCTCACATGATTTATTTCGGGGACGGAGAGACCGATGTCCCCTGCATGAAGATTGTAAATATGTTCGGAGGTCATTCCGTCGCCGTGTATGATCCTTCCAATGAGAAGAAGATCGCCGTAGCGCGTAAACTAAAAAAACAGGGGCGCGTGAATTTCACGGCGCCCGCTGTCTACACATCCGAAAGTCCGGCTTTCGCGCTTGTCTGCGCTATTATCGATAAGATAAAAGCGGACTTCGTGCTGGATCACATTGGCTAGTTCTTATCGTTGATAGCCTTTTTCGCGGCGTCAGCGGCCTCGTTGATGCCCTGCTTTGCTACGTCGACGGCGGCTTCCTTAGCTGCGTCCTTGATTTCATCGCTGGCGCTCTTGGCTGCGGGGGCGGCTGCTTCCTTAGCTGCGGGCTCTGCAGGAGCGTTGTTAGAGGCTTTCTTGTTTCCGCAAGATGCTGCGAAAATGGTCATCGCTGCGATGGCGAGAATGACATAAATCTTTTTCATGATCTTAAAAATATTAAAGGGTTGAACATTGTTTACTAACCTCTCCGCAAATTTGATGAAAAGTGATGATATATACAACAATTTTTCTATATCTTTGCGGCACAAAAGGAGGACTGACCTATGTATTGGACATTAGAACTTGCCAGCAGCCTGGACGACGCTCCGTGGCCGGCCACAAAAGACGAACTACTCGACTACGCTAACCGCTCCGGCGCTCCCGAAGAGGTCATCGAAAACCTTCAGGAACTCGAGGACGACGGCGATATCTACGAAACCATCGAAGATATCTGGCCCGACTACCCCACGAAAGAAGATTTCTTTTTTAACGAGGAGGAGTATTAGGGGTTTAACTACCTGATAATAAGCAATTTAACGCGGATGGGTGCCATTTTGACGAATGGCGCCCATCCTCATTTTAGCGCATTCTATCGCATCCTGTC
>JAFSTI010000203.1 GCA_017450585.1 Bacteroidales bacterium
GAACATACCATTCCGGGCGAAAAGCCCGTGGACGAGAGCAAGTGCGGTTTTCTGGAACTGCCGCTCATCGGAGCCGGTACGTATGCGGGTGTACAGTTCACCAGCCTCACTACCGGAATGGACGCATCGGTTAACGGCCGAAGCATAGCCATTGCCCCGGAAGAGCCGATACATTTGAATTACGACGATACATTGTACCTGCGCATTCCCCTGCTCCCCGGCTTATTTACTCAGTGGCAATTGGCCTTCGACCTGCAGGGCGCGGACCCGGTAGTCGTTTACCGGAACGGCAGCCTGAACATCGTGCGCGGAGCAGTGACGCCTGCCTCGCCGGTGCGTCTCTCACAGACCGGAGCGCTGCGTTCTTTCAGCCTGCTGCGGAAAGACAATCCGGAACTGAGGGAAGACGTTCACTTCGCCATTGACCATGAGGCCGCGACACTTAGCGCGACTATCCCTTACTACGTGTGCCTTAAGGCAATGAAGGCCTCTTTCACGTTCGAGGACGGGGCGCAAGTCAGCGTCGGAGAAGCAGTGCAGGAAAGCGGCTCGAACGTACAGAACTTTTACACTCACCCGGTCTTTACTGTAAGTGATGCCTACGGTTTTTCAAAAGACTACCGGGTTAGCGTCGAACACTACACGGGGCTTCCGGTACTGATTATTGATACTCCTGATTCGCAGGCAATTACCAGCAAGGAGAAATGGGTCGAGGGCACACATATCCGAATCGACGGAGTCGGGCGTTTCGACGACTACGAGAGTTTCACGGACAATATCAAGGGACGCGGAAACGCCACCTGGAACAAATTCCCCAAAAAGCCGTACAATATCAAGCTGGACGACAAGGCTCCCTTGCTGGGGATGCCGGCAAACAAGCGCTGGTCGATGCTGGCCAACTACCGCGACCGCTCACGCATCAGCAACAAAGTCGCCTATTATATCGGGGACCATCTGGATGGCCTGGCATGGACGAGTCACAGCGAGTACGTAAGCGTTATCCTGAACGGAGAGGAGATCGGGCTTTACCAGTTCACTGAGCAAGTGCGTATCGGTCCTGACCGGGTAGATATCGACGAGTTCGAGCAGGACGAAAGCGGGGCATACATCGACCTGAATGAGGAGACTATCACCGGCGGATATCTGATGCACGTGGATACATACTATGACGAGCCCTGGCATTTCCGGACCTCGATCCTGAACCTTCCGGTGGAGTTCAAGAATCCGAACGAGAATATCCCCGACGAGATGATGGAATACATCATGGGTTATTATAACCGGGTGGAGTCACTGGTCGTAGCCGGGAACTGGGAAGAAGTCCACAAACTTATCGACCTGGATTCATTCGTGGATTTCTGGCTGGCGGTTGCGGTGTGCGGCTGCGGAGACAACGGACGTCCGGGAAGCGACTACATGTACAAAAAGCGTGGCGGGCTGCTGTATGCCGGACCGCTCTGGGATTTCGACGGCTGTTTCCACGACCAGAAGATGAAAATCAGCAACGTAATCTGGTATCCCTATCTTTTCAAAGATCCCCTGTTCTGCGAGATACTGAAAGCTCATTGGGAGAAGTATCATGACTTCTTCGCCGGCATCCCGTCTTATATGGATGCCCAGAAAGTCTATATTGCGAAGGCCGAGCAGGCTGATGCCAATCTTTGGCTTCCGTTCATAGGCTTCGACGTCATTCACGGTGAAGAGTTCGGGACCTTCCGCGACGCCGTAGAGAGGATTAAAACCTTCTGGGTCGAACACCAGCCCCGCGTAGCCGCCGCAATCAATAGCGCTTACGACGCTACACACGCCACTCCCTAGCGAAGCTCATACTCAGAAATGTTTTGCAGGCCCGGGAGGCCGTAATAAGCATCGACAATATTGCCCCTGAGCAAGACGTGCCGGCCCAGATTTTCCGGGTGATCGGCGAGGTTCAGGGCGTCACGTATGGCACCTTTCGGCAGTTGGACGGACAGACAGCTGCTGCGAGTCTTGACTGAAGCCTTTGAGGCCAATACCAGGTTCGTCGCAGAGGTGAACGGGGCCGAGAAGGAACAATTCGTAGAACTCAGGTCGCCCCCTACTATATATCCGCCGACCCAGACATCGTTCGTTCCCGCCATATCCCGGGCCTGAGGGACACCGATGGCATTATCTTTCTGAGATCCGCGTTCCTCTGCCGCACCGATGGTGAACTGGTCGGTAATCCATATGCGCGAAGTATCGATCTGGATTGAAAGCGCCGCACCCGTGGCGCCCTGCGCCTGGGAGCTGCCTTCTTTCACATTTATCCGCACAGAAAGGACTTCCTGAGGCGCCAGGCTGCGGGTAAACAGGGTCTGTTCGGAGGTGCCTTCATTAAGCATCAGGCTGATATTGCCCGGCTTAAAATAGGCGATTCTTTTTTCGCTATAACTGTACATCAGGCGTCCTTCAGACGATTTGAGAAAAAGCACGCCGGCGGGGTATGAAGTCAGAAAGGTCGGACTTATGTCCAGTTTGACTCCGGAATTCATCTGACGGCAAATCAGCCTGACCTTTGAGGTTTTTCCAGCACTGACGCTTGTCTGCTGTGAGTCGCCGTACTGCGGCGCGGAGAATTTCGGGATGGTAAATTCCGAGGATAGGGCGGCCACGGTGTAAGTTCCGGGGCTGACCATCATCTGCTCTGGGGCAGAGCCATAGTCACCCTTATATATCTGTTTGCCCTTTGAGTCTGTGACTGTCAGGATAAACAGATTAGTATCCGGCACCGCGCTCGTCGCGCGGGTCTGGACGAAAAGGGCTTCTTCGAAGCTAATAGAAATACTCCCCTGCTGACTGCCTTC
>JAFSTI010000204.1 GCA_017450585.1 Bacteroidales bacterium
GGGCGGGAAGGAGTACCGGAATCTGGCATTGAATCGCATAGCCACCAGTTCGTCGAGCTATGATTATAATCTTACCGCTCAGCTTGCTACGGATGGCCTGATAAACGAGGGTGCGGCACCGTGGTTCCGCCTTCTGCAGGATGGCGTCGAGGTCCCGCGCGAAACCCGGGACCGTCTGACCGACCAGAAGCCCTCGACAGCTCTTCCGCAGAAGAAAGGCGGCTCGGTATTCCAGCTGGAATTCCATGGTTACGAGATTATCGCAGACAAGCTGGAAATCGTAGGTAAAAACGAACAAGACAGGCCGTTCAAGGGATTCTCAGCCGAGATTTCATCAGACGGGAAAAACTGGATTTCGCTGGGAAGTACCGAAAACTACAGCATGGATTTGCCGGAACGAACACCCATTTCATACTGCAGGGTGTGCCCTATTATCGAGAAGAACTCCACGGCTCCGCTGCGAACAGTCCGCTTCATGAAAGACGGTAAAGAAATAGACGTCCTTTCGAACGGGCATTTCCATAGCGCTTGGAAGAGCGCAGCTGCCGAGAACGAATGGATCTGCGTAGACCTCGGAGCAGTATCTTCACTTGACAAGATAGTCCTCAGCTGGAAAAATGCTCCCGTATCGGGACACATAGAAACATCTAAAGACGCCCGTAAATGGAATAAAGCGACGACATTCACGAAGGATGATGCCTCACAGATAAAACTTGGCGGCAAACGCGCCCGCTTTGTCCGCGCCGTTCTGGACAGGACAGCGGACGGACTGCCTTTTGAACTGGACGAACTGGAGGTATACGGGCGCGGAGGTATTGTCCTAAAAGCGCAGCCAGCACGCGAGCGGGAGGGAGACAGGCAATATCTTAGCCGCGGAGCATGGAAACTCACGCGCGACGGCGGGCTTCCGGACGGAGAAGCACTTTCATCAGAGGGCTACGACGACGGCGCATGGCTGTGCGCCACTGTCCCCGGGACAGTCCTGACAAGCTACATTAACGCAGGGGCAGTCCCGGACCCGAAGTTCGCTGACAATCAGTTGCACATCTCCGATTCATACTTCAGGTCCGCATTCTGGTACAGAGATGTCTTCACGGCCTTCCCGGATGGTGAAAGGCAATATCTGCATTTCGACGGGATCAACTGGAAGGCCGAAGTTTTCCTAAACGGAGAGCGGCTCGGAAGCGTGGACGGAGCATTCAGGGAAGAGGAATTCGACGTGACCGGGAAACTGCGCGAAGGGACTAACTGCCTGGCCGTGAAAATATTGCCAAACGAACATTACGGAACCGCCAAGGAGCAGACGGCCTGGAGCACCCAGCCCAACGGAGGCATCCCCGGGGCAGATAATCCCACGATGCACCCCACCATTGGCTGGGACTGGATCCCGACCGTGAGAGGGCGCGGCGCCGGTATCTGGGATGACGTTTACCTGTCATTCCGTGGCCCTGTATCCGTAAAGGATCCATTCGTAAGGACCGTGCTTCCACTGCCTGACACATCCTGCGCCGATATATTCATCGAAGCAACTCTGGTCAATGACTCAAAAGGCACGGTCAGCGGAAGATTCGTCGGCAGTTTTGGTGAATCCGCGTTCAGCAGCGGCGAACTCAGTCTTTCTCCGGGAGAGAGGAGGCTCGTAAGAATCAGCCCCGCAGAGGCCCCCGCCCTGCATATAATGAACCCAAAACTTTGGTGGCCACGCGGATACGGGCAGCCGAATCTGTATGACGTGCATCTCGCATTCGAAACCTCTGAAGGAGTATCCGACAGCTGCTCTTTCAAAAGCGGCATCCGTCAGATGAGCTACAAGGTTGAACCCTTCACGCCCTCGCCATCTATCGCAAAAGGGAACTATCCAATAGGTGACAATCCTGAGCGCCTGTGCCTATATATAAACGGAAGGCGTTTTATCGGTTTCGGAGGCAACTGGGGCTACCCCGAATTGCTGTTGAACTACCGCGACAGGGAGTACGACACGGCTGTGGAATACCATGCCGACATGAATTTCACCCTTATCCGGAACTGGGTGGGGCAGATCGGCGACAGAGAGTTCTACGAAGCCTGTGACCGCCATGGCGTGATGGTCTGGCAGGATTTCTGGCTGGCCAACCCGTCAGACGGCCCCGATCCTTACTACGAGGATAATTTCAACGAGACCGCCACAAGATACGTGCGCCGCATCCGCAACCACCCTTGCATTGCCATCTATGTCGGGCGCAATGAGGGTTTCCCGCCCGAGAAGATCGATTCGCACCTGAGCAAAACGGTGAGCGAAGAGCATCCGGGCATATACTATTATCCTCATTCCGCGGCATACCAGCTCAGCGGCGGCGGGCCCTACAACCTGCGGCCTGTCGAGGAGTATTTCACCCTCTTCGGCCAGGACCGCCTGCACAGCGAGAGGGGCATGCCCAACGTAATGAACTACGAGAACCTGATCCGCGCTTTCGGGGAGGACAATATCAATCCGGTCAGCACCCTGGAACATCCAAACCGAATGTACGGGCTGCATGATTATACCCTGGGAGGCATCCCCGGGGCTTCGTCCGCGCAGCGGGCCGACACCTTCAACAAAGCCATAGAAAAAGCGTTCGGCGAGCCTGCGGACGCAAAGCAGTTTACGCAGTGGGCACAATGGTTCAATTACGAAGGATACCGCGCAATGTTCGAAGGCAGAAGCACACAGCGCCGAGGCCTGCTGTTATGGATGAGCCATCCGGCATGGCCGTCGATGGTATGGCAGACCTACGACTATTACTTTGAGCCGACGGCTGCGTATTTCGGTTGTAAAAAGGCGTGCGAGCCCGTACATATATTATATAATCCCGTCAAAAGGACCGTAGACGCCGTAAACTATCACGGCGGAGATCTGAGCGGACTGAAAGCCTGCGCCGAGATCTTCAACCTCAGAGGCGAGAGTATCTGGTCCCGGGAAGCATCCCTGGACCTCAAAGAAGACAGCACCGCCGAATGCTTCCCGGTAGAAGTGCCCGGGGACGCGGGTGAAGTATGGTTCCTCAGACTAAAACTGCTTGACCGGAACGGCACGGCCATTTCTGAAAATATCTACTGGCAAGGCCGCGAGGAGGGTAATTACAAGGCCCTCCATTCGGTCGGAGAGGCGAAGTTGCACGCCCAGAAGCAGTGGACCGAAAGCGAAGACTCCTATACCTGTAAGCTGACACTGGAGAACGGTTCGGACAAGCCCGCGATGATGCTGAGACTCAAAGCCGTCCACAGCCGCAGCGGGGAGCTCGTGCTGCCGGTATTCTGGTCTGACAATTACATATTCCTGATGCCGGGAGAGTCCCGTGAACTCACCGTCAGGGTACGCAAGGAAGACTGTCCCGATAAGCCGGCACTGTACGTGGAAGGATTCAACGTAAAAGCGAAGAAGGTCTGAAATAAAACTTTTTGAAACTTCCTGCCACGATGGAGATGTATCTATTTATGGACTGAAATAATTACATCAAAAAATGGATAACAAAACTAAGAAAGTCCCTCAGAACACTATCACCAGGGACGTTAAAAACATCGCCGCCGTAACGGGCAACATCTATGAGTCTGTCGTAATCCTTTCCAAGAGGGCCAACCAGATCGCCCTCGCCGAGAAGAAAGAACTGAACAAGAAGCTCGAAGATTTCAAGAACGAGCGCGAGACCATGGACGAAACCTTCGAGAACCGCGAGCAGATCGAGATCTCTAAGTACTACGAGCGTCAGCCTAAACCGGCTCTCGTGGCTATCTCCGAGTTCGAGAACGGCGACATCGTGTACAGGACCGCCGACGAGGATCTTTAGTCTTAAGCCGGCATGCTCCGATCCCTTCATATCCGCAACTATGTGCTCATAGACTCTCTGGACGTTTCGTTCCCGGAGGGTCTGGTCATTATCACCGGTCAGACCGGTGCGGGCAAGTCTATCCTGCTCGGAGCGATGTCCCTTCTGATGGGAGCCAAAGCCGACGCTTCGGTCATCAGCGAAGGGGCAGACAGTTGCGTGGTGGAAGCGGAATTCGACATACCTGAGGCTTCACCGGTGCGGGAAATCCTCGCCGCAGCAGACATGGATTGTGGCCCGGGCGGGCTGCTCATCCGCCGTGTGGTGAACGCCAGCGGCCGCTCACGTTCATTCGTCAACGACGAACCGGTACAGGTAGGCCTGCTAAGCGAACTGTCGGCACAGCTGATAGACATCCACTCCCAGCACAGCAGCCTATTGCTCACAAACAAAGCTTTCCAGCTGTCGGTACTGGATTATTTTGCGGGCAATACGGATCGCCTGGAGGCCTGTCGCGCCTCCTGGAAGGAACTGCAGGACGTCCGCGCACGGCTGCGGGAGGTCAGCGGGAGGCTGGAGCAATTGTCCTCGGAACAGAGCTACAACGAAGCGCGTTTCCGCAAACTGGATGAGGCGAAGCTGCGCGAGGGCGAGCTGGAGGAGCTGGAAGAAGAGCAGGTAAGGCTGGCCAATTCGGCTCAGATTACCGAGGCTCTGTCCTCCGCGGCCGCATTGCTCGAACCATCTGACGATCAGATGATTTCACCCTCAGCCGCGGCAAAGGAGGCCTCCCGCATGCTGGAGAAAATTGCCGCTTTCCTGCCCGACGCGGCGCAGCTTGCACAGCGGCTCGACTCCGCGCGCATCGAACTGGACGATATTGCCTCAGACATTAGCACGCTTGCCCTGCGCTCCGATGCATCTCCGCAGCGGCTGGAGCAGGTCGAGGACAGGATGGCGTTGCTCTACGATCTTTTGAGGCAATACGGCTGCGGCACGGTCGGTGAACTTATTGCCAAAAGGGATGAACTCGCCTCGCTGCTGTACGATTCTACCGCGTTGGTGGAAGAAAAGGCAGCTTTGGAAGCGGCTGAGAAGAAGGCCGCCGCCGAACTGGACCGCTGTGCCGATGCATTGCACCAGGCCCGCGCCGCTGCTGCGCCGGGTCTTTCTGAAAGCATCCAGGCCTCTGTGCGGTCACTGGAACTGGAAAAGGCTGTGTTTAAGGTTTCTCTGACGCCCGCCACCCTCGGACCTTCCGGTTATGACGGTGTCAGTTTCGCATTTTCCGCCACCGGAAGCGTTCTGCAGGATGTATCCAAGTGCGCATCCGGAGGCGAAATTTCCAGGATAATGCTTTGCCTGAAGGCGCTGATGGCGAAGTTTACGTCCATGCCGACGCTCATCTTCGACGAGATCGACACCGGCGTCTCCGGCAGCGCCGCTGATAAGATGGGGTCGATGATTTGCGCCATGGGAGCAAATATGCAGGTCTTCGCCATCACGCACCTTCCCCAGGTCGCGGCGAAGGGCGACGCACATTATCTCGTAACCAAAGAAGACTCCGGCATGGCGGCAGGGCGGGTCAGTTCAAGAATTACAAAACTGAACGCCGAAGACCGTGTAAAGGAAATCGCCCGCATGCTCAGCGGCTCGAGTATCACTCCCGCAGCCATCGCGAATGCACGCGAACTGCTGGGACTGTCTTAAAGGCGACTAGCGCTTCTGGGCGCGTTTGTAGATAGTATCGAGTTCGTGACGGTGCACTGACTCGGGATATTCGCCGATGAAATTCAGATAATCATCAAAGAAGATAAGCATGCGTTCGCGCTGCTTCTCGGGTACACTCATCTGGGCGAATTTATAGGAAGACATGGCCGTGTAGTACAGAATCTCCTCGCGGTAAATATTGTCCGCATCATCTTTGAGGACATTGCGGAAAGCCACGCGTGCGGCCTTGTAATCTTCCATCTTATAATACAGTCTGGCATTCTCGAAGGCCTTGCGGTCCTGCCTCTCCCCCAGATCATCCATAATCTTGACGCACTCGTCATAATGCTCGGTAAGGGGATAATCCGTCAGATACTCCGCGATGGCCGCGAGGGTAAGGTTCGAAGGCGTCTGATCCAGCTCCCAGCGCAGCGTCGTACTGTAGAGGCACTCGATGCGAAGGAAACGAGCCTCGGGCGCGAAAGGACTGCGCGGGAAGGTCTCCACGAAATTCTTGAAATTAGTCTCGGCGGTATAATAATCCTTTCCGCGGTAATTGCTCAAGCCCCAGTAATAGCGGACGGTATCTTCCCTCTCGGTGCCCGAGGTCAGGAAAGCCAGCGACTCGAAGAGCTCGGCCGACTTCTGGAACTTGCCGCGGTTGAAATAATCGAACGCAGCCTCGTACTTGGCATCCGCATCATTGCTTTCCAAGAGAATATCATACTGCGACTTGCAGGAGCTCAGCAGCGCAAGTGCGGACAGCACCAATAACAATACTTTTCTCATCATTTCGCAGACAAATAACGTTCGGCGTCCATCGCGGCCCGGCATCCGGAAGCGGCGGCCATGATAGCCTGGCGATAATAGGGATCCTGCACGTCACCTGCGGCGAAAACGCCCTCGACATTGGTGCGGGAAGTGCCGTCCAGCGTCACTATATAGCCAAGCTCATCGGTCTTAATCCACTCTTTGAAAATATCCGAAACGGGATGGTGCCCGATCGCGAGGAAAAAGCCGTCGACGGCAATATCAAAAACAGTACCATCCACACGCACCAGTCTGGCTCCGGTCACTCCGGCGCCGTCTCCCAGCACTTCTTGCGTCTGTGTACCGTAAAGGATCTCGATATTGGGAGCCTCCTGCACCTTACGCTGCATGGCGACGCTGGCACGAAGCACATCCCTGCGGACAATCATGTAAACCTTGCGGCAGAGCCCGGACAGGTAGGCGGCCTCTTCGCATGCGGTATCACCTCCGCCGACCACCGCGACATCCTTGCCACGATAGAAAAAGCCGTCGCAGGTAGCACAGGCCGACACACCGAGGCCGAGGTACTTGCGCTCCGACTCGAGGCCCAGGTACTTCGCCTTAGCACCGGTCGCGATGATAACGCTATCGCAGAGGAGTCTGTCTCCGTTGTCAATATTGACCTCAAAAGGACGGGCGCTGAAATCGACTGCGCTCACGATGCCGGTACGGACGTCCGCGCCGAAGCGCTTCGCCTGCTCCCGCATGCCATCGGTCAGGGTGAAGGGATCTACGCCCTGCGGAAAGCCGGGATAATTCTCGACCATCGTGGTGGTGGTAAGCTGCCCGCCTGCCTGCGGACCTTCATACAATACGGGTGAGAGCGCCGCGCGGGACGCATAAATCGCAGCGGTATAACCAGCGGGACCGCCGCCTATGATGAGGCATTTGACTTTTTCCATAACTTACAAATGTAGTTATTATTCCGCAAGTTTGCAAAGCAATGTGGCCTGGGTGCAGCCGGTGACTTCCACCGTCACGTAATCACCGGCACGGTGCACCGGATCCTTCCAGATGCACATCTTGTAATTCGAGGCGCGCCCGCAAAGGTCGGACGCGTCGCGCTTGGACGGGCCCTCCACCAGTACGCGGAAGCGCTTGCCAATATCCTCGCGGTAGCGTTCCAGGCTCTTGCGGCCCTGCAGGGCAATAATTTCCTCCAGCCGGCGGGTCTTGACCTCGGGCGGGACGTCATCCGGATATTTCCGCGCAGCGAGGGTGCCGGGGCGTTCGGAATACGCAAACATGAACGCCGAATCGAAGCCGACCTCCTCAAACAGGGAGAGGGTCAGTACGTGGTCTTCCTCCGTCTCGGAGCAAAAGCCCGCGATCACATCGGTCGTGAGGCCGCAGCCCGGCAGGATTTCGCGGATCTTTGCCACCCGCTCCAGGTACCACTCCCGCGTGTAGCGGCGGCGCATCTTCTCCAGCATACGGTCCGAGCCGGACTGCACGGGGAGGTGGATGTGCTTGCAGATATTGTCATGACGTGCCATTGTCAATAGCACTTCGTCCGATATGTCCTGCGGATTGGAAGTGGCGAAACGTACGCGCAGTTCCGGGTTCACGCAGGCGACCATCTCCAGCAGACTCGCGAAGTCCACGGTCCGTCCGTCCGCATCCGTCCAGCGGTACGAATCCACGTTCTGGCCGAGCAGCGTGACTTCCCTGTACCCGCGCTCGAAGACGTCGCAGGCCTCCCGCACGATGGTATGCGCGTCGCGGCTGCGCTCAACGCCACGTGTGTACGGGACCACGCAGTACGAGCAGACGTTATTGCACCCGCGCATGATGGAAATGAAAGCGCTCACGCCGTTCTTATCCGTACGGAGCGGGACAATATCATCGTAAGTCTCGTCCCGCGAAAGCCTTACGTCCATCTGCGGACCTTCACCCAGGTCGGCGAGCATTTCGGGCAGGCGGCGGTACGAGTCCGGACCGGCGACGATGTCCACCTTGCCGGTCGAGGTCAGGGAGTCCTTCAGGCGCTCGGCCATGCAGCCCAGGATGCCCACGACCACTCCCGGACGGGACTTCCGCTGCTGGTTGAATACCTCCACGCGGCCCCAGATACGCTGCTCGGCATTGTCACGGACCGAACAGGTATTGGCCATAATCACATCCGCCTCGTCCATGGATTCGGTGCGGGTGTATCCGGCTTTTGCCAATATTGAAAAAACCACCTCGGTGTCATTGACATTCATCTGGCAGCCGTAGGTCTCTATATATACTTTCATACGTGTTTGAGACGGAAGCGCTTTGCATCCGGGCCCAAAGGTAGGATTTTTTCAGCGATTTTCTTTAACTTTGCATTTATGAAACGGACCATTTCAAAACTTGCGGCCATCGTGCTTGCAGCGCTTATGCTCTGTTCCTGCGCCGCATACAGACGGGTGTCCCTGACATCCATGGCGGTGGACGGCATCACGCCCGGTGAGGTGAACCGGGAGATGAACGTCATGCTGAAAGTCGGCCTGGACAACCCTGCGGGCAAGTTCAAGATCGAGGATGTGCACGGGGAGATTTACTCCGCTGACGTGTGCGTGGCGAGATTCACCGGCGAGCCGCTGGTGATAGAGGGTCACCGGCGCGAGACTTATCCCATGAACTGCAAGGTCACCCTGGAGCCGGGCGGCACGATAATGGCATTCCTGCGCGGCGGCCATGTTAAAGACATGACCATGGATCTGCACGGAGTCGCGCGCGGGCCACTGGGCATTAAGAAGAAAGTGGAGCGCCGCGGCCTGAGCGTCGTAGAAGTGGTCGGGAAAGTATTATGAAAAGATTATTGGCAATAATGTCGGCGCTGCTGCTATGCGCCGTTTTCGCAGGTGCGCAGGAGCGCGAAGAGCCGCAGGAGATTACCTATGAAGTGGTCGATTCGGTCATCTATATACCCGCGGCGACCGTGGATTCCACCCTCGCCGGCAGGGACGTTTTCGAAGTGCTGTCCTCCACTTCCGGGCGCGGCAGCGTGAGCGTCGCTCAGAGTGCGGCCGTCAGGGAGGGCATGGCCGGGCATATCCGGGGCAATAAATCCAAGACCGTCACGGGCTACCGGGTGCGCATTTTCTTTGACAATAAGCAAGATTCCCGCAGCGAATCGGAAGCGGCCATGAGGCGTTTCCAGGCGCGTTTCCCGGGAGTCGCCGCATACCGCAGTTTCACCACCCCGTTCTTCAAGGTGACTGTGGGTGATTTCCGGACCAAGAGCGAAGCGATGCAGCTTCTCCAGAGGGTACAGGGAGAGTTCCCTGCCGCCTTCGTGGTCAAGGAGAAGATTTCTTATCCGGTCGTGGATAAGGAGCACGCTTATATAGTCGATACCTTACACATTACCAGGCCTATAGTATTATGATCAGTCAGGGACTGGAACTCAAGCAGACGCAGCGGCTTTCGCCTATTCAGATGCAGACGATCAAGCTGATCGAGACTCCCTTCCAGGAGCTCGAGCAGAAGATCCGCAGTGAGTGGGAGTCGAATCCGGTGCTGGATGACGAGCAGCCCCAGGGACGTGACTCAGAAGACTCCGAGGAGGATAACGAGCCCAAGGACGTCTCCATCGACGATATCAAAGATGACGATTATATCCCTTCGTACAAGCTCCGGGTTAATAACTGGGGCAAGGACGAGCGGGAGCATTATGACACTTTTTCCGTAAAGGAAAGTTTCACCCAGAGCCTGATGGACCAGCTAGGCTTCCAGCAGTTGAGTGACCATCAGAGACAGGTGGCCGAGTTTATCGTCGGTTCCCTGGACGATGACGGATACCTGCGACGCAGCTGTGACACGCTGGTGGATGACCTGGCTTTCCGTGCCGGCATCGAGACGGACGAGGAAGAAGTGGAGGCTATGCTGAAACTTATCCAGGAGTTCGAGCCTGCAGGAGTCGGGGCGAGGGACCTTCGCGAATGCCTGCTTCTGCAGATTAACCGCATGGGGGATGCTCCGGACATAGAGACGGCACGAGTCATTCTTCGCGACCATTATCAGGAGTTCATCAATAAGCATTACCAGAAAATCTGCAGCCGGATGGGCATCACTCTCGATGAACTGAAGGCGGCTATCAAGCGTATCATTAAGCTGAATCCCGCTCCGGGAGGCCAGATCGATGATTCATATAATGACCGCGCCCAGCAGGTGATTCCGGACTTCTATCTGGAGCTGCAGGACGGGGAGTTGGTGATGAGCATGCCTCGTTTCAAGATTCCGGAGGTGCGCGTGAAGAAGCGTTATTCCGAGATCCTGGAGGATGCACAGCATTCCAATGACCGCGAGACCAAGGAGGCCGCTACCTATGTCAAGCAGCGTATCGACTCTGCGAAATGGTTCGTGGAGGCTCTGAAGCAGAGGCAGCAGACGCTGGAGAAGACGATGAAGGCCATTATCGACTTCCAGCACGATTACTTCATGGATGGCGATGAGGCCAATCTCAAGCCGATGGTGCTCAAGGACATAGCCGAGATTACAGGTTTCGATATCTCCACCATTTCGCGTGTGGCCAACAGCAAGTTTATCGAAACCCATTTCGGCATTTTCCCGCTCAAGTACTTCTTCTCCGAGGGTCTGGAGAATAAGGAAGGCGAGACCGTCTCTACCCGGGAGCTCAAGAAAGCCCTCCGGGAGCTCGTGGACGAAGAGGATAAGAATAAGCCTTTGACGGACGACGAGCTGGTGGAGGCGATGGGAAAACAGGGTTACAACGTCGCACGCCGCACCATAGCCAAGTACCGTGACCAACTCGGCATCCCCAAGGCCCGCCTCCGCAAAGAACTCTAGCCCCGCTACAGTCTATTCCTTTGCTTTCCCTATCCGGTCGTCGGCGAAACTGTAGAAGCGGTCGTCTGAGACGATTATATGATCTACCAGCCCCACGCCCATTACCGACAGGGCGTCCCGTATGGACTTGGTCATGGCGATGTCCGCCTTGCTCGGACGCGGATTGCCGTTAGGATGGTTGTGTGCGATTATCACGTAGCCCGCATTACGTTCGAGGGCTTTGCGCACGATGTACGGGACATCGAAGGTCGTACTGCCTGTCCCTCCGGTCGTCAGCGTCTCCATTGCAATAAAGTATTGCCCCCGATCCAGATAGATTATCTTGCAGACTTCATGGTCCAGGCCTTTCATCTGCGGAATCAGGATACGGTAGGCCTGGAGCGGGCTGGTGATGGGGTCTTTCATCGTGCGGGCTTCTTCTTCGCAGAACCTGCGCCCGAGCTCGAAGGCGGCAAGCACCGTCAGGGCTTTGTTCTCCTTGACCCCGGGAATCACGCACAGGTCCTTGACGGGCAGCGTGGACAGTTTCAGCAGGCTGCCGTCCGACAGCCCCAGCAGCCGGTGGGACAAGTCCAGGGCGCTTTCCCCTCCTCCTGTCCCCGTGCGCAGCAGCACCGCGAGCAACTCCGCATCATTCAACACCTTAACTCCTTCTGCGAGCATTCTCTCGCGAGGCCTCTGGGCCTCATTCATTTCTGAAATCTTCATAGTTCATTTAGTTTTGGTTATAACAGTTTTTTCATTTCTTCCTCAGCAGGAAGTAGTTCCATAAGTTTTGCTTTTTTAGTTTTATAGGTTGCTACCCCCATTGGTCGAATGTAGTCTTGCAGTACATATTCTACAAAGGTCTTGTCGGCGTCTTTACATAGTATGATGCCCACTGGTTCGCTCTCTCCTTCCAGACGCTCATCGTCATCAAGAACATGCAGATAGTGTGACAATTGTCCTAGATAGGCCGGCTTGAATGTTCCTTTTTTTAGTTCGACCACCACCAGAGAACGAAGGATACGGTTATAAAAAAGCAAGTCCACCCAGTGGTCGTGCCCCAACTTATCAAAGTGTACTTGATTCCCCATATACGCAAAACCCCGCCCAAAGGTCATGATGAAGTTATTTGGCATATTCCCCTGGTTATGGAAAGTATCCTCAGCAATGAAACGCTGGATTTCTTTTACAGACAGTTTTCTGTCGTAACAGAGTTGGATGTAATAC
>JAFSTI010000205.1 GCA_017450585.1 Bacteroidales bacterium
CTCCTGCTTTCAGCAGCAGTCGCCATGGCTCAGGGAGGCGCCAAGAAGCGCGTGACGGGTACGGTGACTGACTCTAAGGGCGAGCCTCTGGCAGGTGCGGCTGTACAGATTCAAAACACTAATGATGGCACAACCGCCAATATGGATGGTGTTTTTGCGATCAGTGTCAATCCGAACGACAAACTGGTTGTCTCTTACGTCGGATTTCTATCCAAGACTGTTGCCGTTGATGGCCGGGATGTCGTGGATGTAAGTCTGGAAGAAGACTCCGAGATGATGCAGGAAGTCGTGGTCGTAGGTTATGGCGAGCAACGGCGTCAGGCCGTCGTGGGCGCCGTCAGCTTCGTGGGAGGGAAGAATTTCCATGTTCCTACGAGCAATATAACCACAAGCCTTGCGGGTCAGCTCCCGGGGCTCATCTCTATCTCCCGTACCGGAGAACCGGGTCTCGATGACGCAGAATTCTGGATCCGGGGTATTTCTACTTTTAAAGGCGGCACCGATCCTCTCGTGCTGGTGGATGGTGTCCCCAGGGATATCAATAACCTTGAGCCGGATGAGATTGACTCATTCGCTATCTTGAAAGATGCCGCAGCGACTGCGGTTTATGGAGCAGAAGGTGCGAACGGTGTCATCCTCGTTACTACCAAACGAGGCAGTATTTCCAAGCCGAAAATATCCTTCCGTGCGGAGCAATCCATGGCCACACCATTGCGCGTGCCGAAATTTGTTGACTCCTGGACGTATATGGAGCTGGCAAACGAGGCCTATACTAATGACGGGGCCGATGCGCTTTACCCAACGGCGCTGATAGATCTGTACCGCACTAATGCCGACCCTGATCTCTACCCGAACAGCCAGTGGGCGGATCTGCTGATGCGCAAACATGTTTTTTCCAGCCGATATACAGTCAGTTTCCGTGGCGGTGCCGAGAATGCGAAGTACTTCGTTTCGGGCGCGTATTATGACACACAGGGTGTTTTCAAGGATTCTCCTTACGATAAGTTCGACAGCAACTTCGATTACAAGAGATACAACCTGCGCGCAAACGTCGACCTGAAGGTGTCAAAGACGACATCCATCAGTGTGGACCTTAGTGGACAGTATGTGGACCGGCTTCATCCCGGACGGTCGAATAATGATACGTTCCGTTATATGTTGTTCACTCCGCCACACCTGTTTCCGCCTGTTTACAGTGATGGCACACTGGCTACCTATGCGACAGTGGCCGACTCCAACAACCGTAACCCGTACAACATGCTGTACAATCTGGGCTATCGGCTGAACAATGCGGTCAGGATGCAGTCTAAGGTTTTGATTTCTCAGGATCTGAGTGTAGTTACTCCGGGCCTCAGTATGAAAGGACTCGTTAGTTTCGACTATGATGGAGACTCGGAAATAGTTCGGCACTACAACCCTTCGCTCTATCATGCGACGGGACGCGATGTCAACGGGAATCTTTTATTCTCGACAAGCACCTCCGGGACTAATGATATCACACCTCCTGACTGGGAATCCAAGACATTTGAGAGAAAGATTTACATTGAAGCCTCCATTAACTACAGCCGTATTTTCGCTGATAAGCATGCTGTGGGCGGAATGATTCTCTATAACCAGCGCGACAACCAGCTGGCGAGCGATGCCATCCCGTTCAAGAAACAGTCTATCGTGGGACGGGCGACCTACGGCTATGATGACCGATATTTCATAGAGGCCAACTTCGGTTACTCTGGGAGTGAAAACTTTGCCAAGGGACACCGCTTCGGGTTCTTCCCTTCTGTCGGTCTCGGTTATTATATTTCCAACGAGGATTTCTATCCTGCCGGTTTGAAAAGAATTATGAACAAGGCGAAAGTCCGCCTTTCTTACGGCCGTACCGGTAACGATGACACAGGCACGAACCGCTTCCTCTATAGGGCTACCTTCAATACCGAAGGGTACAATTTCGCCCAGGGAATCGGATCCACCGGTTCGTCAAATAGTCTTGGCGCCGGAGTCAGAGATCTGCTTTTCGAGAACCTGGCTCTTGGCTGGGAGATTGAAAACAAACGTAACGTCGGCCTCGACCTTGGATTCATGGATTCTGATTTGGATATTACAATGGATGCGTTCTATAATACCCGTCACAATATCCTTCTCCAGAGAAATACCGTACAAGGCGTAGCTGGATTCAATGCCAATCCATGGCAGAATTATGGTATCGTGGATAACTGGGGCTTTGATACGGCACTTAGCTTCAACCACAAATTCGGCGAAGTCCGTGTGGGTGCCCGAGGAACCTTCACCTTCGCCAGAAACAAAATCATCGAGTACGATGAGTTGGTTCCTGAAGATGACTACCAAAGGATTACTGGGACGAGTATCGGGCAGAACAAGATGTATGTGGCCGAGCGTTTATATACGGAAGA
>JAFSTI010000206.1 GCA_017450585.1 Bacteroidales bacterium
AAAATTGACCGGATCTTCACTTTTGCAATCCGACCTCTACACTAATCCTAACATAGAAGGAGTCCAAAAAAACGGACTCTCAAAGCACCCGCCCGAAAACCCTGAAATCCGTACCCGGGCGAATGACCCCGTCAGGATAGTTCTTGTTATAGGAAACAAGGACCGGCTGCATATGCATCACGCCGTCGCTGGAAGTGAATTCTTCCGGATTATCTGGGATGCGCTCGGAATACATCTTGATGTAACTGTCGCCGTCATAAAGGAAAATACCGACCTGCCCGGGCAGGATCTCGCTGCACTTCTGCACCCAGACCAGCTGTCCGTCATGATAGATGGACTCCATGCTGTCGCCGCCGACATAGATGCCGAAGTCTGCACCGGCAGGAACGTCATCTTCGTTGACGTCGGTCATCTCAAAGTCAGCCTCATCGATGTAATTGCCGGTACCGGCGGATGCGCGGATCGGGGAAACGGGCATCTGAATGATTCTGCCCATCCTCCGCTCCTCAAAGGGATAAAGGCCGGATGCGACAAGCACGTCCCTGTATTCCCGGACCTTCTTCAGCCCTTCCGTATTCAGATCCGGCTTATATCCTTTTGTAAAGAAGGAAAGACCGTCTTCAATATCCAGAGCGTGGCAAAGTGCGATCAGCTGATACCCCGTGGGAACCGCATAGGCGTTCTCCCACTTATTGATGACTTGGGAGCTGATCTTAGATCCCTGCTCCAGAAGGATGCGACTCAGTTCCGGGCAACTGACGCCTTTCAGTTTTCTCGCCTCGGCGATCCGTCTGCCGATCACATTCTCTTCTTTCTCCCTGGCGGAATCGTATTTCTTCTTTTGAATGGAGCTCATGATCATTTCGACCTCCGTTTCGCTTTATGGCTTGATTATATATACCGAAATACAGTCTGTCAAGCGTTTAGATAAAAATGGTACACGTTTGTGACCTTGACAGATAAATTTCAGAGTTGTATTATACGCTTACAAAATAATGACGAGGGACCCCTCGTGCCCATACATGTCAGGAGAACACACCATGATCGATTTCAGCTGCAGATGCTACCATAAAGACCGCACGCCGATCGTGACGGACCTGTATATACAGGAATACGCGGAGGCGGTCGTTGGAGACTACCGGCCCGAGCTGCTCGTAACGCCCGGGAAGGTCGACGCCTTTCATTTCCTGGAGAGCTACCTAGGCGTGACGGTCGAGTTTCAGGACATCTTCTACCCCGAAGGGAAAGTGCCCGTCGCCGGCGCCACGATCTTTAATAACGAGGCGATCATGGTTTTTGACCGGTCCGGCATGAAAGTATCCTCTATCGACATGCCCGCCGGTACCGTCCTGATCGATAACGAGACCATGAAGAGCGAGCCCTTCGCTCTCTTCACGGCGCTGCACGAGGGCGGCCACTACTGCATGCACCAGGGCGTATATAAGCTCGACCCCGCTCAGATATCGCTGTTCGAATCAGAGGGTCACGCCGTCAAGTGTATGCGCACGACGATCGAGCGCCGCGGTCCACTCGTTACGCAGAAGGACTTCCGGGAGCACCAGGCCAGCACATTCGCTGCTGCGGTGGCGATGCCGCGGCCCACCTTCGTTCCTATGATGCGGCAGGTCATCCGCGAGGCCGGATTCTCCGAGGGCATCTGGGTCGAAGATCCCCACGGCGACTGGGAGGATCAATTCAAGCTGGACAACATGATAAAGGTTGTCACCGATACCTACGGTGTTTCCTATACGGCGGCAAGCATCCAGCTCCGCAGACAGGGGCTTCTGATGAAGGAATGGCAGTACGACCAGATGAAAATGCGAGGAGTGTGATTATGAAAGAACCCGGTACATCGCTGAACGTCGATAGATTCGGCACGTTCGTAAAACGGATAAGGCAGAAA
>JAFSTI010000207.1 GCA_017450585.1 Bacteroidales bacterium
CCTTGCCTGGAACAAGCTCGCTCTCTCTCAGGAGGGCCGTTCGGTCCTTGGCACCAAGGCCAAGATCTCCGGAGCCAACCTGTTCACCCGCCTGAACTACTGGATTGTAGCCTGCGGCGGTTCCGCCTCCGTCACCCCTCCCACGCTCGTGGGTGTGGAGAATCCCTCCAGCGCCACCATCGTGTGCCAGGGTGATACCTTCACCTTCAAGCTGGACCAGGCCCTTGCCGACAATGGCGGCATCTTCCTGGTGATCGAGGCCTCCGAAGGCCAGTCCAATGGTGTGGCCCGTGCCCACGGCAAGGCCGTTGCCATCAAGATGGTCGAAGAGCCGGACGCCACTGCCGTCAACATCCGTGCTGACTACGTGGCCAAGCACGGAGCCCCGAGCGCAGCTGCGCCGAAGATCTTCTTCCGCTACTACCTCGTGAACTCCAGCACCGGCGAGAAGTCCGGCACCATGCTGGCCGAAGTCAAGTGGACCGCCGGCGCGTAGCCTTTGGCCTCCGGGCCTGAAACCTGAACTTGTCATCCCCGTGGGAGAAATTCCCGCGGGGATGATTCTTTTTATCATAAAGGAAGCGGCGGATTTCTTCTCAGAAGGGAAGAAAATTGCTTTGAAAAGCGGACGTATGCCGTGGAAAGTTCGAGGTTCGATCTAGGCTCACGCCCAGTTTCGGGCCTCGTTCAGTATAGTAGGGGATAATAAAAGAAAACATACACAACTCGTCAAAAATGTGTACAAAATTGTGTATGACCTCTGTAACTTGCTGATAATCAGCGTATTTTGTGGAGCATAGGAGAATCGAACTCCTGACCTTTTGAATGCCATTCAAACGCTCTACCAACTGAGCTAATACCCCGTTTGCGGTTGCAAATGTAGGATGCTTTTTTGAATAAAGCAAATTTTGGTTGAAAAAAATGTTAATTAAAATAAGAGGACAGAAGCATCAAGTTTACTTGCGTATGAGTATATTCGCACTTCGAAAATTATTTGGTTATGGCACAGACATTATTCCGTCCTGAGAACATGGAGCGTATCACGACTCCTGCACTGGCAAAAGCATTTATCAACGAGCAAATTAACGCTCTCCGTGAGCAGATTGGAAACAAGAAGGTTCTCCTGGCTCTCTCCGGAGGCGTGGATTCTTCTGTAGTGGCCGCGCTGCTGATCAAGGCAGTGGGGAAACAGCTGGTTTGCGTGCATGTGAATCACGGTCTCCTTCGCAAAGGGGAGCCTGAGCAGGTCGTTAAGGTCTTCCGCGATGAGATGAATGCGAATCTCATATATGTGGATGCAGTGGACCGTTTCCTCGATAAACTGGCCGGCGTGGCCGATCCCGAGCAGAAACGCAAGATCATCGGCGGAGAGTTCATCCGTGTTTTCGAAGAGGAAGCCCGCAAGCTCGAAGGAATCGAATTCCTCGCCCAGGGCACCATCTATCCTGATATCCTGGAGTCAGGCCCCGTGAAGAGCCATCACAATGTCGGCGGCCTGCCCGAGGACCTAAACTTCAAGCTCGTCGAGCCCCTCGCCCTGCTCTTTAAAGATGAGGTTCGCGTAGTGGGAAAGGAGCTTGGTCTTCCTGACAATATGGTCTACCGTCAGCCGTTCCCCGGCCCGGGACTCGGCGTTCGCTGCACCGGTGCCATCACCCGCGACAGGCTCGAAGCCCTGCGTGAGTCCGATGCCATCCTGCGTGAGGAGTTCGCAAAGAATGGTTTGGAAGGCAAGGTATGGCAATATTTTACCGTTGTTCCTGACTTCAAGTCTACCGGTGTAAAGGACGGAAAACGCAGCTATGACTGGCCTGTTATCATCCGTGCCGTCAATACCCGCGACGCCATGACCGCGACGGTCGAGAATGTGCCCTTCGACCTGCTGCAGCACATCACCGCACGCATCACCAGCGAGGTGAAAGGTGTGAACAGGGTACTGTTCGATCTCACACCGAAACCTACCGGCACCATCGAGTGGGAGTAGCCGGAACGGCGGTCAAGCGAGACCGTAATTAAAGATTTGAGGAGATCCTCGCCAGGCTATACGCAAATGTGCGGCCGGCGAGGATTTCTTCTTTACAGAAGCTCATACCGCGCAGGGCCTCATACATCTCACGGCTCTTACGGGTGCGGAATTTAACTCCGGACATGAACAGCTGCTCTACAACCCGCACGGGGGAAACGCCGTGCTCGGAGCAGAAGCCCTCTATCTGAGGCATATGGCCCATGATGTAGGCCAGACGCACCTGAATCTCGGGAATACTCATATCCACACCGGAGATAGCGCCTGCCTTGATGGCTTGCCAAGAATTGTCATAGGCGAAATCAGCCGGGCCGAGCGCCACCTGCGAGGTAAGCACTATCGGCATAGTGGCTGCCTTTTCGCGGATCAGTTCCAGGGGAGAATAGCCGCACGGTGCGTCAATGTTTATATTGCCACTGCCATAACCGGCAATGATTACGGCCGACGCGCCTTCCATTTCCTGCAGATAATGCTCGCGCCGTTTGAAAGGGTCTGTAAAGATGATGCGGACGTTAGAATCGAAACTGAGGTCCACTGACACTCCGCTCTCGGGATCGATTTCGCAGAAGCACTCGCGAACCTTCTCTATAATAGCGCGAACGCGGTCAAAGGTAAGGTCGGATGAATCGATGGTAAAGGCCGGTTTGAAGATGACTTTGGTGTCGTGGCCTTCAAAACGACTCTGGATATAGGCCTGCAGGCGATTGTGGCCGGGAGTAAGCACACCCTCGGAGTTGTAGCCGGATTCAATGGTCCCGCCGGTGGTAATCACGTACAGACGCTCCAGCTCGCGTTCCTGCTGCGCATCGCCGCCGGAGGACAATTGGGCCTCGTCCCAATGCAAGGTGCCGAGCCGGTCTCCGGTGAACGCATTGTTCTCCCAGCGGTCGACTTTGTAAAGCGAGTCGGAGAAGGCGTCACGGCCGTTGTTGAAGACCGTGAATATCTGAGGCGGGTCGAGCAGGGATAGGAAACTGATACTGCCGGAGATATTGGCATAAGCATCGGAATAATCGCCCACGCCGTCAGGCATCTTGATCTGGCTGCCGGTCAGGGCAATGTTTAAGGTATTGTCCTTCACCGCGTAGCGCAGTGCAGCGAGCGTCCAGGCCATGGTGTCGGTGCCATGCGTGATGAGGATCGCGTTGCGCAAGTCCAGGCGGGCACGGGCCGGGTCGAAGGCCGGGATGTGCAGGATCTCCGTCTTAAAAATATTGCGCCGATGCATCGTGTCAATTTTGGCGCGGACCTCCGGGTCGTCGCAGATGCCTTCGCGTATGTAGCGGTCCAGGGTGTCGTAACTGAAACCGAACTTCTGCTCGTCGGGGCAGGATCCGGGCAATCCGTCGTCGGGGGTCTTATCCACCCATTTCGCAGGAAGGCCGAGTTCGTGACCGATGCCGCGGACTTCCCGGGCACATAGCATGCGCAGGGGAGAAAACGAACCGGCCGCATCGCCAAACAGCGTAGCATAGCCGATATAGTCTTCGCTCAGATTACAGGTATTGGCCACCATGCCGTTTACGCTCTGGGCGACGGCATAGAGGACGGTCATTCGGATGCGGGGCGGAATGTTCTGTACGCTCTGGAGCGAGAACTCGCCCGCGGGGATGCAGACTCCCTGTTCGCGGAAGGCTTCTTCGATACGGCCAATGGGGACGCAGATATAACTGATTCCAAGGTGGCGGCAGATCTCGTCCGCTCCGTTCAGGCCCTGGCCATCGGCGGGCATGGCGACCCCCACTACACGATCCGCACCGAGAGCACGGGTGCAAAGGGCCGCGGCGACGGTGCTGTCCTTACCACCGCTCATGCCTAGAACTGCCTTACATTTAGGTCCGTTGGCATCGAACCAGTCCCTGATCCATTGGACGCACGCGTCCGTTAGTTTTCTGTAATCCATACCGCAAATTTAGAAACATTTTATAAATTTAGACCCGCAATGCGCTACCTGATCAATACTTCTACCGACCCGGCTTACAATCTCGCCTTTGATGACTGGTGCCTTGAACATCTGCAGACCCCGGACACGGTTTTCTGTCTTTGGCGCAACGCCCCCAGCGTGATTATTGGCCGGAACCAGAAACCCGAGGCGGAGGTAAACCTCCAGTTCCTGCG
Organism: Bacteroidales bacterium; assembly: GCA_017450585.1. Lineage (GTDB taxonomy): Bacteria > Bacteroidota > Bacteroidia > Bacteroidales > UBA932 > Cryptobacteroides. The sequence goes on from JAFSTI010000207.1 coordinate 4,142, forward strand.
GGAGCATGGCATTGCCCTCGTGCGCAGGTCCACCGGTGGCGGAGCTGTTTATCATGATCTGGGCAATGTCAATTACAGCTTTTTCAGGCCAATATTGTCGCAGGACAACACTCTCTCGGAGGAGTTTCACGACCGGGCGGTGGAGAATATCGCGGCCGTGCTGCAGAGGATGGGCGTTGATGCCAGGATCGGCGGGCGCAATGACATTTTTGTGGGAGAGAGAAAGGTCTCAGGCTTCGCCAAAAGAATCTGGCGGGACCGGGTTCTCGTACACGGAACGCTTATGTACGATGTGGATCTGGATACGCTCACCCAGGCCCTAGACGCCCCGGGAAGCAAACTTCGATGCAAAGGTGTCACATCGGTGCGAAGCAGAGTAATGAACCTGCGAGAGATGCTGCCACAGTTCGGCTGCACTGAGGAATTTATGGCGGCGCTTCAGTCTGAGCTAGAGGGCCTCGATGGCGGAAATGAGCGACTGGACGTCTTTTTCCCTGGTCGCCCAGCTGGTGCAAAAACGCACGGCGATGTGTCCGGAATCGGTCCGCTCCCAGTTTTCAAAACTGAAATCACGCCTTAGGTCCTCTGCCTGAGAGTCGCTCAGTATGGGGAACTGGAGATTGGATCCGCTCTCCGACAGGAAGGAAAAACCTTTCTTGGAGAAGGCATCGCGTATATTCAGAGCCAATTCAACAGCATGTTCCGACGCTTTGTAATACAAATTATCGCCGAACAGCGTACTGAACTGCAGTCCCAGAAGGCGGCCTTTTGCCAGCATTCCGCCGTTCTGCTTGATATTGTAGCGGAATTCCGGGCAGAAAGCGGGATCGGTGAATACCACAGCTTCACCGAAAAGGGCGCCCTGTTTCGTGCCGCCGATGTAGAATATATCAACGAGCGAGGCGAGAGTCGGGAGGTTAATATCACAACCCTCGGAGCACAGACCATAGCCCAGGCGCGCGCCGTCTATGAAGAGCGGCACCCGGAGGCGCCGGCACACATCACTGATGGCCTTTAATTCACTCAGAGTATAGATAGTGCCGATTTCGGTAGGGAAAGACAGGTATACCATACCGGGCTGTACGCAGTGCTCATGGCTGGGGTCCTCACGGTGCGAGAGGATGCATTCTTCAATCTGGGAGGCGCTGATCTTACCCTGGGTGCAGGGGAGTGCAATGACCTTGTGGCCGCCATGCTCGATGGCTCCGGTCTCATGGACATTGATATGTCCGCTCGTTGCACAGATTACGCCCTGCCAGGGTTTCAGGATGGCGGATATAACGGTAGAGTTGGTCTGGGTACCGCCCACCAGGAAATGAATGGCCGCTGTCGGCATTTTTATCGCTGTGCGGATCTTTTCCGCAGCTTCGAGGCAATATCTGTCTTCACCGTATCCGGGTGTCTGTTCCAAATTTGTTTCCGTAATTCTATTAAGAATCTCAGGAAGGCAACCTTCCAGATAATCGCTGTCAAAACTTATCATAGTTACTTCTGTTTTTCGGTTGAAAGGATGGTCAGGATGCCCCCTGTAACCTGAAAGCGTATGTCCATATCGCGATACAAGAAACCATAGCAACGGCTCTCATCGTCTATATACGAGGGTCTGGGATCGAGGGCGAGGATTTGCTCTATTTCTTCCTTAAAACCCGGGGGGACTTCGCAGGCCCACTTCACTTCGAGCCGGTGATCCTCCAAACCGTCGACCCAGCCGCAGGCGGCATCGGGATGACTGTCGCAGTAACGCAGGTATGGCTTTATATCGAAAACAGCCGTGCCGTCCATCAGATCGGCTCCGGATACTTCGAGCAGCGGGCCATCGGGCGTATCAGTCAGCACACGAAGAAGCCGTACGGATGAGAGGCCGATGGGATTAGGCCTGAAAGTAGACCGGGTAGCAAATACCCCCATCCTCCTGTTCCCACCCAGGCGGGGCGGCCTCACGGTTGGAGACCACTGCTCCGCAGACGGGCTGCGAAACTCCCAAATCAACCAGATATAGTCGAATCCTTCCAGTCCCCTCAGGGCCTCCGGATTCCTATATCTGGGCTCAAAGATTATACGAGCCACACTAAGCGGTGCGAGGCCGCTCTGGCGGGGCACGCCAAACTTCCCTCCGAAGGGACTCTGGATATGTGCGATAGCTTCCATCCGGGACGCAAATATACAAAGTATTAATGATAAGAGTTGCGCTATTATTGTTATCTTTGTCGTATATGAGCAAGAGATTTTTCAGCACTGTATATAATACCTGCTGGGGCGACACGATGAGTGTGAGAGTGGGAGGAGAACTGTACCCCATGAACTGGAGTGAAGGTGGCGTATGGACATCTGATCTTATCGACACCGCTGAGAAAGAATACCGTTTCTGCGTGTGCAGGAATGGCCGCGTCATTCGCGACGAATGGCAGTCACACCAGATCCAAGGCGATCAGCCCGAGCAGCATGAAGCATGGATAGACTGTCCGATAGAAGGTTGCCGCTTTCCGCGCAGGCACACATACGAAGCCTTTGACGATCCGTTTTTCCGGGCCGCCGGCACCGTCGTCCCCGTTTTCGCACTCCGTAGTAGCAGAGACTATGGTATCGGTGATTTCGGTGATCTGGCATATTTTGTAGAATGGCTTCACAAGACAGGCCAGAAAGTCCTTCAGCTATTGCCCATAACGGATACGACTGTATGTGGGGACTGGCATGAGTCATATCCCTATAATCCGGTTTCTGCCTTCGCATTGAATCCTCTCTACATGAATCTGGATGCATACTATTTATATGATCTTGAGGAGGGGAGAGAGGAACTGAATGCCTGCAAACAGATTGATTATCCGCGGGTTTTTAAGCTGAAGATGGAAGCCATTGCCAGAGTTTACCAAATCAAGCTCAAATCAGACGTTCCGTATGGTTATAAAGCATTCATGCGGAAGAATGCTTACTGGCTGGATGATTACTGTAACTTCAAGGCGGAAATCGCCCGAAAACAACGACTTGATAAGAATACGGCATACGGAAAAGTGGCCCGGAAGCCTGAGTTTTATGCCTGGATACAGTACACTTTGTTTCATCAGTTGGAGATTGTGGCAAAAATTGCCCGCGATAAAAGAGTTGTGCTTAAAGGCGACCTGCCGATCGGTGTGGGCTCTCACAGCGCCGATGCCTGGAAGCATCCTGAGCTGTTCAACCTGGATTCCACGGCCGGAGCGCCTCCCGATTATTTCAGTGCCGACGGGCAGAACTGGGGATTTCCGACATACAACTGGGAAGCGATGGAGCGCGACGGTTTTCGCTGGTGGCGCGAGCGGCTTAAGCTGATGTCAAAGTATTTCGGAGCATATCGTATCGATCACATATTGGGGTTCTTCCGAATCTGGGAGATCCCTAAGGATGAGAAAAGCGGAAAGGCCGGACACTTTAATCCCGCATTGCCCTACAATGCCGCTGAGATCGAGGGTCTGCCCATTGAGGGACTTTTCCATGAGGATCCCCGCCATCCCGGAATGTATCAGCCGCTGATTTCGCCCGACACGAGCGCCCTTTCGATGGAGCAGAAACAGCGCTTTGACGCACTCTGGGAAGACTTTTTCTTTCACAGGAACGAGGCTTTCTGGGAGAAGGGTGCCGAAAAGAAACTCCAGGCTCTGCTGGATGCGAGCGGGATGCTGGCCTGCGGTGAAGACCTGGGCATGGTGCCTGCCAGCGTCAATCCACTGATGGAGCGGGAGGGAATATTGTCCCTGGAAATGCCGAATATGGATAAGGGACGGCCCTGGCCGGTGAATGCCGTATGCGCGAGTTCCAGTCACGACATGCCGACGCTTCGCATGCAGATGCGAGACGAACTGGGCGAGGATCCCTCTCCCGAGCAGGTCCGCTCGAGGCTGGAAGGCTATCTGAGCGCCGCTCCGATGCTTGCAATCTTTCCCTTGCAGGACTGGATAGCTATGGATAAAAAGTTGCGATGCGACCGCAGAGATATTGACAGTGAAAGAATTAACGACCCGTCGAATCCTGATAACCGCTGGTGCTACCGGATAGATTTCGACATTTTCGATCTGATTATAGACCGTAAATTGATAAAGACAATTCGCGGAATGCTGGAACGCACGAACCGCAGATGAACGGACGCACCTACCTGGCTATTGACCTTAAATCCTTCTACGCCTCCGTGGAGTGCGTAGAGAGGGGGCTTGATCCTCTGACCACGCATTTGGTCGTGGCTGATGCGTCCCGCACTGATAAGACGATCTGTCTCGCCGTGACACCGGCGCTGAAGGCTTACGGCATCGGGGGCAGGGCTCGTCTGTTCGAGGTCAGGCAGCGGGTACGGGAGATTAACCGTGAGCGGCGGCGCAGCGATCCCGGATTCAAACTGGACTTTATCATTGCCCCGCCGCAAATGGCTCATTACATGGAGGTCAGCAACCGCATTTACGGTATTTACCTGAAATACGTCGCGCCCGAAGACGTGCACGTTTACTCCATCGACGAGGTGTTTATCGACGCGACCGAGTATCTGAGGCTGTACCGGTGCACGGCGCACGAGCTGGTGATGCGGATGATCCGGGACACACTGGAGACGACCGGCATCACGGCCACAGCCGGCATCGGCAGCAACCTGTACCTGGCGAAGGTGGCGATGGATATTGTCGCGAAACATATCGAGCCGGACGCGGACGGCGTTCGGGTGGCGGAGCTGAATGAGCATTCGTACCGGGAACGGCTGTGGAATCATACGCCCCTGACCGATTTCTGGCGCGTGGGCCGGGGCACTGCGGCGCGTCTGGAAGCCTCCGGCATCAGGACAATGGGGCAATTGGCCCGAGTCTCGCTGGATCCGGCCTGGGAGACGTATCTGTACAAGGTTTTCGGGGTGAATGCAGAGCTTCTGATCGACCACGCCTGGGGCTGGGAGCCCTGCACGATGCAGGCAATCAAAGCCTACAGACCCTCCGTACACAGCATCAGCAGCGGTCAGGTGCTCAAGGAACCGTACGACTACGCCAAGGCGCGGGTGATTGTTCGGGAGATGGTGGACGCGCTGGTCCTGGACCTGGTGAGCAAACGGCTGGTGACCGACCAGATTGTCCTGGACCTGGGCTATGACCGCACCAGCATGGAGAAGTGGGACGGGACGGCAGTGAAGGATTGGTACGGACGTACTGTGCCGAAGCCCGCCCACGGCTCAGTCAATCTGGGCTGGTACAGCTCCTCGGGCGAGACTATTGCCACCGCAGCCATGCAGTTGTTCGAGAAGATCATGAACCCGAAGCTCTTTGTGCGCAGGGTCAATATTGCCGCATGCAATGTCCTGCCGGAGGATCAGGCTCCTGCACGGGAGGCTGGGCTTTTTGATGACCCGACCGTCGATCCGGGACGGGAACGCCGCAGGCAGGAGGCGATTCTGGATATTAAACGGCGTTTCGGACGCAATGCGATCCTGAAGGGCGTGGATTTCGAGGAAGGGGCGACAGCCATTGAACGGAATGCGCAGATTGGAGGACACAAGGCATGAACGGATCAGACGAATATAAGGACATCATTGACCTTCCTTATCCGAGGCCTTCCACACGCAGGAGAATGACGCTCGCGGATCGGGCGGCGCAGTTTTCGGCATTTGCAGCGCTGACCGGATTCGACGGGGTGGTGAACTCCGAGGAGCAGGCTCATATCGCCGCTGTCGATGCCGAAAGGTATTTTGAGGAGGATTAGAAGAGTTCTCCGAACAAAACGCCTATTCTTATATAAGGAAGCGGCTTAACCCCGCGGATACAGTCGCAGAAGGCTTCGTCGTAGCCATAGTGATACTGGCCGAAAATTGATGCCCGGCCGAGCTTGTATGATAGTTCTGCGCTAATGTTCGCATCGAAGGGCGCGAATAGGGGAGTGGCGCTAAGCTGCGCGGCCCAGTGTTCGTTTTTCCAGCAGGCTGAGAAGGTCGCATAGCCTTGGAACCTGTAAAAGATTTCCTGAGTAAGTTCTTCGTCGTACCAGCCTATACCCCAACGCAGATTTGCCTTCAAGGCGAAACCGTGGGGGAGGAATGCAGTATATTCGCCGAAGAGGGCGTTCGTCGAGCGACTAAAAACATCGCCCGCAGTACCCCGATATGGACGACCGTTGGATCTATGCTCTAACCCGACACACAGGCTGTTTTTTGAAAGCGGGATATCCAGATATATGCCGGGAATGAAGAGATTATCTTTGAATGGGGATGATTCGTCGTAGAAGTCCCATATGGAGATCTGCGTGTAGCCGAATTTGAGGTTCAAGCCTTCGTGTCCTCCCATATTATGCGCCACCGGGATGGCGAGGCTGAACTGGAATTTTACATCGGCAGTAGACTTATCGACCGGACCGCTCAGGGGGATACCTGTGGTATAATATAGGGGCTGGAATGCTTCGATTATCTGGGCATTTAATGCCAGCGGAATGAGCAGGCAGGCCAGCGCTATTAGAAGACTTTTTTTCATGGTGACAAATATACTAATCTGATAAGATAATATCTATCTTTGCAGGCGTAATTTAAAACTATGAAATGTATCAGGTAAATGTATTTTGGACCTCAGGTCTGGATTCGACATGCAGGATTGTGGAGTTAGCCTCGATGGAGGGATATGATATACAACCCTACTACTTATTGGATGAAAAACGTCGTTCTCACAAAGTCGAACTGGCTCATCTTGCCAGGATGACTGACCTTATCCGTACAAATTCGGCCACTAAATCCAGGCTTCGCGATATCATCGTAGTCAATCTGAAAGATGTTCCCGTCGACCCGGCCATTCACGAATCATGGAAGGTTGCCAAGTCAAAGTATTCCCTGGGAAGTCAGTATAGCTGGATCGCCAGTTTCCTTAAGCAGAGGAACCTAGTTGCTGAGATCAGTCTGGAGAAAGGAGAGTACGGTGCCACTCTGGCGATTAATTCCGAATGCTCTAAGCGTATCGAGGAAGAGGGCTCTTACCGTGTCTACAGGATTGATCCTAAAGGGAGTTCGCAGGTCGGTATGGATCTGTTCTCGAACCTTGCCATGCCTCTTAGTATATGGAACATGATCAAGCAGGAGGAGGGCATGTATATCAAGGAACTTGGATACGGTGATGTTTTCGATCTTACATGGTTCTGCCATAAACCTATACTTGGTCTGCCTTGTGGACATTGTCACCCATGCAAGAGCGTTATCAAAGAGGGCATGGGCTGGCGCATCCCAATCTGGGGCAGCATCCTCTACTGGCCGCTGAATCCTATTATTTGTCTAGTGGACTCTCTGCGGCGAAGACTGAAGTAGCTTGTTTTTCTCCCAAAACAGGCTATTTATTTATATTTTTTTCTTATCTTCGCTTGATATGCTTATCAGGGTTACGGGAACGTCTTTCGCTTCGGCACAATTGTTGAAAATTCGTGCCGCAACTAAAACCTTATGCGCCATGAAACGTTCTTTATCTATTTTCGCAATCCTGACCATGTGCGCCTGTGGGACTATTGACTTCGACAGCACGAACGGCGGAAATTCTTCCGACGGGGACGTGGCTGACATCAGTATCCTTCAGTCAAATGAAAGCGACGACAGCTTTGACCTGAATGACTATACCAACACCGTAACTATCTGCTATGATGGTTCACAGGCGACCGTAACCAAGTCCGCGGACATCGAATCCCTGACCGTAAGCAGGGACGGAGCATATGTCACCGTCGGTGATAGCGGAACGGAGCTTAAAAACCTGCGAATCATTCTTTCCGGCAGTACCACTTCCGGTAACCTTAAAGTCTACAATTCCAAGAAGTTTGTCCTGGAATTGAACGGCGTTTCTATTACTTCCGCCAGAGGGGCCGCGGTCAATAACCAATGCCCGAAGACAATGTTCGTCCAGCTGAACACCGGCACGGTGAATTCATTATGTGATGCGTCTTCTTACTCAGACGTGGTGAGCGGGGAGGATTGTAACGCGGCGCTCTTCAGTGAAGGGCAGATGGTTTTCGAGGGTGAGGGTTCGCTCTCTGTGACAGCACGTTATAAGCACGCGATTTCCAGTGATGACTATATCCGCGTGGATGGGGGCAATATTACCGTCCCTTCCGCGGCTGGTGACGGCATACATGTAAACGATTACTACTACCAGACTGGCGGCAGCATGAATATAAAGGCCGTCGATGAAGGTGTGCAGGTCGAGAAAGGTTTTTTCAATATCACCGGCGGCTCGCTGACCATCAGCACTTCCGGAACAAAGGGTGAGGGTATCGAGGCAGCCTCTGATATTTACATTCAGGGCGGTTCGACTTATGTTTATTCCGCAAAAGATGACGCCGTCAATTCGGGAGGCAGCATAATCGTTTCTGACGGCTACCTGTTTGCATACGCTTCCAGTAACGATGCCCTTGACTCGAATGCCGGTAAGAGCGGCGCGATTACCATCACCGGCGGGGTAGTTATTGCCCACGGAGCCAATTCTCCCGAGGAGGCGTTTGACTGTGACAATCATTCATACATTAGAATCTCCGGAGGCACGGTTTTCGGCACTGGCGGGACGCAGTCCGGCGGGTCGTTTACAGCCAGCCAGTATGGCTCTGTCATTTCCGGCAGTGTGTCCACGGGGTATTTCACCGTGACGGATGCTGACGGGAATGTGATTATGTGCTGCAAAGTGCCGCGGATAGTCAGCAACTCTTCCACTCTGGTCAGTTCACCATCTTTTGAAAGCGGAGGCTCATATAAATACAGCGTACTTTCATCCAGGCCGGAGGGATCTTCCGCCGTGTTTGGAGATTACTATTATACGGGCGGTACTGCTTCGGCGGCCACATCTTTCAGCGTCAGCACCACTTATACATTCAGCGGCGGCGGCGGTGGCGGCTTTCCAGGCGGTGGCGGAGGACCCGGTAGACATTGATCTAAGAAAATGAAAAAGATTATCTGCATAATTACGGTTTTGGCAGCAGCACTGGCCTTTATGCCTGGCGTGCACGCCCAGAATGACACGGCGGTTCCTTCGATGAATAAAAAGAACCTGCTGGTCAAGGAGTGGAATACAAATGCCAAGGGGGCGAAGATCATCGATCACCTGACGGTTTATTCCCCGGAGGGAAAGAAGATTGAGGAGATTGAGTTTGACAGCTATGGCAAACAGAAGTGGCGCAAGCGTTTCGAGTGGGGTGAAAATTTAAGGATGACGCGTGAGCTGTTATATGACGAGCATAACCGGCTGGTTAATTTCAAGAAGTTCGAGTATAATGAGTTTGGTAAGAAAAAGACTCAGTATACATATGACCCGAAGGGACGTTTGATTTCCACTAAGATTATCGAGTATATCACTGAAGATGCCTGACCGCATCACGGATATTCCCGGAGCAGCGGCTGATCCGATAGGCGCCGCGGCTGAGTCCATCCCTTCCATAACTTTGGAGGAGATGGATTCGGTTAAACTGCTTAATCGTGTGGACACCAAGTATATGTGCTCGGTGGATGTATTGCTTTCCGTGCTATCGGATGCCAGGGAAGCCGGCTATAGGGCGTTGGATGTGGATGGGACTAAACTCAGTCCGTACAATTCGGTTTATTTTGATACTCCGGCGCTGAAGATGTTCACAGACCATCACAACCGTCGCCTGGTACGCCAGAAAGTCCGCACCCGGGAGTATGTCTCATCGGGGGATACTTATCTGGAGATTAAACGCAAGAATAATCACGGCCGCACTAAGAAGAAACGCACTTCCATACCGCTGTCCGAGTTGAATGACTTCTCCGGGGACGCGGATGCAGTTCAGTATCTGGCAGCGCACTCGGCTTTCACGGCCGATATGATTTCCCCTGTGCTTTCCACGGAGTTCAGCCGCATTACACTGGTGAATCCGGCTAAGACGGAACGCCTTACTATTGACAGTAACCTGCGTTTTACGAACTTCCGGACCGGGGAGAAAGCGTCGCTGGATACTGCGGTTATTATTGAACTTAAACAGGATGGGCATGCCCAGAGCCAGATGAAGCAGATCCTGCTGGAGCACCGCGTAAAGCCGATGCGGGTGAGCAAGTATTGCATCGCAGTGACCCTGACGGATCCGGCGGCGAAGAGCGGACGCTTTAAAAGTAAGGTCCGCCGTATTGAAAAGATAATAAACCATAAAATCGAAGTTATATGATTTCAATGCAAGATCTCGATGAGTTTTCTATCGCAGATGAGGGCCTGTTCGACGTGCAGGCTATCACGGACGCGGTGATGACGACCAGCCAGTCCATTACCGAACTGTGTATCAGGTTCTTCCTTAACCTGATCGTTTGCTGGATACTGGTTCAGTTCTTCTATTACAGGAAGAGCCGCCGGCGCGACTACTATTTTACTTTCATGGTATTCTCGTCAGCGATGCTGATGCTGCTGTATATTATGGGCAATGTGGAAGTTGGGGTCGGACTCACCCTGGGCCTTTTCGCCATCTTCGGCGTCATCCGCTACCGCACGGAGACCGTGCCGATCCGGGAGATGACCTACCTGTTCGTAATTATTGCCCTGGCGGCTATAAACGGGCTCGCACCGGTTTATAAACTGGTCGGTGCTGCCGGAACGAATCCGCATTATGAGTTGTTCACCGGCGGAGTGGCCATCATGCTTCTTTCCAACCTGCTGGTAGTGCTTCTGATCTGGGTTCTGGAGAGCCGTAAATTGCTCAGGCACACTTCTACCAAACTGATCCTTTATGACCGTATCGAGCTTATTGTCCCCGAAAAGAGGGCAGAACTGATCGCGGATATCGAAAAGCGCACCGGACTGAAGGTGGATAATCTGGAGGTCGGGCATGTGGACTTCCTGAAGGACGCCGCTTTCATCAAGGTCTATTACACTCTGGATAAGGACCAGACCGGTTCGATCGACACGCTCACCAGGGCTAAAGATTTCGTGGAGCAATGAAACTGCCGCTGACACTGCTGGCGGCGCTGCCGCTGCTTCTGCCGATTCCGGCGCTCGGTCAGGACTTTACTCAGCTTGATCCAACGCTGAGTTACGGAGCCCGTATAGCCGGCGGGCTCAACTATAAGTTGAGTTCTGACCTGGAATTATCTGCCGAACAGGAGTTGCGTTTTAACTCTGCCAACCTGTTTGAAAAGTCCTATACTACGGTCGGAGCTGAATACAAGATCACGGATTTCCTGAAAGTCGGAGCAGATTACTCATTTATCGTAAAGAATTCCGAAACCGAAACGAAACTCCGTAACCGCGTCGAGGGATTTGTGACGGGTTCTGTGCGATTTGGTTTCTTCAAGCTTTCGCTGCGCGAGAAATTGCAACTCACCATGAAGGGGGACAGCACCAATACATTCCAATCGCCTGCGAATGCCCTTTCACTGAAATCCAGGCTCAAGCTTGAATACAATGCTCCAGGGGCTCTGGATCCGTATTTCTCCATCGAAACCCGCCATGCATTAAACGATGTTTCCACCGATGGCTGGACCTATCTAAAGAATGATGACAATGGCAGATACTACTGGTGGATTACCGATCCGCAGTATGATTTCCGCTACATGAACAGGATACGAACAACCATCGGAACCGACTGGAAAGTAGCCAAGAGGCAGAACCTGAATCTGTACCTGATTTGCGACTACGACTATAGCCGCCAGATTGACACCAACCGTGAGGGGCGCGTCAAACGAAGCGCCGGACTTACCGTCCAACCTTCCTGGACATTCGCCCTCGGCGTCGCCTACACATTTACCATTAAGCGGTAACTATAGGAATAGTGGCTGCAAAAAAATCGGACAGGGCGTAACACTCTGCCCGATATTTTTTTATATTCGCGAGTTATGGATAATAATCGCTTAGAGTTAGTTAGGTATTCGTTCGAGAAGAAGGCACTTCCCGTAGAGATTCCCGAGGAGAAAACTTCCGAGTATTATGGCGAACTGGTATTCGACAGGCCGAAGATGCGAAAGTATCTTCCGGCCAATGTGTACGCGGCATTTTTAGACTGCGTGGATAACGGTAAGCCCCTCGACAGGGCGACCGCGGATGAAGTCGCCAAGGGCATGAAAAACTGGGCTCTGGACCATCATGTCACTCATATTACGCACTGGTTCCAGCCTCTGACAGAGGGAACTGCCGAGAAACACGACGTGATGATCGGCTATGACGGAAACGGCGGAATCATCGAGGAATTCGATGGTAGCGCACTGGTTCAGCAGGAGCCTGACGCCTCTTCATTCCCTAACGGCGGTATCCGTGCCACTTTCGAGGCGCGGGGTTATACCGCATGGGATCCTACCTCTCCGGTTTTCATCCAGGATGACACACTTTGTATCCCAAGCGTCTTCGTATCATATACAGGAGAAGCCCTCGATTACAAAACCCCGTTGAAAAAATCTTTGAACGCCGTCTCTGAAGCGGCGCTCCCGATATGCAGACTCTTTGACCCGAAGGTAAAGAAGGTTAATTCATTCCTGGGCTGGGAGCAGGAATTCTTCCTCGTGGATGAGGACCTGTACGCCACCCGTCCCGACCTGATGATTACCGGACGCACTCTGATGGGACACATGTCTTCTAAGAGCCAGCAGCTGGGAGATCATTATTTCGGCGCCATCCCGTCACGGGTAGCTGCGTTCATGAGGGATGTAGAGATTGCCGCACACAAACTCGGTATTCCGCTTAAGACCAGACATAACGAAGTGGCTCCGAACCAGTTTGAAATGGCTCCGATCTTCGGGGAGGCGAATCTCTCCAATGATCAGAACCAGATTGTCATGAACCTGATGAACAATCTCGCGCGCAAGCACGGATTCGTGGCCCTGATGCACGAGAAGCCCTTTGACGGCGTAAACGGTTCCGGCAAGCACTGCAACTGGTCCCTGGGTACTGACACCGGCACACCGCTGCTCGCCCCGGGCAAGGATGCGCGCGGGAACCTGCAATTCCTTATTTTCTTTGTCAATACTCTCGCGGCGGTGCAGGAGCACAACTCCCTGCTGAAAGCGAGCATTGCCAGTGCCACCAACGCCCCGCGACTCGGAGCGAACGAAGCGCCGCCTGCAATTGTCTCCGCCTTCCTCGGCAAAACCATGACGGACGTCCTGCGCAGGCTGCTGGAATTGCCCTCCGACACGACGGTGGAAATCGCAGGAAAGAAGGGCAGAGGTGTCGGTCTGGTGGAGATTCCGGAAATTTTTGTGGACAATACGGACCGCAACCGCACGTCGCCCTTCGCATTTATTGGCAATAGGTTTGAATTCCGTGCACTCGGCTCTTCAGCCAACTGCGCCCGCAGCCTGACAGTCATTAATGCAGCGGTCGCCGACCAGCTCCGAACCTACTACGGCCAGCTGAAGTCAGCCATTGACTCGGGCAAGGAGCTCAATGTCGCGGTTATGGACACGCTCAAACCCATTATCCGTTCCATAATCGATGTCGTCTGTTTTGATGGCAATGGCTATTCCGCCGACTGGGTGGAAGAAGCGGCAAAGCGAGGACTGGACGTTGAGAAGCGTGTGCCGGAAATGATTGCGGCGTACAACTCGCCCCGTGCGGTGGAGATGCTCGGCCGCACCGGCGTATTCTCCCAGAAGGAACTGGAAGCCCGCTGCGAAGTGATGTGGGAGACCTACTGCAAGAAAGTACAGATCGAATCACGCGTGATGGTGCGAATGGCGGTGAACCATATCGTGCCCGCCGCGATCGAATATAAAACCAGACTGCTCAAGGACCTGGCTCTCCACAAGGAAGTGTTTGGCAATCTGGACGGCTGCGAGCCTGAGACCTGGATGGTGAACCAAATTTCCGAACTGATCGAAAAAGTTCGTACCCTCGCCGAAAAGATGCGCCTCGCCAGGAAAGAGGCCAATGTTATTGGCAATATCTACGACCGCGCGAGGGCGTATAATCGCATCGCGGACGACATCCCGGTGCTGCGCAGGCCCATCGACCGTCTCGAAGAACTCGTGGACAACAGCCTCTGGCCACTTCCTAAATACCGTGAACTTTTGTTTATCAGTTAGTAGTATATGAGTAAAACAATCGTCGCCATTGCCGGTTACGGCAATATTGGGAAATACACCCTGCAGGCCGTTCAGGCCGCTCCGGACATGGAGCTTGCGGGTGTCATCAGGCGCAACCCTTCAGCGGGGGACTTTCCCGAACTCGCCGGCCTAAAGGTCGTCTCTGACGTAAAGGACCTGGATGTCCGTCCGGATGTCGTGATTCTTTGCGTACCCTCCAGGCTTGCTCAGCAGACCGCTGAGAAGTATCTGAAGATGGGAATCAGCACCGTGGACAGCTTTGACATCCATGATCAGATCGTCAAAGTCCGTTCAGAGCTGGATTCCACCTCGCGCGCTAACAAGGCTGTCAGCGTAATCGCGGCAGGATGGGACCCGGGCAGCGACTCGGTCGTACGCGCACTCATGCAGGGACTCGCGCCCAAGGGTGTCACCTGGACCAATTTCGGCCCTGGCCGCTCCATGGGTCACTCCGTGGCGGTGAAAGCTATTGACGGAGTGAAAGACGCCTTGAGCATGACAATACCTGTCGGTACCGGTATCCATCGCAGGATGGTATACGTGGAACTGGAGAAAGGTGCTGACTTTGAGAAAGTAAGCGCCGCCATCAAGGCCGACCCGTATTTTGTTCATGACGAAACCCATGTCCAGCAGGTGGACAGCGTCGACGCGCTCAATGACGTCGGGCACGGTGTCAATCTCGTGCGCAAGGGCGTCAGCGGCGAGACCCACAATCAGAACTTCGAGTTCAATATGAGTATAAATAATCCCGCCCTCACCGGTCAGGTGCTGGTAATGGCCGCGCGTGCCGCCGTAAAGCAGGCACCCGGCTGTTATACGATGATCGAAATACCGGTCATCGACATGCTGGCAGGGGAGAAGGAAGATCTTATCAGAAAATTAGTGTAGTGTTCTAAAATACCTTTAATTATGGATGCATTTGCAAAAAAGTATGTCGAGTCGTTCATGAACGAACTCATCGCCAAGAATCCGGGAGAAAGCGAATTTCATCAGGCCGTCAGCGAAGTTCTGACTAGCGTGGCTCCTTATCTGGAGGCTTATCCTTATCTGCTTGAGAACAAAATCATGGAGCGCATGGTTGAACCCGAAAGGGTAATCATGTTCAGGGTTCCCTGGATGGACGACAGCGGCGAAATCCATATCAACCGCGGCTTCCGTGTGCAGATGAACAGCGCACTCGGTCCGTACAAGGGAGGTATCCGTTTCCATGCCAGCGTTAATCTGAGCATCATGAAGTTCCTCGCCTTTGAGCAGACCTTCAAAAACAGCCTCACCACTCTGCCTATGGGCGGCGCCAAGGGAGGTTCTGATTTCAACCCCCGCGGCAAGTCTGACGCCGAAGTCATGCGCTTCTGCCAGAGCTTTATGACGGAGCTGTTCCGCCATATCGGCCAGGATACCGATGTCCCTGCAGGTGATATCGGCGTGGGCGGCCGTGAAATCGGTTTCCTCTTCGGACAGTACAAGCGCCTGCGCGACGAGTTCACCGGTACCCTTACCGGAAAGGGCCTCGCATGGGGCGGCAGCCTGCTCAGGCCTGAGGCCACTGGATACGGCGCCTGCTATTTCGCACAGGAAATGCTCGCTACCCGCGGCGAGAGCTTCGAAGGTAAGACCGTAGTGGTCTCCGGAGCCGGAAACGTGGCCCAGCATGCAGCAGAAAAGGCCATGAGACTCGGCGCCAAGGTCGTCACCCTGTCTGATTCCGACGGATTCATTTATGATCCGGATGGATTCACAGAGGAGAAGATCGCCTATGTTAAGAATCTGAAAAACGCCCTCCGCGGACGTATTAAGGAATATGTAAATCAGTATCCTTCCGCAAGCTATACCGGTGGCGGAGCAAAACCCTGGAGCATCAAGTGCGACATCGCCATGCCTTGCGCCACCCAGAATGAACTGAACGGAGATGCTGCCCGTACGCTGGTCGCAAACGGCTGCTTCTGCGTTACCGAGGGTGCCAACATGCCCAGCACTCCCGAGGCTATCGAAGTATTCCAGAGCGCGAAGATTCTCTATTCTCCGGGTAAGGCGTCCAACGCCGGCGGTGTGGCCACTTCCGGACTTGAGATGACTCAGAACTCCATCCGTCAGAAGTGGACTGCTGAAGAGGTGGACAGCCACCTGCATCGCATCATGTCCGACATTCACGCTGCCTGCATCAAGTACGGCACCGAGGAAGACGGTTACATCAACTATGTCAAGGGTGCGAACATCGCAGGCTTTATCAAAGTGGCCAACGCAATGGTCGACCAGGGCTTGGTTTAACATCTTTTAATACGTAGGTCTATGCCTTTGATGTCCAGACGAATCCGCAGTATCCTCTTGATCTGCAACAGCTATGACGGGTTTTCCCTCGAAGAAGACGGCCGTATCGACCGTCAGATATCTCAGGAATACGCCGAACTCGGGCTGAGCAATCCGCCGCAGATCCGAAGGGTGGAAACTACCCTGGAAGCGCTGGAATTAATTGAGAAGGGGGAGCGTTTCGATCTCGTAATGACGATGTATAATGTCGGCGAGATGAGCGTTTTCGAATTCTCCGAAAAAGCCAAGGCCATAGCGCCGGATATGCCGGTGGTGCTGCTGTCCTCTTTCTCCCGGGAGATTTACCGGAAGATTGAATCATCAGGACAGTCGGGCATAGACTACGTTTTCTGCTGGAACAACTCCACGGATCTCCTCATTGCCATCATCAAACTGATGGAGGACAGCCTGAATGCCGACAGCGACATTCTGGGCTCCAATGTTCAGGCGATATTGCTCGTGGAAGATTCGATCCGCTATTACTCCACCTATCTGCCGGTGCTCTACAACATCGTGCTCCGGCAGAATCTGGAGTCCATTAAGGACACGCTGAACGAGCAGCAGCAGATCGCCCGTAAGCGTTCACGTCCTAAAATCCTGATGGCCACGAATTATGACGAGGCCGTCGCGCTCTATAGCAAGTACCGTAATAATCTGCTCGGCGTCATCACCGACGTCGGTTTCGTGCTTCACAAGGGCGACAAATCCTCGGACGAAAAGATTGACGCAGGCGTGGATCTGTGTCACCTTATTCGCGAGGATAATCCCAAGATGCCCATCCTGATGCAGTCTTCGCAGGAGAGCATGCGCTCCGTGGCCGCGTCGCTGGGAGTGGGTTTCCTTAAAAAAACCTCCAAGATGCTCACCCAGGAACTGGAAGAGTACATCGAAAGAGAGTTCTGTTTCGGAGACTTCGTGGTATTCAACCCCGATAACGGGCTGGAAATCGGCCGGGCTCACGACCTGTTTGAGTTCGAAAACCTTATCAAGACCATCCCGGCCTCCATATTCAATGCGATAACGGCCCATAACTATCTGTCCAAATGGCTGTATGCCAGAGGCTTGTTTACCCTGGCCGACTCCCTCAGGCAGGTGCGCTCGGAAGACTACAGTGACGTAGAGACTCACCGTCAGTTCGACTTAAAGGTAATACATGAATTCCGCATCTCCCAGGCCCTGGGCATCGTGGCGGCGTTCAAGCCCGAGACCTTTAACGACACCATCTGGTTCTCCCGTCTGGGTACGGGGTCGATCGGCGGAAAAGCCCGCGGACTGGCATTTCTGAATAATATCCTTCAGAAATATCAGCTTTATGACAAGTGGGACGACGTTCGTGTCATGGTGCCCCGGACGCTGGTTATTACGACTGGATGGTTCGACCGTTTCATTTCCGAAAACGGTCTGAAATATGTTATCAACGCTGACTTGAGCGACGAGGAACTATTGTCCGAATTCGTATCATCAAACCTGCCCAAGGACCTGATGGATTCGCTGCGCGCTTTTATCAAAGTCGTGCGCAAGCCGCTTGCCGTGCGTTCCTCATCGATGCTGGAAGATTCGTATCACCAGCCGTTCGCAGGCGTTTATTCGACCTACATGCTGCCCGAGACCAGGCATGTCGACCAGCAGCTGCGGCTATTGTCAAAAGCAATCAAGAGCGTATACGCCAGCGTCTATTTCTCTTCCGCCAAGAGCTATGTATTGTCATCGGGCAATGTCATTTCGGAAGAGAAGATGGCTGTGGTGATCCAGGAAGTCACCGGCAGCGACGAGGGCGGTTATTTCTTCCCGACCCTTTCAGGTGTGGCGCGCTCGGTCAATTTCTATCCTGTCGGACATGAGAAGGCCGAAGACGGAATCGCCAAGGTCGCGTACGGCCTGGGGAAAGCCGTGGTGGATGGGGAACAGGTACTTAGATTCTCGCCGAGCTATCCCAAACACGCAGTTCAGACGTCTACGCCGGAAATGATTATCAGCGAGACGCAGAAGGCCATGTATGCCTTGAGCCAGACTCCGGAGCGGTTCACCACCTCCGTCGATGACGCCGTGAATCTGGAGAGGCTGAATATAGCTGACTGCACCCGATTCAAATCCCTGAAGAGGGTAGTGTCGACATGGGACTACTCGAATCAGCGGATGATAGACTCGGGCATCCCCGACGGTCCCAAATATGTCACCTTCTCCCAGATGCTCAAATACGGCACTGTTCCTCTGGCCGACATAGTAAGAAAGCTCCTGGACATTACAGTCAAGGAAATGAAGTGCAATGTCGAGATCGAGTTCGCGGCAGACGTAACAGAAGACGGTCGCACGACCTTCTCTGTACTGCAGGTGAGACCCATCTCCGTAGATACACGCTATGCTGAAGTAGATTGGTCACAGATTGATGAATCGGATGCCTTCCTGACCTCCGGATGCGCACTTGGCACAGGATGGGTCGAGGGCGTCAGGGATATCGTCTATCTGAAGAAAGAAGCCTGGGACGTGCTGAAGACCACTGAAATGGCAGCCCAGATTTCTGCTGTGAACGCCCGTATGCTGGAAGAGAAGAAAGGCTACGTACTGATTAGTTTCGGCCGCCTGGGCACCAGTCAGCCGTCTCTGGGTGTTCCGGTCAAATGGAGTGATATATCGGAGGCCAAGGCGATAGTCGAGTGTTCGCTTGAAGACTTCCAAATCGATCCCAGCCAGGGAACACACTTCTTCCAGAACCTTACCTCATTCAATATCGGCTATATCAACGTCAATCCCTTTGCACACCCGGACAGCGACCATCTGGACTTTTCGGTCCTGGACGCCATGCCGGCGGTGGAAGAGACTCAGTATCTGAGACATGTCCGAACCGATGAAGCTATAGGAATCTGCATCGATGGCAAGACCGGGCGGGCCATGTTGAAATCATGTTGATATTTTTCTTTCGGGGGCATTGTTTTCCCGTCTGAACAGTCCCAAATTTGTATTGGAATACGGCTGTAATTAAGGATTGCCTTCGGGTGGTCCGCTTTGATTTACCCCTTTCCGACACTGAAACGTATTATTAAAACCTTTATAATCAAACGATTAGCCATGGACGTTCGCAAAACTAACGGTAGCTACGAAGAATTTGACCGTGAAAAACTGATGGGCGGAATCCGCCTCGCTTATGTAACCACCGGGCAGCCTTGCCCCGAAGATGTGGTAGTGTCCATAGTGGACAACCTTTATATTTATGACAAGATGTCCAGCCAGGAAATCCGCCGTCAGGTGGTGGATTCCCTCATGTCCATTAACAAGAAAGTCGCCCTCGAGTATATCGAGACTTTCGACCGTGGCATGGACCTCAGAAAGAAGAATGACTTCATCCGTGACTATATCAAGGCGTCAAACGCCGCCACCGGTTCCAAATTCGACTCAAATGCGAACGTGACGTCGAAAAACATCGTTACCCTGGGCCACGAGCTCTATAAGGAGAACAATATCAAGCAGAACCGCTATATCATGCAGGACAAGATCAAAGCCCTGTATGGCCGTGCCATGGCTAAACAGTATATCGACGACCTGGAGTCCCACGTGCTGTATAAGCACGACGAAAGCGGCACTCCCGGTTATCCTTACTGTGTCGCCATCACGATGTATCCTTTCCTGGTATCCGGTCTGAGAGAACTCGGCGGAGTCTCGGTGGCACCGACCGATCTGAAGTCCTTCTGCGGAGAGTTCATTAACCTCGTGTACTCCGTATCATCCCAGTTCATGGGCGCGGTTGCCACGCCGGAGTTCCTAATGTATATGGACTACTTCATCCGCAAGGACTATGGTGAGGACTATCTGGATAAGCTGGACACCGTTGTGGAGAATAATGTCAAGCAGCGTACCCTGAAGAAAGTAATCGACAATTGCTTCCAGCAGGTGGTTCATTCCATGAATATGCCCGCCGGTAACCGCGGCTATCAGACCGTGTTCTGGAACATCGGTTACTTCGACAAGCCTTATTTCGAGGGCGTATTCGGGGACTTCCGCTTCCCGGACGGCAGCGCACCCCGCTGGGAGACGCTTTCATGGCTCCAGAAGCACTTCATGCAGTGGTTCAACGAGGAGCGTAACCATTACATCCTCACTTTCCCCGTGGAAACCATGGCTCTGCTCACCGACGGAGGGGACGACTATGCCGATAAGGAGTATGCGGATTTCACCGCAGAGATGTGGGCGAAGGGACACAGTTTCTTCTGCTACATTTCAAACAGCCCCGACAGCCTCTCCAGCTGCTGCCGTCTGCGTAACAGCCTGAAGGATCTCGAAGATGACGGACATAATCACACCACCCATCAGTATTCGATGGGAACGGCCTCCGTGGCTACCGGATCCAAGTCGGTTATGACCATCAATCTGAACCGCCTCATCCAGGATGCCGCCCGCAAATATTTCAAGAAAGAGGAAGACGAGGACATGCCCGCAGGAGTTCCGCTGACACGCGATTCCTATGACAAGGAGACTCTCTACCGCTATATAGCCGAGGCCGTCACAGAGCAGACCACCCGCGTGCACAGGTATCAGGAAGCATTCAACGAGATCATTAAGGACTTCCTTAAGGCCGACATGCTTGATATCTACAGGGCAGGATTCATTGACATGAAAAAACAGTACCTTACGGTCGGCGTTAACGGAATGACAGATGCAGCCGAATTCCTCGGACTGGAGATCAGCCCGAATGAGGACTACCGTGAGTTCGTAAACATGCTCCTGGAGACCATCAATGTCTGCAACCGTAAGGACCGAACCCGCGAGTGCATGTTCAACACCGAGTTTGTCCCCGGCGAGAACCTGTCCGGAAAGAACTACAAATGGGATAAGAAGGACGGATACTTCGTGTCCGAGAAGCACAACATGTACAGTTCATATTTCTATAATCCCGAGGATGACAGCCTGTCGATGATCGACAAGTTCAAGCTCCATGGAGAGGAATATGTAAAGTATCTGGACGGCGGCTCAGCTTTGCACATGAATATATCCGAGCACCTGAGCAAGGATCAGTACAGGCAGCTGCTGAACACCGCCGCACATTACGGAACGAATTATTTCACCTTCAACTGCCGTAATACCGTCTGCAACGACTGCGGTTATATCAGCAAAGATACCCTGGACAAATGTCCCAAGTGCGGCAGCACAAACCTGGATTATCTGACCCGCGTCATCGGATATCTGAAGCGCATTTCATCCTTCAGTGAAATGCGTCAGGATGAAGCAGCTCACCGCTATTACTCGAACAAATGACGAAATACGTGCCTGAAATGACTTCGGTCGTGATGGAAGAAATCCCCGACCGCGTCACCATAGCCGTAGAGATTTCAAACTGCCGGGGCGATTGCCCCGGCTGTCATTCACCGTTCCTGCGCGAGGACGTGGGTGAACGCCTTACCCCTCAGATAATCAGCGAACTTGTTAAGGACAATTTCGGAGCGGACTGTTTCCTGTTCCTGGGAGAGGGGAGAGACCCGGAAGACCTGCTCTCTCTGGCGGAATATGCCAAGTCTCTGGGAATTAACGTCGCGCTATACTCGGGGCGCTCTGATGTAGAGGCTGAGTACTGGGAGACTTTCGACTACATAAAACTCGGACCCTATATAGAAGAACTCGGACCGCTGAACAGCAGGACTACGAACCAGCGTCTGTACCGCGCCCTATCTGATAATGAAGACATTCCATGCTTCACCAGGGCCGGAAGACGCTTCGAAGATATAACGGAACGTTTCTGGCACAGGGGGCTCGATAATTCTGCGCAATAGAAAAGACTACTTTTGTTTCAAAATGGGCATATTATTCGCCATTTTCAAAATCTGACCTGATTTTTCTTTCATTTTAGTCGGAAACAAAGGAAAATGTGTTATATATTTGCATTAAGCATATTATTAACCAATGACTGAAAACCTTCAAACCATTAATGTGGCTCAGCTCCGGAAAATGACGGAGACTGAAAATGATTACAGCATCAACGACGATTTCGTACTGTCAATAATCGACGGTGCGCATGATCGTGGAAAAGAAGTGTCCTTGATGCGCGGACTATGCACTCCCTTTCGCCTCGACGGCTATATCCTCCTTATCGTGAAAAAAGGAAGGCTGAAAGTGGATCTTAACCTATACTCCTATGACCTTACCGACAGCTCGGTTCTCATTACCGTCCCAGGAAATCTGATAAAGATCAGTCCGGCCGCCGGTTACAACCTCAGCGAACTCCAAATGGCTGCCATGTTTATCGATAAGGATTTCGTTTCCGGAATCCGCCTCGATTTCTACAACAACTCCCGCCAGAGCGTAATGATGCTGAACAATCCCTGCGTCCGCATGAACGAGAAGCAGCTTGATATCACCGATGATTATCTGCGCATAATCAAAAAAGCGATTACAGGCTGCGGCAGCAAGCGCAAAGAGATTGTCTGTAGCATGCTGACTTCACTTAGTTATCTGGCAGAGGATTCATGGAATGATTATGCTCCGGTATCCACGCCTCAGTCGGTCAACGTGCGTCTGAACCGTATCTTCGACCGCTTCATTGCACTGGTCACCGAGTATCATTGCTCTCAGAGAGGTGTCGCATTCTATTCCGAAAAGATGAATCTGACGCCCAAATACCTATCCATGCTTGTACGGCAGGCATCCGGCCGCTCTGCCCCCGAATGGATAAGCGATTTCGTTATACTCGAAGCGAAGAATATGCTGAAGTATTCCAACAAATCCATCAAGGAAATTGTGGCATATCTGAACTTCCCGAGCCAGCCGGTGTTCTATAACTTCTTCAAGTCCCGCACCGGATTGACTCCTTCACAATACAGGAATCAATAATAAAGAGCGCATATCACTATGGTCGATCTTCGGGGTTTTCCTGAAGATCGGCGCTTTTACTATCGGCGGCGGTTATGCCATGATTCCAGTGGTCTGCGCCGAAATGAAGCGCCGCGGCTGGATAGACGGGGACAAACTCGAAGAGATAGTTGTCCTTGCCCAGAGCGCGCCCGGCCTTCTGGCGGTCAATATGGCCATCTACACCGGGCGGCGGCTACGCGGCTTTAAAGGCAGTCTGGCGGCTTCGTTCGGGGCCGTATTGCCATCATTCATCATTATCCTGCTGATCGCGATGTTCTTTACCGGTTTCCGGGAGAACGAAATCGTGCGGCGAATCTTTCAAGGCGTACGGCCGGTGGCTGTCGCTCTGATTCTAGTTCCGGCGGTCAATATGGCCCGCAGAAGCTGCAAGAATATTGTGGGCGTGCTGATTGCCCTTGCATCACTACTTTGCGTGGCGTTCCTGAAAGTCTCACCGGTCTGGGTGATACTGGTCACTATCTGCTGCTCAGTATCATTGGCCTTAATCCGCCAGAAAAGATGACCGTACTGCTCATGCAACTGTTCGCGACGTTTTTCGTCATCGGCCTGTTCACTTTCGGGGGAGGCGGGGCAATGCTTTCGCTCATCCAGGGTGAAGTGGTGACCGCGCACGGCTGGATAAGCGACGCTATGTTTACTGATATCGTGGCGATTTCCCAGACCACGCCCGGTCCGATCGGCATCAACTGCGCCACATACGTCGGTTATGAGGTGCTCGCATCATACGGAAAGCTGGCCGGTATCCTAGGATCGGCGGTCGCCACGTTCGCACTTGTATTGCCAAGCTTCATAGTCTTTTATCTGCTTGTACGGCTGCTGCAGCGCTACAGCTCCCATCCTGTATATGAAAGCGCTATGTCTGCCCTGAAGCCCGCCGTCGCGGGACTTATCGGCGCTGCGGCCCTGCTGCTGACCTTCCGCACCGGATGGGATGGCTGGCAGCTACAGATCAGCGTGCTTACTGACAACTTCCCGGACTGGAAAGCCTGGGCGCTTGGGGCCGCAGCACTAATAGCTTCGCTCCGATTCCGGGTCAATCCTATCATCCTTATCCTTTGCGGAGCTGTCGCTGGGCTACTGATTTGGTAGGATATCACGAATAATGCTTATATTTGTATAATTAATAACCACTTTTTCTTACGAAATGAAAAAACTTATGACTGTTGCACTGCTATTCGCAGTCGCATTCAACGCCCTCGCGGCAGAACTGGAAGTAGCGAAGAAAGGACTGAATTTCGGTCCTCTGCCCGCAGTCGGTTACTCTTCCGACCTGGGCTGGCACTATGGTGCGCTAAGTGACATTTATTGGTATGGAGACGGTTCCACCTATCCCGAATATGTCTGGAAAGGCAATGTGGAAATCTCTCGTTACTCCAAGGGTAACACCGTACTGCATTCGTTCTTCGACAGCAAATATCTCGTTCCGGGACTACGTCTGTCAGCGGCCATTTCTTGGTTCGGAAACAAGACCACTAATTTTTACGGTTTCAACGGCGCATCATCCTACTATGTGCCTGAGATGGATCGTATCACTGATGCAGGACAGGGTCTCTTCCTGATGCGCCGCGATATCTTCCGCATCCAGACTTGCGTCCAGGGCCAGTTCGGCGACAGCAACTGGGGATGGGCCGGAGGATTGACCTACTGGAACATCAAAACCGGGCACGCCGAGAACAAGGGACTTAGCGGAGACGCTACTGATTATTCCCTTTATGACATCTATCTGAATCACGATATCATCCCCGCGGCTGAAGCCAACGGAGGACAGCATCTGGAGATCAAAGCAGGTGTGGTGTATGATACCCGTGACCACGAGAACAATCCCAGCCGCGGTACCAACCTCGAGGCTTATGTGTTCGGATCTCCCGATATCATTTCAAAGCATGGTAACGACTACTTGAAGATGGCCGTTCATTTCAAGCAGTTCTTCACCCTGGTCCCCGGCAGGCTGGTATTCGGCGGACATCTTGCTTATCAGGGACTCCTGGCCGGCAACGCCCCCTACTACATGCTGCAGACCATCCAGTGCATCAACATGAAGCAGATTAATACCGAAGGTCTCGGATCCACCTGCACCCTTCGCGGTACGATTAATAACCGTCTACAGGGCAATAGCTACGCCTGGATGAACACCGAGCTCCGCTGGAGTTTCGCCAAGTTCTTCTGGCTTAACCAGAACTGGACCCTGGCTACCAACCCGTTCTTCGATATGGGTATGATCGTCGCCCCTTACAGAATGGAGCAGATGAAGACCCTTGCGACCGATATCACTCCGGTCGCCGTACTGGAAGACGCCACTGTTCTCACTGCCCGTGACCTATACACGCAGCAGGCTGAAAAACTTCACATGAGCGCAGGTATCGGCCTTCACGTTATCATGAACCAGAATTTCAATATCAACTTCGAGTTCGGTAAGTGCTTCGACATCAACGACGGCGCCGGTCTCGGAATCAACATTGGTCTGAACTACATTTTCTAAACTATGAAACGACTGTTACAAGCCGCTGCCATCCTGATTGCGGCACTGAGTCTGCACAGTTGCATGGTGGGCAAATTTATGTGCAATTACGCACTTTGCCCGCAGCCTCACGGAGTGGAAGATATCGAGCGTACCCGCCACAAGGCAGATTCCCTGCTCCCCGGCAGCACGAAATGGTATGACAGCCTTCATGACGCAGGTATATTGAAAGATACCGTTATTACCGGCAATGGAGGATATAAACTCCACGCCGTCTATGTGCCGGCAGCCCGTCCTAAAGAGGCGGCAGGTACTGCCATCGTCGTGCACGGCTATACTGACAATCACTTAGTCTTCCTTTATCTCGTACGTATGTACAGGGATGAGCTGAATTACAACGTCCTCGCACCGGACCTTCACTATCATGGCTATTCCGAAGGAGTGGCCGCACAGATGGGCTGGCTGGACCGCCTGGATGTCGAGAAGTGGGCCGAAGTGGCTCACGGCATCTTCAATGATGATTTCATGGTCGTCCACGGAGTTTCTATGGGCGCCGCGACCGTCATGATGATGAGCGGAGATGAACTTCCTGATTATGTTTCAGCGTTCATCGAGGATTGCGGTTATTCTTCCGTATGGGATCAATTCGCATCTAACTTGAAGCAGCAGTTCCATATGCCTCCGTTCCCCATCCTGACCAGTGCAAACATCGTATGCAAGCACCGCTACGGCTGGTCTTTCAAGGAGGCTTCTTCCGTGAATCAGCTCGCCAAGTGCGATCGCCCCATGCTCTTTATCCATGGGGATGCGGATGACTTCGTTCCTTTTTCACATCTCCAAAAGAACTATGACGCAAAGGTTAACGGTTATAAAGTGATGTGGGTTGCCAAGGACGCCGTTCATGCCAATTCCTTCCAGAAACATCCGGAAGAGTATAAGCAGAAAGTCCGTGAGTTCCTTAATACCGTAAAGGCAATGTAAGGAAGTCTGCTTAAGAAAAAGAGGAAGGCACTGCGGTGTCTTCCTCTTTTTTTTCTGACAGCGGACCCTAGCTCATGTCGGCTCGGGCGAGAGCATCCTTGTAGTACTTCTGATCCACGAAGACATCTTCCTTGTAAGGGTTGATATGACGCTTCTTAGCGATGCAGATGATCCAGCAGATGGCGGCAGCGTTGGTAATGAGTGCCAGGGCGCTGATAACGGTCATCATGGTAGGATTGACTGCGACTACGGAAGGATCGACAGTCGTACCCACGGCGGCAGCCTGACCTCCGGCGACCTCATAGAGTTTGCTGATAGTGCCGACTCCTTCAGGATAGAGAACGGGCAGAGTAGCCCATGAGAACCACTGGCGGCCATCTTTGAAGGTCTCCTGGAAGAGCGGGAATACTTGGGCGAACATACACCACATGGCGAGGGTGTTAGCCCTGTTCTGGATCCAGCCACCGCGATTCCAAAGGAGAGCGGCCACGGTCGGAGCGAGAAGGAGGGCGATACCGCAGTACCAGCTGTGGGTAGGCAGGCAATTGTAGGTGTAGGCGAAGTTCCAGATGTCATAAACCAGGATGTAAACCCAGGTCATGTCAGCCCAGATCATATCCTTATTATCCTTGGAAGGGACCACGTTCAACCATGCTGTCATACACATGATGTTGATCAGACCGGCGACACCGTTCATCACATTGTGCCAACCGCCATACTGCCATACGCCTTCAGAGGTAAGCCACCACTTGTTCCAGCCCATAACGGCGGACTCGAAGTCGGAGACACACGCGATCAGGATGTTGATAGCAACGATGATGAAGGGGAAAGGCTTGAACCAATGCTTGGCTCCGATACCCCATTTGTACTTAATCATCATGAAGCCGATGCATCCCGCCGTAGCGGCGTAGAGTTTGGCATAGTGGAACCAGCCCTGCATATAGATGTGTGTCTGGTTCTCAAGTGCCCACTGGGCTCCTGCACGTACTCCGAGCCAGATGGCGATGAAGTAAGCTGTCAGCAGAGCCGGGATGGCAAAGAACATGATGCAGCCGCCAAGTTTGGTACGGCGTGCGAATTCATTGAGGAGGATCAGGCCCGCCAGGACCACGATCAGCATTCCCCACTGAGAAAGGGCGTTAGCCCCATAAACTTGGAAAAACATAGTTAAGAATTATTTGGTTGATAAAACTCTGTCTTCTTTCTTCTCTTTGATAAGGGCGTATATGGCCCATACGGCCGTCAGGACCAGTGACATGGGCACGCCTACGGTCAGCATTTCCAAAGGCGTCCATGCGAAGAGTTCTCCATTGATGGCATGGTCTACGACCAGCATGATGGAACCACCCCAGAGCATCTTCTCCAAAGATGCAAGGTTACGGCCAATGAATCCGGACTTTACTCCGGCATGACGGCAGACGCTGGTAACTGCGGCCTGCACAAGGGGTACGATGTAACAACTCATACTTCTATTTCTTTAATTTCAACTTCATTTCCACACAGCAGGACCGTATCGTCACTGCCGCAATGCGGGCATTTGCGCCCGAACCGGACGGTAGGATATTCTTCATTACAGGAGTGGCAGACGGTCCGTGCGGGGATGATATTGCAACGCAGATCGCATCCGCGCAGCATATCCTCCTTGTCCGCGGCCCAGCGCCAGCAGTCGGTGAGGTAATCCGGCACGACGGTGGAGACCTCGCCGATATTCATCACCACGGCCCGGACATGCTCCACGCCGTTCTCCAGCGCCGCCTTTTTCACGTCCCTGATAATGTAGAATACAATGCCCAGTTCGTGCATCCTATTTCTTTTTGAACAATATCTTTCCGGTGCGTTTGACCATGTAGGGCAATATGCCGCTGAACTTGTCCTCCGAGGTGACGAAGTGGCTGGCCTGGGGATACACGCGGTGCAGGTGGATGGCATCAAATGCGCACTTGGTCGTACATACGCCGCAGCCAATACACTTATTCTCATCCACCACTGAGGCGCCGCAGCTCAGGCAACGGGCCGTCTCCTTTCGGACCTGCTCTTCGGTCAGGGTGCCATGATACTCGGCGAAGCGGCTCTTCACCTGAAGGGCCTCCGGAGCCTGGCGGGAGCCATTGTCATAGGATTCTACAGCAATATTGTCCTTATCCAGTTCGATGAACTGGCGGCGGTTACGGCCGATGGTCATGTGGCCGTGCTGCACGAAACGGTGCAGGCTCTCTGCGGCCTCCTTTCCGGCAGCGATGGCGTCGATGGCAAACTTGGGACCGGTGAAGCAGTCACCGCCCACGAAGATGTCGGGCTCGGCGGTCTGGTAGGTCAATTTGTCCGCGACAGGGTAGACGCCGCGGAAGAATTCGACCTTCGTGTCTTTCAGCAGGTCTTTCAGTATGACGGTCTGTCCGATGGCGAAGATGACCAGGTCGGCGTCCAGGGTAATCAGTTCATTCTCGTCGTATTCCGGTGCGAACTTATGCTCGGCATTGAATACAGAAGTACACTTCTTGAAGACGATGCCCTTGACTCTCTTCTCTCCAAGCACTTCTTTCGGGCCCCAGCCGGGGTTGATCACCACGCCGTCTTCCCGGGCTTCCGCGCGCTCTTCGAGGGACGCGGGCATTATGTCTTCGGTCTCCAGGGAGAGCATCGTGACTTCGGATGCGCCGCTGCGTTTTGCCACACGGGCCGCGTCGATGGCGACATTGCCGCCGCCGACTACCACGACCTTGCCTTTGACTTTCTTGGCGCCGCAATTGGCCTCATGCAGGAACTCGATGGCGGTAGTGGTCCCGGACAGCGTTTCACCCGGAATACCGGGCAGACGTCCGCCCTGGCAGCCGATTGCCACATAAAAGGCCTTGTATCCCTGCTCGCGCAGCTGGGCGATGGTAACGTCTTTGCCGACTTCCACGCCGGTGCGGACTTCCACGCCGATCTCTTTCATGATATCAATCTCGGCCTTGACGACCTCCTTATCGAGTTTATAGGAAGGAATGCCATAACGGAGCATGCCGCCCGGCTCTTCGTTCTTCTCAAATACGGTAGGCTTATAACCCATGGTAGCCAGATAATTGGCGCAACTCATACCGGCAGGGCCACCGCCTATAATGGCAATCTTTTCCTCCCACCTTTCCTGGACGGAGGACGCGATTACGACTTCCGGCACAAATCGGGTCTCGGCTTTCAGGTCCTGTTCGGCGATGAATTTTTTTACCTCGTCTATGGCGATCGGGTTGTCAATTGTCCCGCGGGTACAGGCATCCTCGCAACGGCGGTTACAGACGCGTCCACACACCGCAGGGAAGGGGTTTTCGCGCTTGATAAGCTCCAGAGCCTCGGTATACTTGCCTTCGGCCGCCTTCTTCAGATAGCCCTGCACGGCGATGTGCGCAGGACAGGCCGTCTTACAGGGAGCGGTACCGGTAGGGTAGCAGTTGATACGGTTATTGTCCCGATAATCCTCGTCCCATTTGTGCGGGCCCCACTTGGTCTCGTCCGGAAGTTCGTGTTTGGGGTAGGTCATCGGACCGGACTTGGTGCAGAGTTTCTGTCCAAGTTTCACCGCGCCAGCGGGGCAATACTCCACGCAGCGGCCGCAGGCGACGCAATTCTTCGGGTCGACCTCAGCCACATAGGCGCTGCGGCTCATATTGGGAGTATTGAAGAGTTGGGACGTACGCAGGGCGTTGCATATCTTCACGTTGCAATTGCAGATCGCGAAGATTTTCCCTTCGCCGTCGATATTGGTTACCTGATGGACATAACCATTGTCCTCTGCCTTTTTCAGGATGGCCATGCACTCGTCATAAGTGATATAGTGCCCACGCCCGGTCTCGGCCAGATAATCGGCCATATCACCTACGCCTATGCACCAGTCACGATAGTCGTCTGCGCAGCCCTCATCCAGTTTCTTGCGGCCATAGCGGCAGGAGCATATGCCCACGCCCAGATGGCCTTCGTATTTTTTAAGCCAATATGAGATGTGCTCTATATCCACGGACTCATTCTCCATGGAAATAGCCTTTTCAACGGGAATGACATGCATGCCGATACCGGAACCACCCAGGGGCACCATGGGGGTTATCTTCTCCAGAGGCAGGAAGGTCATGCGCTCGAAGAACATGGCAAGTTCGGGATGCTTGTCCATCAGGTCCACATTCATATTTGTATACTCGGCACTCCCGGGAACAAACATCGGGACCCAGTAGATACGGTCTTCACGACGGAAAGTGGTACCCTCATCCGGGCCCTGTCCGTTCGTGTAGTGGTCGCCGTAGTCATACTCCAGCATTCCGAAGTAGGCGAGTTTGTCCAGCAGTTCATCGAAGGACTTGTCGTCCGGGGTATAGTGTTTCTCGGTATTCCATTCATGTAGCTGCGCATACGGGTGATGTTCACGTACCCGGAAGAAATTGCCCGGAAGCATATCCAGAAGCAGATCCAGTGACGCCTCGCGGGTTACAGGGTCCATTTCGTCCTCGAAGATGCAGGCGAGGCCCCAGTATTCGGGGGCATCGGTATCCATCTTGATCTTGCCGGGGATACGGTCCGTGACGTGACGGACGAATTTCAGGAGTTTAGGGTTAGGATTCTTGTCCCCTTTGTGCTTGGGGACAAATTTGGTGGACATTTCGGGCATAAACTATTGATTTTTCCAGTTATTGACTTCTTCTATCAGCCAGTCGGCAAGCGCATCGACGCCCTCGCCGGTACGGGCACAGATAGGTATTATCTTCGCATGCGGATTGCGCATGTGAACATACTCTTCACACCTTTTCATATCGAAATCGAAATAGGGGAGTACATCTATCTTGTTGATCACCACCACATCGCAGATGGAGAACATCAGAGGATACTTGAGCGGTTTGTCATGACCTTCGGGTACCGAGAGTATCATCGCATTGCGCACGGCGCCGGTGTCGAATTCGGCGGGGCAGACGAGATTGCCGACATTTTCGAGTATTACCAGGTCCACATCATCCATCGGCATGTTGTCCAGGCCCTGGCGCGTCATTTCAGCGTCAAGATGGCACATGCCGCCGGTGTGCAGCTGTATGGAGGGGATCCCGGTAGCATCCTTTATTTTGACGGCATCCACGTCACCGTCGATATCTGCTTCCATGACGGCAACGCGGATGCGTCCTTTAATCTTGTTTATAGTTTGTATAAGAGTAGTGGTCTTGCCACTTCCGGGCGAAGACATCAAATTGAGCAGGTAGACGCCCTTACGCTTCAATTCAGCACGTAGTTCGTCCGCATCCCTGTCATTGTCCTCGAAGATACTTTTCTTGATCTCGATGACCTTTACATCATCCATAGCGGGTCTGGTCTTAGTGTTGGTTAGTCCCGCTAATATACGAATATTTATTCGTTATTCAAAACGAATATCCATAGGGATGTTTTCGAGGCTGAGATTACGCAGGTCGGCGCTGAATTCAGCGCTGCGGTGTGAATACTTCTGCTCCATGCCCACAGCGCCTGTCGCGTCACCGGTAGCCTGAATCTCAAGCACGCTTGCGACCAGTGAAGAGAGCGCGTCGAACATTTTATCGTGTGAAATCGCATACTGTCCGGAAGGACGGAGTTCAAATGCCCCGGCCTCGCGGAGATAATTGTACACCATTGTATTGGCCCTTCCGAGAGCAGAGCCCTCACCGAAGCGTTCCGCACGTACGAGCGTAACGAAGAAAGTCGTCAGCGCATCTTCCTTGGTGAAGATATGGCGGATGTCGAAATGCTCCTGGAGCTTGCAGACCAGAAGGACTCCGGCGGCAAGAGTTTTTACTTCCTCAAAGCAGAGGGCGGAGCTGCCCAGCGCTTCTTCGACGCTGCCTTTTCCATTCACGGTTTCTCTGACTCCGAGTCCGTGAGCCACCTCGCGGAAGACGACATTCCAGTAGAAGGCGTCAGGTGAGAGGTGCGTGGCATCGTCTGGAGTAAGCAGCACGTCACCGGAGGGGGCAATTATGCTGTTGTACTTAGCGCGGATGATATTGTCCAGAAGAATGGTCCTGGTTCCTTTATCCCTTTGCACGTCGGGATCGAAGGGGAGATTGACCGCCATGACCTTGATACCGGCATTGGCCTTGCCGGCATAGTACAAGGCATCGCAGGAGAAGATATTGGAGCCCGTACCGGGCAGGAAGGTCTTGTATGCGGGGTCACCGGGGAGGGCGTCCCTGAGCTCAGCGATACGCGATACATACTGCATCAGTTCCTCTGTTTTGGCTTCGTTCTTAAGGAGCACGAAAGCCTCGTAGGAGCGCTTGATGCCGAAGAGCTGATCGTCAGCGGTCTCGTTGGGGCCGATAACCAGGTCCATTTTGCTGTCGTTCATTTCCAGCCAGGCGATTCCGCTGTCGTAATATTTGTCGCTCTGCAGGGCCTCTGCCTTACTGAGCAGGTAGTTACGGACACTAGGCTTGATCGTGATGTCGGCCGCAGCGGAAAGGTAATTTGCTATTTTGGCAATATGCTCGCGATATGCATCATGATACCATACGGCCTGAAGCGTACCGTCTTCGGCGCGGCGGATCATGGTGTAGGGGCTGAGCTTGTCGGGATTGTCCCAAGCCTCGAATTCCTCTTTTGTCATATCAGCGGGATAGAAACCGGCACCGGGGAGACGGTCGGCATAACCCTCGACGAACGAAGTCCCGTCCACACGGTCCCAAGGTCCGTAGTTGATCTCGGCAAATGCCTTCTGATATGGATCGGTAAGAAGAGACATCAGGTTCTCCCTGTCACCGAAATACTGCTTCCAGTAGATGGCATTGACCTCATCTGCTGCAAAGCGGTAGAGGTTCAGGACTTCTTTTCCATTATCGGTTATTCCGCTCAAATCGGGCGTTTCGATGGTGTAAGGCGCATATTCGGCTACTTTACGGGCGAGGGGTGACTTGTGTGAATTGTCGCATGCGCAGAGAGCCGCTGCGGCGATGAAGCTTATAAGTAAGGTCCTTTTCATATATTTAAAGCATTATCATTATCAGTATCTGGGCTGCGACGACGCGCAGGAACATAGTCAAGGGATATACCGTAGCATAGTGGACGGCGATGCGGTTGTTATCAAACATCTGTTCGGAGAAGGAGAGCAGCGCCGGATCTGTGGTGCCGCCGGCGAGCAGGCCACATATCTTGAAGAAGTCCATCTTGAGAAGCAAACGGGCGATGAGTGCCACCAGGAACATGGGGACGACAGTAATAAATGCGCCGTAAAGTACCCACATGTAACCTCCGCCGACCAGACTGGCCACGAAGGTCTTTCCGGCTCCAAGCCCTACCGCAGCCATGAAGAGCGAAATACCGATCTCACGAATCATGAGGTTTGCGCTGAGGGCAGTGTAGGTGGTTATACGTAGCTGGGGGCCGAAATGTCCGAGAAGGATAGCGACAATCAGAGGTCCGCCGGCCAGGCCAAGTTTAAGGGGCTGGGGCATGGAAGGGAAATGGATAGGCATGACACCCAGCGCCACTCCCAGCGCAATTCCCAGAAAAATGGGGATCAGATTGGGCTTGTGCAGGGATTCAGGGTCATTGCCGACCAGCTTTGCAAGGCGGTCGATGCCGGATTTCGGACCGACGACCTTGATACTGTCTCCGACCTGGAGAATCAGATCGGCATCGGCCTGAAGGTCCACTCCGGCACGCAGGATTCTGGCTACGGTGACTCCATATTTGCGCCGGATATCCAGTTTCCGCAAGCTCTTGCCGGTAATGGAAGACTTCGTGATGGAAAGGCGGGTGGTAATGAGTTCCGTACCTTCGGGACGCCACTCATTTATATCGACCGGGCATTCGGCGCCGAAGATTATGCAGACCTTGTCTTTATGCTGCACATCTGTGACTATCAAAAGTTTATCGCCTTCGCGAAGAGGCATGTCCAGGTCCGGGAAGAAGACGTGTCCATCTCTCATCATGCGGGTGATGACCAAATGCTCGGCATTTTCTTCTCCCATTATATCGTGGATGCACTTGCCGAATAGGGCGGGGTTCTCCACCCGGCAGGCGAGGCGGAAAGCGTTAGACTCGTCATCCGGTGCAGCGGCTGTTTTTTCTTTGCTCGGATTTATCCGGAAGATGGCCTTCGCAAGCAGGATCACGGCTATCGCACCAAGGACGCCCAGCGGATATGCGACCGCGTAAGCGGATGCTATGCCGGATGCGGCGGCAGTTATCTCTTCCGACGCGACGCTGGCATCTGAGAGTGTCTGCTGGGCGGCACCGAGTCCGGGAGTATTAGTGACGGCACCGGACATGATACCTGTCATTATTCCGAGATTCTCCCCGCTGATGCGGTGAATGATATATGTAGTGAGAACACCCAGGAGAATCAGGACTACCGCAAGCATATTCATGGGCAGGCCGTCGCGTTTAAAAGAATGGAAGAAGCCCGGGCCGACCTGAAGACCGATAGCGAAAACGAACAGGATAAGGCCGAAGTCCTTTATGAAAGTCAGCATTACCGGGTGGATCCTGAGGCCGAAATGACCTAACAGAATGCCCATAAAGAGTATCCATGTACTCCCCAGGGAGATTCCTTTCACTTTGAACTTACCAAGAAAAAGACCGGAGGCGATCACAAGAGCAAGAATAAAAATGGCTCCGGCAGTATCCCGTTGTGTTAGTAGATTAAGCATAGCGGCCGCAAAGTTAGCAATTTTATTATATTTGCAGTATGTTACTGAAGTGTATTATCCTTATCCTGTTTTTTGCCGTGATGGTCGGAGTCGGCATATATTGCCGCCGGTCCGCATCTGACGTTCAGGGATTCGTCCTGGGTGGCCGTAATGTAGGCTCCTGGCTAACGGCTTTCGCTTTTGGCACATCTTATTTTTCCGCTGTCATCTTCGTGGGATATGCCGGCCAGTTCGGATGGAAATACGGCCTCGCCGCCACATGGATCGGAATCGGCAACGCACTTATCGGATCCCTGCTGGCATGGAGGATTTTGGGGCGCCGCACCCGCCTGATGACTCAGCACCTGCAGAGCGCCACGATGCCCGATTTCTTCGGGAAACGTTTTTTCAGCAACGCCCTCAAGGTGGCCGCATCCGTCATTGTATTCGTATTTCTGATTCCCTATACCGCATCGCTATATAACGGACTGTCCCGTCTTTTCAGCATGGCATTCAGCATAGACTATGTGTGGTGCGTGCTGGGCATGGCCATTCTCACCGGCATCTACGTACTGGTGGGAGGTTATATGGCGACAGCTGTGAATGACTTCATCCAGGGCTTGATCATGCTGGTGGGCATCTGTGCGGTGATAGCGTCCGTGCTTAGTGGCAATGGGGGCTTCAGCGCCGCAGTGGAAAGCCTGTCGCACATCCCGTCCGAGTCAGCACCCGGACTGGGCGGCGCGTTCGTGTCCTTCCTGGGGCCTCAGCCACTGTATCTTCTGGGGGTGGTGCTGCTGACTTCGCTGGGCACCTGGGGATTGCCGCAGATGGTAGGGAAATTCTACGCCATCCGCAACGAGGCGGCGATTCAGAAGGGGACCTTCATCTCCACGTTCTTCGCCATAATCGTGGCGGGAGGCTGTTATTTCCTGGGCGGTTTCGGCCGGCTATACGGCCAGAGCATCGAATACACGCCGGCCGGCACTCCGGTTTACGACAGTATTGTCCCCTCAATGCTTTCATCCCTCCCGGATCTGATGATCGGGGTGGTGATTATCCTGGTTCTTTCGGCTTCGATGTCCACGCTCTCTTCGCTGGTGCTGACATCCGGCTCCACGCTGACCCTGGACATCATCGATCCGGCATTGGCCAAAGTCAGCAAAGGCACGCACATGAGTGAGCGCAGGCAATTGCTCTGCATACGGCTGCTCGTGCTGTTTTTCATTATCGTTTCTTCCGTGCTGGCCATCATCCAGGCTAAGAGTTCTGTGACCTTCATCGCCCAGCTTATGGGTATTTCCTGGGGCGCGCTGGCAGGTGCATTCCTGGCCCCGTTCCTGTACGGACTTTACTGGAAGCGGGCCACTTCCGCGTCCGTATGGGCGTCCTTTATCACAGGCGTGGGCATTATGTGCGGCTGCATGTACTGCACCTTTACCGGCAAAACGTTCATCAGCCCGTTCTTCACTTCGCCAATCAATGCAGGTGTGATGGCAATGCTTCTGGGACTGGTGGTCGTACCGGTAGTGAGCCTCTTCTCGAAAGTAAAACGGAAGGAGGAAGTGGATGGAATGTTCGGCTGCTACGACACCACCGTCACCGTCCGGGCGTCCGAGGCTCTCTCAGAGGAGACTTTAGAAAACTAAGGTATATCCGAGACCTATAAGGTGACAGGCGGCTGTAAGGCCGCCTTTGTCATATATATGGTACATGTAGAAGATGTCCAGGGAATGGCCGCCGCCCAGGTTTACTTCAGTTCCTGCGTAGTGCAGCGAACGCACCCATTTGGACGTATCGAAACTGCTGAAGAACTCGTACATCAGATAGGGTGTAAAAATGCTGTCTTCTGATTTATACTGTCCACGAAGGCGCGTTCTCAGGGTATTGGAGAAAGAGTCGGCATCGGGATTGTAGGCGAGCTCATACTTCTCCCTCAGAGCGATCGAGAGCCCGTCCCGCCTTAGAGTCTCGGTAAGGCAGAATACAGCCTTATGCTGAATCATGTCCCCGGCTGCGGGGATTTGCCAATACTCATAACTCAGGTCGCCCTTAAGCCACTTATTGAAATTATATCCGCCGCCGGCCATGGCAAACCAGCACTCGGTGCTGCCGGCATTGTCACAGGAACGGTGCTCGAGTCGCGCCATGGCATAAGGTGCGCCGAAGGTTTTTACGAGCTGGATGCTGCTCCAGGTGCCGAGGTCCGTACTGGTCTGCGCAGAAGCCGCGCCGACGGCCAGGGCGAGGGCGAAGATGATAACAAGTGATACTTTTTTCATACACTATAGAAACTAACCGTCGCAAATATATAAATAATCTACTCTGCACGGTGTTCTCAGTCCGCTTTTTTTATCGGTCTCTGAAAACCGTTCCGAAGTCCTTGCAGAGAGTCTGGGCCGCAAGGCGTCCGGACTGTGCTGCCGGTGGCAGGCCGCCGGAATAAAGGGTTCTCTGGCCGGTGAAATATAGCCCGTGCTCATATCTTATCGGGGCGTGGTACAGGGGTTTGCGGGCCGGCCAGGCGCTCATGTAACTACCTTCGAAAGTATTACAGTAACGCTCGTAGGTGAGGGGAGTGGCCATGTCGGTTACGACAATATTGTCCATGATCTCGGGGATGACATCTCCCAAGGCCTCTGTGAAGGCGTCAATTACTGCATGCTTTTCCTGCATGTAGGAGCCATTGTCCTTCGCCCGCTTCCAATACTCATACGACCGGCCGT
The DNA here is from genome assembly GCA_017450585.1 of Bacteroidales bacterium. Taxonomy (GTDB): domain Bacteria; phylum Bacteroidota; class Bacteroidia; order Bacteroidales; family UBA932; genus Cryptobacteroides. The sequence continues at coordinate 42,071 of JAFSTI010000207.1, forward strand.
GCAGCAGGCAGGTAAGTGTACAGCAGCCTTCCGGAGCAAAGCCGGTTTCGTGGGGGTAAATGTTCACGACCAGACTGTCGTAGGTATTGCCGGCAGCCTGTAATGGCTTGTGCAGAACGACCTGCATGGATCGGGGCCAGTTCGAGAGGGGAGTCTTCACCCCCAGGCCCAGAAACATGCACTGGGTGGTCTCCAGCCCTTTTCGCATTTTCCTGGCCCAAGTATCCTGAAGCGGCTGAGTGAACAGTTTGTCAATAGCGCTTCGGGCGTCGGCCGAAATCACTACGGCATCCGCCTCGATAAGTTCTGCCGCAGTGCGGACCGCCCATCCTCCGGTAGTTTTTTCTATTCCTGTCGCCGCTGTCCGGTAGCGTATTTTCCCACCCATGGAAGTGAAAGTCTCAGCCATGTTTGTGGCCATGCGGATTGACCCGCCTGCAGGATAACCGCTATCTCCGGCGGCAAAAGTGCTTAGCGTATAGATTAGCGAGAGCGCATTGATTCCCGGGTCAACGACAGCTCCGAGAAGCGCACGCATCTGAGGATTTGAGAAACGTCTGACGTAGCTGCGCGAAGATTGGAGTATCAGAAACGGGGTAATCAGAACGGCAGGGAGCATGCGCACATACTCCCACAGAGAGAAAGGACAGGGATGCTCTACCTTAAGACCGGGCAGGTCTGTAATGGGCTGATGGAAGTGGCGGAAACACCACACATGAAACCTTAGGGAAAGAAGAGCGATTCTGTCCCGCAGGCATCCCGCCGGCAGACCATGAAAGTCGCGGTATAGGGGAATGCGGACATCGCCGTCTACCAGGGTGTAGACAGGGTCCTTGAAATAGACGGGATTATTCTCCTTCAACGCTCCGGTTTCAACCCAGACGCTGTGAAGAGGGATGGATTCTATGGCCCCGATAAGCCAATGGATACCGCCTTCAAATGTATATCCTTTACGGGTCCAGCTGGTGGACAGTCCGCCGGGGGCAGCGGATTTCTCAAGGATTACCGTTTCCCAACCCGAGCGCCGGGCGTAAATGGCCGTCGTCAGTCCTGAGATTCCTGCACCAATTACGATTACTTTCATACTGTAAAGGTATAAAAAAACGTATATTTGCGGCGACGCTGATTGTCATTAATCATAATTACAGTGAATGATAGTATGAAACGACTCTTTTCCTGCTTATTCATTTTAGCGGCGCTGGCCACCTCGACATCCTGCGACTCGCAGAGCAAGCGATACTATGCGTTCTCCCTGAGGGAGTCAGCGGTGCCCGTTCGACCGGGAATTCCGGGCGAGAGACCTTTCTGGAACAAAGCCAGCTTCAGGTTCATTTATGCTCCCGCATTTGACTTCGCAGTGATTGAAAATGCTGACAGATACCTTTATGTGATCGACTGTGCCGACGGAAAGCATTTCGAGTTCACGGCCAAGACTCCGAATGAGCCGCTCTCCCCAGTGTGGAAGAAAGTTCCCGTGGGGTATTTCAAATTGTCAGTCAAAGGCTTGAGCGCGAAGGGGCAGGAACTCGGTACGGCCGGAGAAGGACGTTACTGGAGGGCCGCCCCGTTTGCAGGGGAGTACAACGCCCCGCCGGCAGTATCATACGAGGAGAGTGCCAGGACAGCCCTGGATACCCTGATGAACAAATATTGGGTGCGCTCATGGCTTGATGAAGCCAAACCCCATCCTGACTACAACCTCTACCGTTATCCCACAAAGATAATGAGCGCGCTTCTCATAGGTGCACTGCTGCATGCCAGCATGCATGAAGGAGAGAAGATATCGGAGGAAGATATAAAGATAGCGGTCACTATCGGAGATTATCTTCTGAACCTACGGATTCCTGAAGGAGAACCGTGGGAATGGCATACTCCCACCTACAGGGGATATCAGATCGGACAAAAGAAAGACAGCCACATGCAGGAGAGCAACATGATGACAATATACGGCACAGACGCCGGCAACGCATGGCTTGACCTGTATGATGCCACTTCGGACAGGAAATACCTTGAAGCGGCTATAAAAATCGCAGAGACCTTCGTCAAACGCCAGTTGCCGTGCGGAAGCTGGTATCTGTATGTCAATTACGAAAGAAATGAACCCATTGCGGACCTGATTACGATACCTACGCAGATTATCAACTACTACGACCGTCTAGAAAGGGACTATGGCGTAAAAGGACTTGAGGAATCCCGAAGGAAGGCTCTGGCATGGATGGAGGAAAACGTATTGAAAACGTTTGACTGGCAGGGTCAGTTCGAGGACATAAAGCCAAGAGGCCCCTATGAGAACCTCAGCCGCGAGCAGGCTTGCGACTATGCGATATACCTTATGAGGAACCATGCAGAGGATCCGGAGAGCTTGGCGCTTGCAAGGGAACTCATACGCTTCAGCGAGGACCAGTTCGTAGTCTGGGAACAACCCGTTCCAAGAGGGGCACACACGAAGACGACGGCCCACAAGTCCGAGTACTGGATCACACCGTGCGTGATGGAACAGCTTGTTTTTTGGAATCC
>JAFSTI010000019.1 GCA_017450585.1 Bacteroidales bacterium
AGAAAACAAGCGTCCTGCCACGCAAGAAGGCGAAATGGCGCCCGTTGTCGAAGCCGGAGGACTGGCAATAGCACAGGTCGAACATCGGAGAGTCACTTAGTTTCCTGGCTAGGGACAGAATCTCCCGGAACATTTCCAGACACTTCTCCTGAGATCCGTCCAGGCCCGTTCCCGCAGACACCCCGGCCGGCTGTGTCTGCTCCTTCGCGGAGGCCGGAGTTCTGTGCACGTAGTTCCAGAGGCTGCACAGTTCGGCGGGGGAGGACCAGTTGAATATAGATGTGCGGCAATTTTCACTCTCAGAGGCGGTTATACCGATTTCCTGCCCGAAATAAAGCATGAACGGTCCTTCGGTCAGCAGGGCGGCTACCGCGAGGGGTGCCCGCTCATATAACAGCGCAGTCGTAGCGCCGGCAGATTCGTCCGCGGAAGCGCTGGCAGTTCCGGCATAATCCGGAGAGCAGAAGCGGACTTCGTCGTGGTTTTCAAGGAAATCCAGCATATGCGGACGTATATCGCCAAGGGCTTGCCACCCCCGGGTCAAACGGTTCGCGCTGCAATCCCCATCGAAGCGGCCCATATTGCCCCGGACAATCGCGAACAGACTGTCATACATGCCGCTCTTGTCATACAGGAAATCGAATCCGGCATCAAGCAGCGGCCGGTAATTCGCAATGTCATATGCTTCGCCGATAAACGTCAGGCCCGGACAGGCCTTTTTCGCAGCGGCAATAACCTCACCCAGGGCCTGGACGGGCACGAGTTCCACCATATCGCAGCGGAAGCCGTCCACACCCTTTGCCGCCCAGTAAAGGACAATATCTGTGATGGCCCGCACTGCGCGCGGGTCGTCATAATTGATCTTCACCGTATCACTCCAGTCGTAGTCGTGCCAGTCGTGCACGGGAATGCCGCCGTGAGAGTCGCTGTAGTCCGGTGCGACGTGGTTCGGGACCAGGTCGATGAAGAGCTTCAGGCCGTGAGCGTGCACCCGCTTCACCATTGCCCTGAACTCTTCCATCCTACGCTCCGGCCGGTCTGCAAGATAGGGGTTGACATCATAATAGTCACAGATGGCATAGGGCGAGCCGGGATTGCCCTTAACAAAGGGTTTCCCGGTGGCGTGGCGGGGGATGCCGGTGAGCCACAAGGCACTGACGCCCAAGCCGTTCAGATAGCTAAGGGTGGCATCATCCACGCAGGCCAGTTTCCCTTCTCCCCAGAGTCTGGGCAGCATCTGGTAAATGATCTCTTTCATCTTTGTCAATGGCTGCGGCGGCGGAATTCTGAAACCGTTATGGCTGTCGCGACGGCGACATTCAGGGATTCGGCACCGGCGCCCCGGGCGAAGGAGGGGATCAGCAGGGCATCCGTGATCTCGGAACGAACCGCGGGAGAAAGACCCTCAGACTCATTGCCCATGACGATAAGTCCCTCAGTCTCAAGCTTCTGACTGTAGATATTGTCCCCATCCAAAAGGGTGCCATATACACGACGGCCACGGGCACGCTGCTCCGCGCAGAGTTTCGCTATGTCGCACTCGCACACAGGGACGCGGAAGATCGACCCCATAGTGGACTGGACCACTTTCGGATTATAGACTTCTACGGTGTCGGGGGAGACATACACCCCGCTTATACCGAACCAGTCGGCTATGCGCAGGATGGTGCCGAGATTTCCGGGGTCACGCACCCCGTCCAAAGCCAAAAACAGGCCCTTGCCATCTTTTGGGAAGGGGATACCGCCTTGATGCAGGACGGCGAGCACCGGCGACGGACTACTCTGAGAGCTGATCCTGGACATGGCTTCCTCGCCAATCTCTTCCCTTCGATATACTTTTTCCACCTTGAATCCGGACTGCCTCGCCTCCTGGAGCATCTTCTCGCCCTCAGCGATGAAGAGGCCCGTCTCGTCACGGTTCTTCTTCTGCCACAGGGACTTCACCCATTTGATTTCATTATTCGAAATTCCAGCCATAGCAATACAAATATAACGAGTTTTTCGTTAAATTTGTAACGATATGCCCATCCGTAAAGACAAATCCTTTTCCCGGCTCGCCGCCGCTCTTCTCGGCGCCGCGGCACTATGCTCCTGCAGCGTGCTGGCCTATGTGCCGGAGGGGGAGTACGCTCTCTCCAGAAACAGGATTGAAGTGGACGGACATCTCTCCCTGAAGAACCGCAACCTGACACAGTATCTGGCTCAGCAGCAAACTCCGTTCATGGTATTCGGAGGCGAACCGGTTATTTTCAATGAGGATGCGGTGCATATTTCGGAGGAGAATCTGAAGAGCCACATGCAGTATCTGGGATACTATGGTTCTAAGGTCAGCAGCGAGGTCAGGAAGAGGGGGCGTAAGGCTAAAGTAAAGTATATGGTAACCCCTGGAAAACGCTTTACTATCAGTAGTATAACTTACGACCTTCCGAATGACCCAGACTTCGAAGAGATCTTCTATGCGGACACCTCGCATACGATTGTCCGGAGCGGTTATATTCTCTCCGAACAGAGGCTCTCTACCGAGAGTGAGCGCTGCGCTTCGTACCTTAGGACGAAGGGGTATTACAGCCTGACCGGGCGAAATTTCTTTTTCGAGGCAGACACTCTGGACGCTGACGATGTATCCCTCAAGATTTCGGTCCGCCCGTACGGCAGGGACGACAGCCCGGCAGCCGCAAAACCATTGACCCAATACCATATCGGGGACGTGCGCATCGCGCGGGATGAGGACCTCGCGTTCCGGGACAAGGTCCTGCTGGACCTGAACACCATCCACCCGGGCTCGCTCTACGACGAGACGGTTATCAACACCAGCTATCAGCGTCTATCCAATATACGGACGTTCAGCAGCGTATCCATTGCCCTAAGCGAACGGCCGGACACAGCCCTGGTAGACTGCGACATCTCGCTCAGCAAGTCGAAACTGCAGGGTTTCAAAGCCAATCTGGAGGCGTCGCTGAACTCCAGCGGACTGATCGGGATCTCACCGCAATTGACCTACTTCCACAGGAACATTTTCCACGGCGGAGAGATGCTGAACCTCGGTTTTATGGGCAATTTCCAGTTCCGCCCGGATTCGGATGTGCGCGCCGACGAGTACGGTATTTCGATGGGACTGACATTCCCCAAGTTCATTGGCCTGCCGCAACGTCTGTTTGAGGGCGCGTCCATCCCCGCGACCGAGATCAAGGCATCTTTCAATTACCAGGACAGGCCGGAGTACGTGCGGACAATCATTTCCACATCCTACGGCTACAGCGGCATCCTGCGCAGTCATTTTTCCTACCAGCTCTACCCGTTGCAGATCAACATGGTGAAGCTGGACAATCTGGACGCCGCGTTTTCGGCTACCCTGGCCCGTAACCCATACATGCGTTACGCCTACCAGAATCACTTCGATGCGGGCGTGGGAGGCATGCTATACTACGCCAGTGACATGTCCCTGAACCCGTCCGGCTCGTACCACTACAGCCGTCTGACCTTTGACATGTCCGGCAATGTGATTTCGCTCTTCCACAAGAACCTGAATAAGGGCAACGACGGCGAAGGACTTATTCTCGGCACGCCATACGCGCAATATGTCAGGGGAGAGGTCACCTTGGGCAATACCTGGCGCTTCGGGCGGGACGGCCGTTTCGCACTGGCAGGACGTGTCCAAGCCGGCGCCGGTTACGCATATCACAATTCCACCGCGCTGCCATACGAAAAGCAGTTCTATTGCGGCGGAGCAAACAGCATGCGCGGCTGGCAGGCCCGATCTGTCGGTCCCGGCGATGAGGATATGGACAATGGTTTCATCATCCCCTCGCAGACCGGTGACCTGAAACTGGAGGCCAATGCCGAGTTCCGATTCCGCATGTTCTGGAAGTTGGAGGGCGCCCTGTTCGCCGACGTAGGAAATGTCTGGAACATCTCCGCAATCACATCTCCGACCTACCTGTTCGACACCCTGGCTGCAGACTGGGGTACCGGAATACGCGCAGACCTCACCTTCATCGTCATACGCATCGACGCCGGCTTCAAAGTCTACGACCCCGCGAAGAGCCTCTCCGTCCACTGGTGCGATCCCTCCCAGTGGCTCCGCAAAAACGGCTTCGCCCTCCACTTCGGCGTCGGCTATCCCTTCTGATTACAGTTCCGCGGTGTCTCTGCGGGCTTCGGCGAGGTCTCTGCGGTTCCTCGGTGTCTCTGCGGTTCCGCGGCGAGGTCTCTGCGGGCTTCGGCGGTTGCTACATTTTCCGCCGGTCTCGTGGTTTCGGCGATTCTCGCAGGTGCTGCAGGACCCCGATGCCTTAAAGTGAAGGATTTTCTGGGACGGCAGTTGTCCCACGCACGCGAGAGGGTTTTCCTGGGCCGGCAGTTGTCCCACGCACACGAGAGGGTTTTCCTGGGACGGCAAGGCCGCCGGGCCCTATCCGTAGCCCGGCGGATGCGCAGCCGGACCGGAGGAAACCCGTCCTTCCCTTTTTTTTGCAGCCGGCCCGGAGGAAACCCGGACGCTCGTTTTTTTCTGCTGCCGTCCCGGAGGAAACCCGCTCTGCCGGGAGAGGGGGCGGCAAATTCCCGGCGAGTGGGGAAGGTGTGAAAAAAGTCACGGGACCTCAGGAAAAAACACACCATCCCCAACGTCCGTCCGCGAAATACCCGCCGGGTGTGCTTACCGGTCCCTCGAAGACGTATTTCGTACAGCAGAAGGGGCTCTCCTGTACC
>JAFSTI010000208.1 GCA_017450585.1 Bacteroidales bacterium
GCCCCCCTCAAGAATAGATATCCCATCGTAAGAGTAAGACCCCTTGAAGACGACAAGGTAGATAGGGCAGAGGTGGAAGCACAGCAATGTGTGGAGCTGACTGCTACTAATCGGTCGAGGGCTTGACCTACGCGAAAAGAGGCGCCGCAGACGAAAAGCCTGCGGATAACAAAATCTTTTCAGGCAAGGTCGTAAGGAAATGTTTGCGAATCATGTGAAAACATGATATAGTGTCATATGTAGTTTTGAAGGTACAGGGTACCTTGAGGCCCAGTGGCTCAGTTGGTGAGAGCGCCGCCCTGTCACGGCGGAGGCCAGGGGTTCGAGTCCCCTCTGGGTCGTTGGACATTGCCCTTCGGGCAAGTCCGAGATAACCTTCGGTTCTCACACCACTAACGTTGACCATCGCCCTTCGGGCAAGGTCGAGAGAACCTTCGGTTCTCACATTTGAAAACCCATTTGGACCAAGCGGTTCTTTGGAAGGTATTCCTCCTTAGCTCAGTCGGTAGAGCACGCGGCTGTTAACCGCGGTGTCGTTGGTTCGAGTCCAACAGGGGGAGCGAGAGCAAAGCCATCATAGAGATATGATGGCTTTTTTGCGCGCAGCGGTGTGTGGCAGGGTTTTTTTCGTTGTTTCTTTGGTGTGAATTGAGTATAATCTCTTTAGTGCAGGCTTGCCTGCGTATTATATTCGTGGGATGGGATCTTTATGGTTAAGAAGATTTTCGGTCAGATGCTCATTACGCAGATCGTCTCGTCGATGACGGTGATGATCTGTATGCTGGTGGACAGCATCCTGATCGGCAGATTTCTGGGCATCAATTCAATGACCGCATATGGGCTGACGACGCCGGTGCTTCTGGTGTTTGTCTCGATTGGCAGCGTGCTGTCGGCGGGTGTGCAGGTGATGTGCGGCAAGACGATGGGAAGCGGTGACCGGCAGGGGACGAACGAGACATTTTCGCTCTCGTTTACGACGGCTGCGGTGATTGCGGTCGTCGGGGTGATCCTGGTTGTGACGCTGATCGGACCGCTGTGCACGATGCTTGGCGCGGGGCAGGCGGTGCCGGACAATGAGGTCTTCTTCCTGACGAAGGATTATCTGTTTGGATTCATCATCGGTGCGCCGGCATTTATCCTGGCGCAGATTATGGTGCCTTACATGCAGATGTCGGGCAACCGGCTGCGGCTGGTGATCGCGGTCAGTGCGCTGACGGTGGGCGATATTATCTTTGATCTGCTCAACGTGTTTGTGTTTCACGGAGGGACGCTGGGCATGGGCCTCGCGTCGAGCCTGAGTTATTATCTGGCATTCTTTATCGGGGGAGCTTATTTCCTGAAGAAGGACTGCATGTTCCGTTTCACCAGGAAGGGGCTGCGGTGGAACCGGCTGCTTGAGATGTTCAAGCACGGGATCCCAACGGCGATCAACCAGGTGAGCCTGGTGCTTCTGGTCTTCTTCTTTAACAAGATGCTGCTCGAGGTGGGGGGCAACCTGGCGGTGGCGGCCTATTCGGTCATCTCTACGATGAGCAATATCTGTTACAGCTTCGGCGGAGGAATCGGGGCTGTGGCGCTGATGCTGGCGGCGATTTTCTACGGGGATGAGGACCGGGAGTCGCTCTATGAGGTTGTGCGGACGATGGTCCGCAAGAGTATTGTGATCGATACGACGGTGGTCGCGGTGCTTCTCGCGGCTTCGCCGCTGCTGGTGAAGATGTTCCTCACGGACAATGTGGCTGCGACGGATATGGCGACGCTGGGGCTTCGGCTGTTCTCGCTCTCGCTCCTGTTCAGCGCGGTAAATGTGTCGTTTAAGAATTATTACCAGGGTGTCCGGCAGATGTTCCTGGCGCAGCTGATTGCATTTACGGAGAGCTTCTTCTTCCCGGTGCTTTCGGCGTTCCTGCTGAGCCGGCTCTTCGGGACGACGGGCGTGTGGCTCGGGTGGCTCTGCGGGGAGATCCTGACGCTTGTGACGTTTTCCGGGATTGTATGGAAGAGAAGCGGAAAGGTCGGGTTCGCGGCGAGAAACTATGCGATGCTGCCGGAGGATCTCGGCGCGAGGGATGAGGACTGCCTGGATCTGAAGGTGGAGAATCTGGCAGAGGCGATGGATGCGTCCATGCAGGCGGAGGCGTTCTGCAAGGCGCACGGGCTGCCGGCCAGAGAGACGATGCTGATCCCGCTGTGCATCGAGGAAATGGTGACCAACATCGTGGATCACGGATTTACGAAGGATCAGCGGACGGATCACCGCATCGAGGTGCGTCTGATGCTGAAGGAGGAGAAGCGACTGATTCGAATCCGGGATAACTGTGTGAATTTTGATCCGATCGAGTATGTGAAGCTGCATGAGGCGGATGATCCGACGTCGCGTTTCGGGATCCGGATGATTATGAAGATGGTCAAGGATGCCAACTACGTCAGCTCGCTGGGCTTAAATAACCTGACGCTGGTGCTGTGAGCGGAGGATCGCACAATCTTTGGCGGATTCGGCGGGATTTCGGAAGTTTTTCTTGACTTTTCGGCGGATAGCGATTAGAATGGTCTAGTCATGTGAACCGGAAGCGGTTTGTGTGGCTTGCGGCTCCATGGTCAAGCGGTTAAGACATCGCCCTTTCACGGCGGTAACACGGGTTCGAGTCCCGTTGGAGTCATTTGTTGCGCGTCTCGCGCACGCTCGGGGAGGCGAGGTTTCCTCGTAGTGCGTCTTCGGGCGTCTACATGGACCTTTAGCTCAGTTGGTTAGAGCATCCGGCTCATAACCGGACGGTCCCGGGTTCAAGTCCCTGAGCGTCCACTCCAAAGAAGTGTAAGACTTCGAACAACGATAGAATGGCCCAGTGGCTCAGTTGGTTAGAGCGCCGCCCTGTCACGGCGGAGGTCACGGGTTCGAGTCCCGTCTGGGTCGCTCATTGCACTTTTCAAGTGCAATATTTTTTTATATAATAATATAGCGTGATTTTGCTTTGCAAAATAACGCTAGAGACGCATCGTTCCGCCTTCCGTTTTGCTCTGCAAAACTGCAGCCGTAACGTATGCTTCTGCACGAATCTGCGATTCGTGCGTTCATCGCGTGATTTTGCTTTGCAAAATAACGCTATATGCCGGCGTGGCGGAACTGGCAGACGCCCGGGACTTAAAATCCCGTGGGTAGTAATACCCGTACCGGTTCGATCCCGGTCGCCGGCACTGTGTGTGAGCTGTAAACCCTGATAAACTCTGGGGTTTGCGGCTCTTCTTTTTTTATTCATTTGGTCCAAAGTGGTGAAATTTTGGTCCGGGCCAGGATATATAAGGGGTTTTGACGTTGAGCAGAGTGCGAGCGATATACATTATTATGTATATTTATACATTTCTGATGCTCAGAGCATGCTCAAGTTGTCCTTCGATAGCCTCTGGTTCTTCAACGGTTTCATAGATATAATGTTCCGTCATGGCCCGATTTGAGTGTCCGAGAGTTTTTTGTAAATATGCAGTATCGACCCCGGCAGCCCGTAAGGTGGACGCAACGGTAAACCGCAATTTGTGGCTGGAAAGATAGGGTACGCCAGCCTCTTTACAGTACTTTCGCAGTCGGTCATTGAAGGTGTCGTTGTTGATCGGACGTCCGTAACACATGAACAGGTACTCTCCGTCGGGATTGATTTCATGCGCCTTCTCGATCACAGCAACGGCTTCCGGTACGAGGAAGATGCTTCTTACGGAAAAGTGTGCATTTCCTTTCGGGACCTTCTCATTTATGAACCGGGGGCCTTTGTTACCTTGTGGTACTTAATGTCGACGGAGTATTCCGATTCTTCCACAAGCTGGTGACGGATCATGAGTGTATTGCCTGTGACATCCTCATATCGGATGGCACGAAGCTCTCCCACACGGAAGGTTGAGTATAATGCCAGCTGTATCGAGAGGATATATCCGTCAGGTTCCAATGAACTAAGGTGTTTAAGAAGCTTTCCCCGTTCTTCGCGGCGGAACGCCTTATTACGGTGGTTTGGTTCCTTAAACTTCAATTCAGAGGTCCCTATGGACGGAATAAAGTTGATCGGGATATAGTCATTCTCCGCAGCGAAAGTATTGTGTTGTATATTCGATGCGTTCTGTGAGGGAACGTTTGCACTGAACAGTGCCACTGGTATGTATTACTCGCTTAAGGGATTGGATGATGTAGCGGCGAAGTATGCGGCTAAGCAGGAGGCATGGTATAAGGAGCATGCAGGCGCCGTACAGGATGGCTGCGCTATTGCCATGGGCTCCTATACTGACCGCCAGACCGGACAGATTGTAGAAACCGGAGCATGTTTCATTGCCGGAACCAAAATCCAGACACCGGATGGTGAGGTGAATATCGAAGATATTCAGGCGGGTGATCAGGTATATGCATGTAATGTCGATACCGGCGAAGTTGGAGTGAAGGAAGTTAAACAGACCTTCGTCCGGGAAGTGAATACCCTTGTTCATGTATTCGTCGGAGATGAAGAGATTATCACAACCACTAACCATCCGTTCTATGTAGTCGGTAGAGGATTTGTGAAGGCAGAAGATCTTAGGATTGGATATATGCTTCTTCAACTGGATGGATCAACGGAAACGATAACGAGAATCGCTGTTGAGAATCTTGGGGCAACAGAACTTAATGTCCGGGAAATGCCCATAGAATAAGGGATTTGCGGATGTACGAATGGTTTTTACCCTCGGAATGATTGTGATGACGGTCCTGACAGAGTGATTGAATTACATGTAAATGCACCGGAACAAATGGTTTCGGTGCATTTTTTGTTGTGCGCCTGGCGGCGCACGTTTCTAACGGGTGTAAGTCCCGAATCCGCCCGGTAGTGGGAAGGATATAGCCGAAGGCAAGGGTGTCCATTGCGAGATGGAATCCGAAGGAAGCCGGATGTGGGAACAGACTAACCA
>JAFSTI010000209.1 GCA_017450585.1 Bacteroidales bacterium
CGGAAGCGGCAAAGCGACATTTACCGGTACTGCCGACGGCTCGGAGTTCTACGCCCTGTATCCCTACGATTCTGAGGCGACCATCTCCGAGGGTGTCATCACCCTGTCCCTCCCCAGCGCCCAAACCGGTGTGGAAGGGACATTCGGACCTGGCCTGAACAAGTCAGTGGCCTATACTGATAACGGAGAACTGAATATGAAGAATATTTTTGGCCTTATTCAGTTTACTCTTACCCGAACCGACATTACATCGGTTACGATCAGCAGTGCGGGACGGGAGTATCTGACAGGAAAAGTGCAGGTGTCCCTGGACGGCAGCGGCATCCCTTCCTACTCCGTGGTTAACGGTACCCGGTATGTAACGGTATTCCCGTCTGGAAGTACATTCGCTGCGGGGACCTACTATGCAGTTGTACTGCCCCAGACTTACGATGGCGGACTTGTCATGACATTCACTACCGACACCAAAGCGGCAGTTCGCAGGAAAACGGCAGATGCTGTGGTATCGCGCTCCCACATACTTGGAGCCGGCACTCCCGATGCTTCCCTTACCTTGAACAATATCATTAACCTCGGCTCCACCGAGACAGCCAACTGTTATGTCGCAGGCGCTGCCGGTCGCCGCTATAAGATGCCGGTTACGGTGATGGGCAATGGATATACTACTCCGGAGGACACGGGTTACACTACTCCCCTTCAGGGTGCGTCTCCTGGTATCACCCCTTCCGCCCTGTCGCCTGAATCCGCCCAGCTTCTGTGGCAGACGTCGGCTGACTTGATAAACGATGTGACATACGATGACGGATATGTTTACTTTACTCTGAACGGCACGGTAGGAGGCGCTCTCACACAAGGAAATGCTTCCATCGCTGTGTATTCCGGCGACCACGCTTCCGGCGACATCCTGTGGAGCTGGCATATATGGGTGACCGATGCCAATCTCGACGCACTCGTCCAGACTTGGACTATTCACGATGACTACGATGAGTATTCCAATTATGTTGACCCTATCCTGATGGACCGCAATCTTGGCGCGCTTTCGAACCAGCCCTGGGGCACGACATCCAGTCATGCTGCTCACGGCCTGTTCTATCAGTGGGGCCGTAAGGACCCGTTCCCGGGCGCCGATGACTCTTCCATCAGTTCGACGACTCCTATTACCACTTATGATGCCGGAGGTTCTACAGTTCCTGGTACGACGGCAGATAAGCTTGCTGGTAATTCGAATGCTGTTCAATGGGGCTATGTATCAGGGGCAATTACAGATAGGGATGCCGATGGTGCAAAATATCCTATGAACTTCCGAAGCGTTGGTTCAGGGCAGTGGTTGGTACCTCCAACCATTAAAGCTTATCATGATCTTTGGGGGCTACCTTTATATCCTGCATCGAGCAACTATATCGGCCATAAAACTATTTACGACCCTTGCCCTCCTGGTTACAGAGTGTCCAATCCTTACGCAATGTCAGGTGTAGTTCCTGACAATTCTGCAGGAGGTAACATTAATACCACCTACCCAGATAATAATATAGCCAATTTTTCTACGAGTAGAACGGATGGGGGGTACTGGGTAAAGTATGATGGGGTTAATCAGACGTGGCTTCCATATACAGGACAATTGCCAAATACTACCTCAGGGACGAAGTATTATGCTGGCAAATTATATCGTGTAGGTAATTATGGGGGGTATTATTGGAGCAGTAAGCCAGGAGATGGCGGCTCAAGTTATAGAGGGGCAGGATATCAGATGGATTATAATAACTTCTACTCTATTCAACAGACGTCTGCTGCTTGCTTCGGTTTTGCCGTCCGTTGCGAGAAAATCAAATAATGCCAAGACTTAAACTCTCATTTTTTGCTCTGATGCTGGCTGCCTGCGTTTGCGGGCAGCCGGTATTGGCGCAAAATGTTTCGGTTCATTCTCCCGTAATCCCTGTGGTCACTGACAGAGAGTATAATATCCTGTCCGAAATCAGGATTGTATGTGCAGATGACACCTCGGTGTTGAATGAAGTGACACTGAACGTGGAGGGCCTGCCTGCCAGGGCTATAAGGAATATCCGCCTGATGGGAACGGGAACCATGTCGGCCATCCGCTCCCGGAGCAAGTCGTATGTCCTGCAGTCGGAGGGTAAGAGGCTTGGCGGAGGGCAGAATGTCTGGTGCAACCCTGCCTTTGCAAATGAAATAGCCTGCCGAAAGCGTCCGAAAACCGGAGAAATCCGTCTTCCCGCAGCATTCCGTTTGAAAAAGGGGGATAACTACCTGTATGTCAGTCTGAGTGTAGCGGGCAAGCGCGTTCCGGATATATCGGCACCATTTGTTTTCCGGGTCAAAAGCGTGTACGTTGACGGAGTACCGTCCGAATTGCAGCGTTCCGGCCCTGAAACTAAACGTCTTGGAGTAAGTGTGCGGCAGAGCGGTGATGACGGGGTCTATTCGTACCGAATCCCCGGCCTTGTCACTACTTTGCGAGGTACACTGGTCGCCGTATATGATATTCGCCATGATTCGAGTCTGGATCTTCAGAACAATATCGATATCGGAGTGAGCAGAAGCACCGATGGCGGCAGGACCTGGGGACCAATGATCAAGGCAATTGACATGAGAGAGTGGGGTGGCTTACCCGAGGCCCAGAACGGTGTGGGCGACCCGAGCGTGCTTGTGGACGAAACAAGCGGCCGCTTATTCATCGCAGCATTGTGGACTCATGGACTTGGAGTAGACCGCGCCTGGACTTCCGCCGGTCAGGGTCTGAGTCCCTCTCAGACAGGGCAGATTCTTCTGGTCAGCAGTGATGACGACGGGCGGAAATGGTCTGCTCCGGTCAATATTACTTCTCAGGTCAAGCAGCCGGATTGGTTCCTCACGCTTCAGGGGCCCGGCAGGGGAATATCCCTCAAAGACGGAACTCTGGTTTTCCCTATCCAGCACATAGCGCCCGACAGAATCCCCGAGGCCGGGATAATGTATAGCCGCGACGGCGGAAAGACTTGGAGTACACACGAGAGTGCACGCACAAACACGACTGAGGCCCAGATAGTCGAGTTGTCTGACGGACGCCTCATGCTGAATATGCGGGACAACCGCAAGACAGGCAGGGCAGTAAGTACGACCTCCGATCTGGGACATACCTGGGAGGAGCATCCTTCTTCCGGGAAGCTCGTGGAGCCGGTCTGTATGGCCTCCATAATCAATGCAGGCGACGTCCTGCTGTTCTCAAACCCGGCGGTCTCCTCGGGACGCAATCATACTACGATCCGGTCAAGCGTGGACGGCGGACTCAGGTGGAACGCCGGGGTGTTGTTGGATGAAGAAGAGAATTGGGGTTACTCGTGTCTGACGATGATAGATGAAGATACGGTAGGAATCCTGTATGAATCCAGCGTGTCCCAGTTGTTGTTCCAGGCGGTAAAACTGAAAGATATCACCTCTGCCGAATGAATATATCGCTCAAACTGACAGCATTTGTATTTCTCCTTTCACTGCCGCTTCCTTTGTTTGGAGGTGAAAGGATAAGGGTGGCGTGTATAGGCGATAGCATCACATACGGGATTGGAGTTGAAAACCGGGAGAGCGATTCATACCCTGCCCAACTGAGGGAAATGCTGGGGGACGGATATGAAGTCTGCGCTTTCGGCCGTCCGGGAGCCACGCTGCTGTTTCGGGGCCACAGGCCTTTTGTTTTGCAGAAAGAGTTTCCCGAGGCGTTGGCGTATGCCGGGGATATCGCAGTGATACATTTAGGAGTCAATGATACCGACCCGCGCGACTGGCCGGATTACCGGGACGATTTCACAAAAGATTACCTGTCGCTGATCGACTCGCTGCGGAAGGTCAATCCGGCGATGCGTATTATCATCGCAATCCCGACTCCGATAGGTGACCGTCATCCGCGCTTTCTCTCAGGCACGCGTGACTGGCTTGGAGAGATAAGAGAAGCTGTCAGGGTCGTGGCACGGGCCTCCGCTTGTGAACTGATTGATTTCTACGAACCGCTGCATCCGCATATCAGCCATTTCAGGGACGCTGTCCATCCGGACGCATTCGCCGCCGGCATCATGGCGCGTGTGGCCTATTCCGGGATAACCGGGGATTACGGAGGACTTGCCCTGCCTGCGGTGTATTCTGACAATATGGTTTTCCAGCGCGGCCGTCCCATTGTCATTTCGGGAACTGCGGATGCCGGGCAGAGAGTAAATGTGATGCTTGGAACAGCCGTGTCAGAGGCTGTTACCGGTACAGACGGCCGATGGAGTGTCACTCTGCCGCCGATGGAGGCGTCGACGGGACTTGACTTGACCGTACGGACTGCGAATACTGTTTTGTCCTTTGGGAATATTGCCATCGGTGAAGTCTGGCTCTGCTCCGGCCAGTCCAATATGCGTTTTATGCTTCTGGAGTCGGCAGAAAAAGATGATGGTCTTACGGTCTGCCGTGATGAGGATTTGCGCTTTTTCGACAGCCGGGCCCGGTGGGAGACGAATAACCGCCAGTGGCCTGCGGAGGCCCTGGAGGAAGTTGATAAACTACAATATTTCAAGCCGGCGTCATGGTCTGTATCCGACAGTCTGTCCGCCGCCGGCTTTTCGGCTGTTGGCTTCTGGTTCGGCCGTGTGCTCAGGGATAGCCTGAAGGTCCCCGTGGGGTTGATTTGTAATGCTGTGGGCGGTGCGACCGCAGAATCCTGGATAGACAGGCAGACGCTTGAGTATTGCATGCCTGAAGTTTTGAGGGACTGGCTGCACAACGATTTCATACAGGATTGGGCCAGGGGACGCGCTGTGAAGAATCTCTCGGCCGGGGATGGTAAATATACGCGTCATCCTTATGAGCCGGCGTATCTTTTTGAGTCAGCGATTTCTCCCTTGGAGCATTATGGAGTAAAGGGAGTCGTCTGGTATCAAGGCGAGTCGAATGCGCATAATTACGAGGCGCATGAAAGATTGTTCCCCCTTTTACTTAAGAGTTGGCAGGATTATTTCGGGAATCCGGAACTGCCATTTTGTTATGTCCAGTTGTCCAGCCTGAACCGTCCTTCATGGCCGTGGTTCCGCGATAGCCAGCGCAGGCTTCTTTCCCTGGGGGATAATCTCGGGATGGTGGTTACAAGCGACCTGGGGGACTCGCTGGATGTCCATTATAAGAGTAAAAAGAAGGTTGGGGAAAGGGCTGCGCTTTGGGCCTTGAACTATGAATACGGCCGCACTTCGGTTGTTCCATCCGGTCCGCTATTCCACTCTGCGTCACTTATCGGTGATGAGGTGAAGGTGGATTTTGATTTCGGTTTCGGGTTGCGCCCGTCAGACGGGAAAGAAGTAACCGGGTTTGAACTTGCCTCGGACGATATGGTCTTTTACCGGGCTAAATGTAGAATAGCGGGTAATTCTGTTTTTGTGTCGTGCTGCAAGGTGCCTTCTCCCGTGTATATCCGCTATGCATGGGAACCGTTTACACGGGCGAACCTGGTCAATGGAACCGGCCTTCCCGCCTCTACTTTTCGTTCGCATATAGAACCAATGGATATGAAAGAGAGTTATTTTACTGTATTGCCTTTGCCGGAAGTGACGGACAGGGAGTATGCGAAGGGAGTGTCGGCGCCGATATGCGGGACGCTGGACGGATGTCCGGTGCTGGCGGGAGGTGCTAATTTCCCGGATAAGCCCCTGTTGGATGGAGGTGCGAAAAAGGTTTACAAGGACATTTGGATGATGCTGCCCGGGAAGGGATGGACCCTGGCGGGCGCATTGCCGGATTCGATGGCGTACGGGGCTTCTTTCCAGGCCGGGAAGAGGCTGATTGTGGCCGGTGGGTCCGTCTCCGGGAAGCCATCGGCGGCCGTTTACCGTCTGGAAAAGACCGGCGCGAGGGTGCGCGTGAAGGCATTGCCGCAACTTCCGGAAGGAGTGGCGGAGGCCGGATGGGCTTTGGATGGGGAGCATTTGTTCCTCGTCGGAGGAGTGAGTGCGTCCGGGAAGTCGGATGCGGTGTATCATTGCGAGAAGGCGGGTGGCAAATGGTCGCGTCTTGCGAGTTTGCCCGTGCCTCTGGTGCAGCCGGTGGCATTTGCTTCCGGCGGAAAGCTTTATGTGTGGGGCGGTTTTGATCCTGCGGTCCTGGAGGTATATTCCGAGGGCTGGTGCTTGGATCTATCTTCCGGGGAATGGAGTTCCGCTCCCGGGGTTCCGGACGGCGGCACTTTTGTGGGTGCGTCAGCATTGCCGCTGGGAGACGGGCGGTTGCTGGTTACCGGAGGCGTCAATATTGACATATTCCGAAAGGCCCTGCACAACGGCCCAGAGGACAGGATTCCTTACCTGTCGATGGAGCCGGCGGCGTATAAGTTCCGGGGGAGTGTGTGGATATTCGATGCTGCGAGAGGGGAATGGGAATGCGCCGGAATGACCTGCCGTACGGCGCTCGCCGGGGCCGGGATTGCCCTTTGGAACGGCGGCGCACTGGTGGCAGGCGGTGAGATTAAACCGGGAGTTCGTTCTCCCCAGATTTTTAAACTTGAACTGTAATGGACGGCAGAAAAACATCTTCGTTCTACCCGTGGCTCGTGGTGGGTTTGTTGTGGGTTGTGGCACTGCTCAATTATATGGACAGGCAGATGCTCTCCACGATGCGCGATGCCATGCAGGTGGATATTTCCGAACTGGAATCGGCTGTGAATTTCGGTCGTCTGATGGCGGTATTTCTGTGGATTTACGGTTTTGTGAGTCCTTTCGCCGGGGCGGTGGCCGACAGGCTGAGTAAGAAATGGCTGATTGCCGGTTCTCTGTGCATCTGGTCGGCGGTGACTCTGCTGATGGGTCATTGCACCACTTACAACCAGATTTATTGGCTCCGGGCGATTATGGGTATCAGCGAGGCGCTGTACATTCCGGCGGCGCTGTCGATGATTGCCGAGTATCACAGCGGCAAGACGCGCAGTTTCGCGGTGGGTATCCATATGACGGGGCTTTATGTCGGGCAGGCAGTAGGCGGGTTCGGAGCAACTCTTGCCGCCGCCTTTTCCTGGCAGGATGTGTTCCATTGGTTCGGTGTGATAGGTGTGGCTTATGCCGTGTTGCTGGTGCTGCTGCTCCGGGACAAGAAGGAGGTGATGCTGCCCGCGGAGGCCACTGCCGACTCCGGGGCGGATGGTTCGGTGGTTGGCGGTTCGGCTGCTCCGGCTCCGGCGGGGAAGCCTTCGCTGCTGAAGGGCTTTGCGTATATATTCTCGACTGTGCCGTTCTGGGTGGTGCTGTTCGTGTTTGCGTCGGTGTCGCTGCCCGGTTGGGGCGTGAAAAATTGGCTGCCGACGCTGTTTGCCGACAGTCTGGGCGCGCCTATGTCTACGGCAGGTCCTATTTCCACTATCACCATTGCCGCGTCCTCGTTTATCGGGGTGATTGTAGGCGGCAAGTTGTCTGACAAGTGGGTGCACAGGCATCTGAAGGGGCGTATTTATACCAGCGCCATAGGGCTTGCGATGATGATGCCCGCGCTTGTGCTCATTGGGCTCGGTCACGGGATGGTGCCGGCGGTGGGTGCCGGGCTGTTCTTCGGTGTGGGCTATGGTATGTTCGACACCAATAATATGCCCATTCTGTGCCAGTTTGTGCCCGCGCGCTTCCGGGGTACAGCCTACGGCTTTATGAATATGATAGGGGTGCTGTCGGGCGCCGCTTGTACGACGGTGATGGGCAGTCTGGC
>JAFSTI010000210.1 GCA_017450585.1 Bacteroidales bacterium
CGCTAAGAACTCCTACACCAACGGTTTCCTCCCGTCCCGGGTGCGGAGGTCGGGGAGTGCGGTTTCCTCCCGTTCGGCGGTGCGGGGAGCAAGTCGGAGCACTCTCCTCCCGCCGGCCGAGGAAAACCGCCGGAACGGCAGTGCCAGAACCGCACCCGGACCGAGGAAAACCGCGCACACCGAGAAATACTGCCAGAGCAGCGGCGCTGGGAATCTATTGAGGCAGAGACGGGTGCGGGTAACGGGCGAAAAACAGACCCGTTACCGACAAAAATGGCCTTATTTGTGGGTAACGGGTCAAAAAATTTCCCGTTACCCACGCCAGTCAGCCACGCCGATCAGCTGTGCCGGGCTGCCAAAGCGGTTAGCATCAGAAGTTATTGCAACGAGTAGCCACAGCGCCAATTAGCCACAGCGACTAGCTGCGGCGGCGGGAGTACCAGAGAAAGAAGAGACAGGCGGCGAGGGCGAAGGTGCCGGCGCCGATATAGGGGGCGAAGGTGCCCGGGAGGTTGAATCCGATCTTCGCGGTGCAGATGAAGCTGACGCAGACGGCGGTCATGAAGCAGGCTGGGATGAGGGTGATCAGCCAGGCCGGTGAACGGCGATTGCGCACCAGGAAGACGGTAATGGTCCAGAATGTAAATATAGAAAGGGTCTGATTCGCCCAGCCGAAATAACGCCAGATCACATCAAAGCCCTTGGAATCCATGATATTGAACACCAGCAAGGCCGCCACCAGGATAAAAATCGGCGTGCAGACCTTCAGCCGGTCAGCTATACTCTCCTGCTTCAGGCCGAATGCCTCGCATACCATCAGACGGACCGAACGCAGCGCGGTATCGCCACTGGTAATCGGAGCCGCGACCACACCGAGCAGAGCCAGAATGCTTCCGAATGTTCCGAGCCAATATTTAGATACAGTCGTAACCACGGCGGGAGCTGCTTTGACTCCCTCCGCACCCATTTGCGCGGCGCCGCCTCCGAAGAAGAAATATGAAGACACCGTAGCCCAGATCAGAGCTACGATACCCTCCAGAATCATTGACCCGTAAAACACCGGACGGCCAAACTTCTCATTCTTAAGGCAACGCGCCATCAGCGGCGACTGGGTGGCGTGGAAACCGCTTACGGCACCGCAAGCGATCGAAATGAACATTCCCGGAAATATCCCGCCCAGCGAAGGGGTACGGTTCTGAAGCCCGTCCCAGACCTCCGGAACGCCGGCAGGCCATTTCCCCACGAGGCACACGAACAGCGAAACAGCCATAAAAATCAGCGCCACTGCGAAAACAGGATAGATACGGCCGATGATCTTGTCAATAGGGACCATCGTGGCAATCATGTAGTAGACCATGATCACCCCGACCCATATCAGGATGGCGGTTTTGGTCCCGCCGGTCATGCCGCCCAAAATCAGAGCAGGGCTGTACACGAAAACGGCTCCCACGAGCATCAGCATCAGTATCGCAAAGACCTGCATGACCTTGCGGGTCCCGGCCCCGAGGTACTCCCCTACCAATGTCGGCAGGTTCACGCCACCGTGCTTCAGAGAAAGCATTCCGGAGAAATAGTCATGCACGGCACCGCCGAAGATGCATCCGAAAACAATCCAGAAATAACAGGCCGGCCCGTACATCGCACCCAAAATAGCACCGAAGATCGGCCCGGTCCCGGCAATGTTCAGGAACTCAATCATGAACACCTTCCAAGAAGGCATGGGAACGTAATCAACCCCGTCCTGCTTCGAATAAGCCGGGGTCACGGCGGAAGCATCCGGAGCGAAAATCCGCTCCACGAACTTTCCGTAAATCAGATAGCCCAACACCAGGGCCGCGATACTAATCAGAAGCGAAATCATAGCATCTACGAAGATAGCAATTTTTCACGCAGGTTGAACCGCAGCGCTGCAGAACCGGCACACGGCGACGCTAGCGCGCGCTATATTCATCCCTGCTCTTGATCTTCAGCTCGGGCGCGGCGGTAAAAGCACGGATGAAGGCCGTGGCGAGGCGGCTGTTGGTGATCAGAGGAACGTTCATGTCAATAGCGGCGCGGCGCAGTTTGTAGCCGTTGGTGAGTTCGCCTTTCGTGAAGTTCTTCGGAATGTTGACCACCAGCTCGACCCGGTGCGAGTGGATCAGGTCCAGCGCGCCCGGGCAGCCGTCGGCAGAACCGGGGGCCTCGCTGGGCCAGAGGGCGCGGGAGGCGGCGACGCCATTGTCCTGCAGATATTTGCAGGTCCCGCTGGTCGCGTAGATCTTGTAACCGGCTTCGGCGAGGCGGCGGCAGGGCTCCAGAAGCGAGGCTTTCTGCATCGCATTGCCCGAAGAAACCAGCACCCCGCAGCCGGGAGACGGCAGGCTGTAGCCCACCGAAATCATTGCCTTCAACAACGCTTCGTCAAAACTGTCGCCCAGGCAGCCGACTTCACCGGTGGACGCCATGTCCACGCCCGGCACCGGATCGGCCTGGTTCAGGCGCGAGAACGAGAACTGGGAGGCCTTCACGCCCACATACTCCAGCTCGAACGCGTCGCAGGACAGGGGCTCCGGGTGCTCGCCCAGCATGCAGCGGGTGGCGAGGTCAATAAAATTGGCCTTCAGCACCTTGGATACGAACGGGAAGCTGCGCGACGCACGCAGGTTGCACTCGATCACCTTGATGTAACCGTCCGAAACCAAGAACTGGATGTTGAACGGTCCGGTGATATGCAGCTCGGCCGCGATCTTGGAGGCAATTTTGCGCACGCGGGCGACCGTCACGCCGTACAATTTCTGCGGCGGGAACTGGATGGTCGCATCGCCCGAGTGCACGCCCGCATACTCGATATGCTCGGACACGGCATAGGCCAGCACGCGCCCGGAATCCGCCACGGCGTCAAACTCCACCTCCCGGCAGCGTTGCATGAAGGAACTCACCACCACCGGGTGCTCTTCCGACACCTCCACCGCCAGCTCCAGAAACTTGTGCAGGTCATCGCGCGAATAACAGACGTTCATCGCGGCGCCGGAAAGCACGTACGACGGGCGCACAAGCACCGGATACCCGACCTGCGCGGCGAACTCGTCCACGGCGTCGAGCGTGGTCAGTTCGTTCCATGAAGGTTGGTCAATACCCAGAGAATCAACGATATCCGAGAATTTGCGCCGGTCTTCTGCGCGGTCAATATCATCTGCGGTCGTACCCAGGATGGGGATGCCGTGCTTCGCAAGCGGCAGGGCGAGATTATTCGGAATCTGCCCGCCCATGCTGACAATAACGCCGGAGGGCTGCTCGAGTTCGCAGATGTCCAGCACCGTCTCCAGGCTCAGCTCCTCGAAATAAAGCCGGTCGGAAGTATCGTAATCGGTCGAAACGGTCTCGGGGTTGCAATTGACCATAACCGCCTCCAGCCCGCGTGCGTGCAGCGTGCGGATGGCATTCACCCCGCACCAGTCGAACTCCACGCTGCTGCCGATGCGGTATGCGCCGGAGCCCAGGACAATAACACTGCCGGAGGACTGGCCGCCAGCGGCCAGGGCGGGTTTTTCGCCGGCGCCGTAGGTCATGTACAGGTAGTTGGAGCGGTCGCGGCCGGCCGAAAGCGTGGCGATACGCATCACCATTGGCCTAAGTCCCAGCGACTTACGGCGCGCACGTACCTCATCCTGCCCGATGCCGAAGATACGGGCAATCTGCACGTCCGAAAAGCCCAGTTCCTTCGCGCAGGCGAGCAGATGCTCCGGAACCTGATCCAGGCCCGCGCACGCCTCCAGCGCCCGGTACGTCTTCTCGATATTGAGCAGTTTCTCCAGGAAGACCCGGTCGATTTTGGTCAATTCATATATGCGGTCCACGCTGTACCCGGCCTCCATTGCCGCGGCAATAGCGAAAACGCGCGTGTCGGTGGGGTGGGACAATGCATAATCGAGGTCCGCGGCCTTGAACGGCTTGTTACACACAAAGCCATTGGCCCCCTGCCCTATCATACGCAGGCCCTTCTGCATCGCTTCTTCAAAGCACTTGCCGATGGCCATGACCTCACCGACGCTCTTCATGCTCGTGCCGATCTCGCGGGAGACGCCCTTGAACTTCGCCAGGTCCCAGCGGGGAATCTTGCAGACCACATAATCCACCTGAGGCGGCACGGCAGCGGTCTGGCTTTCTGAGACGGCCGGGCTGTCTGCTGCGGCCGGGCTGTCTGCTGCGGCCGGGCTTTTTTCTGCCATCCGAGCGCCAGCCTTCCGGGCAGCGCCGGGGCCGATTTCTTCAAGCCGGTAGCCGAGCGCGATCTTCGCCGCCACGAAGGCCAGCGGATAACCGGTCGCCTTCGACGCCAGCGCCGACGAACGGCTCAGACGGGCATTGACCTCAATCACACGGTAATCCATGCTGCCATCCGGGCTGAACGCGAACTGGATATTGCACTCACCCACTATGTTCAGGTGCCGCACGATCTTCAACGACAGTTCGTGCAGGTAATCCAGCTCCGCCTGGCTGAGGCTCTGAGTCGGGGCTACGACAATACTCTCGCCCGTGTGTATCCCGAGCGGGTCAAAGTTCTCCATGTCGCAGATTACCAGGCACTTATCGGCAGCGTCACGAACCACCTCGAACTCGATTTCCTTCCAGCCCTTCAGGGACTTCTCCACCAGCACCTGAGGCGAAAACGCGAAGGACTTCTCCGCCGTGGCGTCGAGCTCCTTCTCATTGTCACAAAAACCAGAACCCAGGCCGCCGAGGGCATAGGCCGCACGCAGGATTACCGGATATCCGACATCCTTCGCACAGGCACGCGCCTCCTCGACCGAAGACGCCGCATGGGCCCTGATGGTCTTCACCTGGATCTCATCCAGACGCTTAATGAAAAGGTCACGGTCTTCCGTATCCATAATGGCCTGCACGCCGGTGCCAAGCACCTGCACGCCCCACTCTTTCAGGAAGCCGCTCTGGTAAAGCGCCACGCCGCAGTTCAGCGCGGTCTGCCCGCCGAACGCCAGCAGAATGCCGTCCGGGCGCTCTTTCTTTATAACCTCCTCCACAAACTGCGGAGTCACCGGCAGGAAATACACCTTATCGGCAATCCCCTCGCCCGTCTGGACGGTC
>JAFSTI010000211.1 GCA_017450585.1 Bacteroidales bacterium
GCCATCGGTCAACCCCTGAACGGGATAAGGCCCGGGTAGACAACTAAAAGTAGGGATAATGAAAAGAGTCAACCTACACCAGTAATAAAGTTAAACCAGAGTCAACTTCTTTCAGGGAAGGGCTCCAACCGGGGTCAACCAAAATCAGGAAAGTACATAAAGGTCCAAATGATGGACCTTTAAGTACGAAAATGGCTGTTTTTGATCCTAAAGGTCCATTCCGTGGACCGGTAAGCACACTCGGCGAGTATCCCGACCAAATCAATAGCCCCCGCCCGGGTTTCCTCCGGGCCGGCAGCAAAAATTCAGACCGTTCCGGGTTTTCTCCGGTCCGGCTGCAGGAAAAGCCGATCGCCCGGGTTTCCTCCGGTCCGGCTGCGCATCCGCCGGGCCATGGGGAGGGCCCGGCGGCCTTGCCGTCCCAGGAAAACCCTCTCGTGTTCGTGAGCAGAAGCCGTCCCAGGAAAACCCTGCGGCAGAAACGGCCGAGGGAGCAGAGACGGCGAGAGCGGAGACGGCGAGAGCGGAGACGACTACGGCGACGGAAGAGGAGCGCCGAGAGAGCGGAGAAAGCGGCGGGAGGGCGGAGAAAGCGGCGGGAGCTTAGTCGGTGTAGGGAATTTCGGGAATGTGCCGCGAGACTACTGCGGAGAGGGCTGAGAGGTTTTCAGGGGAGTTGGCGCAGCAGATGAGTTCGGGGCGGCGGTAGGTGTGCACCGAACCGTGAAGGGAGCAGATGCAGCCGCCGGCTTCGCGAAGGATGAGGCCAGCAGCGGCGATGTCCCAGGGCTGGACGCGCATTTCGAAATGAAGCTCAAAGCGACCCATCGCGATGTAGCACATCTCAAGGGCGCAGCTGCCGAAACGGCGGATATCATTCACACGGTGGAACATCTCAGAGATCACGGCGCTGCACTGAGGCTCAAACTCCTTGCGGTAATTACAGAGAGCGCACTCAAAAACAGCATCTTCAAGCGGACGCTGCGAAACATGTATCGGCGAACCGTTCAGGAATGCCCCCCTGCCCCGTTCGGCTGTAAACAACTCATCCCGGAAAGGATTGTACACGACAGCGCTCTCCATTACCCCATCCACCTCCAGAGCCACACAAATAGCACATTCGGGAATATGCCGGGCGAAATTCATTGTCCCGTCGATAGGATCGATGATCCAGACATAACGGCTGTCCAGCGCCTTGACATCCTCTTCCTCACACAGAAAACCCGAGCCCGGCAGCAGTGCCGACAGACGCGAACACAAGAACTCCTGCACAGCCACATCTGACGAAGTCACCAGATCCTCAAGCCCATGCTTCTCCCGGACAGTGAAGGCCCGGTCGGTCATAATGTGCGACGCTTCGCGCACGATCTCTATAATCTCATTCAATAACATGATTCTAACGCTCAGCAAACAAGTAAAATGCGTATTTCAAAAAAGAACTAGTACCAGCCATCGGTGCGGAACGGCGATGCGGGAAGTCCGGCACCGTTGTAGAGGGTGCAATGCGGGTTGTCGGCCCAGCCGTAGCGGACGGCCACCGGGAAAGCGACCTCCGGAGAACTGACCACGACGGTCTCTCCGTCAATGACGGCGGCCGCTTTATGGAACACCCGGTCTACACCGGCAATATAAAACCCGTCCGGTCCGGCAGGAGCTCCGTCAAAACCACCAAGGCCAGCACCACCTGCGCCAGCAGCACCAGCAGCAGCCACACCAGCACCGTCATCACCGCCCAGCGAGCAGAGGCCGGAGGCGAAGTCGAAGCGCACGCGGATCGCTGAGCCTTCGATAGCATGCGATTTATAGATCGGGCCGCTGTACTGGACAGGGAGCCCGTAAGTCAGCGCAAGAGCATTGTATGCGAGGCGCTTACCCACATCCACTTTATTCTTCGGATGGATATCCCGGGCCTCACCGATATCGATAAGCACGGCCAGTCCGGTATCTTCCATCGTCTGCGAAACCATAAGCTGAGCTTCTCTCAAAGCGGCCCAGGAAGACTCCTCCGCCTCAGTCTGAGGAGTCATATAATTAGCCAGTTGGGCAATATAGAACGGGAAGCAATATCCCCAGCTCCGGCGCCAGTCATTAATCATGAGCGGCAGCAGAGTCTGGTACTGCTCCGCCCTGCCGACATTGGCCTCGCCCTGATACCAGATGGCACCTTTGATCGGAAACTGGATAAGGGGATAAATCATCGCGTTATACAGCGCTGTCGGGGTATTGGGATCAGAAGAAACATTGATCGGGAAAAGCGGAATGCCGCGAAGCGACATTGCCCTGCGATACTTCCACTCCCCTGCCAGAGACATCGTCTCCATGCCGCAGGACAGATTCATCCAGTCCGCACGGCCGTGTATACCTCCGTCTCCTCCGGTATCCATGACCCGGACGGCGATCACTGCCTTGCCGGCCGTCACCGCCGATGCGGGGACCTTGTATTGGCGGCGGGCCATCCAGCCTTCGGTATGGCCGATGCACTCGCCATTGAAAAACGCGAAATCATTGTCATCAATCATCGACAGGCCGAGGGTCAGCTCGCGCCCGGCCCAGGACTGCGGAATATCGACGGTCTTACGCATCCACATAAAGCCCTTGATATGCGGAAGGCCCTGCGATTCCACGGTACCGGGGGCCTGCAAAGCGTCCCAGGACGAGTCGTCATAATCCACTGTAGCCCAGCCGGACTTGAATCCGGGATCCTTCGCGCGCACCTCCTTCTCCCAGCGTTCGACATCCGCACGGAAGAGAGCATCCCGCTCCGCTGCGCTTGAGGGCAATTCAGAAATGCGTTTCACCGCATCCCGGAAATACGGCATTGTCTCCAGAGAACCAGCGCTTGTCCAGGCCTCGGCCAGCGTACCGCCCCAGCAGGATTCGATCAATCCGATCGGAACACCGAGCTTCTCGTTCAGCTCAATACCGAAATAATACCCCGCCGCCGAGAAATCGCGAATCGTATTCTCATCGCAGGTATTCCAGCCACCGTGCCGCACGTTCAGCACAGACGAAGGCTCCAGAGCGGTGGTATTGTTCACATGAAAAATACGCACACCGGTATGAGACGAGGCCTCAGCGAGAGTACGCACCATTCCGGTGACATTTTTTTCAATAGCCATCTCCATGTTCGACTGGCCGCCGCAGAGCCACACGTCACCGATAAGTACATTCTCCAGGACTACAGGACTACCCTTGCCGTCGCTGACGCTCACGGTATACGGGCCACCCCAGGAGGGAGTGCGCAGTGACAGGGACCAGCTGCCATCCTTCGAGACAGGAGCCACATAGCGGGCCTTATCCCAGGAAGTAAGCAAGGTAACGCGGGCCCCGGCGCGGGCAGTTCCCCAGAAGCGGACATCCGCATTCTGCTGGAGAACCATATTGTCAGTAAACAACGGTGCGAGTTTTACCTCCGCACGAAGGGCAACGCAAAGGCAAAGTGCCAGTACGGCAAAAAACAATCTTTTCATATTCAGTGCAATGAAGCCGTAAGCAAATAAAACAGCCTGGGGGAAAAAGCTACAGCAAGGATCAATGCGACAGCGCCCCACCAGGGCAGGAAGATAAATCCGAGTACAGCAGCCAAAAGAACCATCAGCGGCAGCAGGACAAGTTTAAAGCCAAAACGTGCGGTGTTGGACCATGCCTTATCACGCAACTTTCGGACAATCAGTCCGGCCGGCAGCCAGACCGGCAGGGCCAGAACGCCGGTGACCAGAGTCAAAGGGAAAAGAAGGATCGAAATCACCTTCCTCCAGACAGAAGGGCGATGTTCCCGCTGCCAGGCGGCGAAAGCCGCATCGTAGTTCTCGTCATCCGGGAAATAAGTGATCAGCGACGACATCCTGCGGAACAATTCATCAGCGA
>JAFSTI010000212.1 GCA_017450585.1 Bacteroidales bacterium
GGGCTATGATGTGGTTCTGGTCGAGTATCGCCTGAATGACGGGAGGAGGGATGTCTCTGATGAGCTGAAGGATTGCGCTGCGGCGCTTGACTACCTGGCGGTTAATGCTTCAAAGCTGAGATTGAATCACGCCAGGATGTTTCTGACGGGGGATTCCGCCGGGGGACACCTGGCGCTTTATATGGCCGAGGGCGCAGAAAATGTCGACATGCCTGTACGTCCGGCTCTCTTCAAGCCCAGGGGAGTGATGCTCAACTGTCCCGCTTATGACTTTGCGTCCTTCTCCGAATCGAAGATGTTCTCGAAGAGCGCTCTGGCCTGGTATCTGGGGCCCCGTTATAAGGATGCGGACTGGATGTCATCTGTGTCACCCAGAACCTATATCAGCAGTTATACAGGTCCTCTATTTCTTTCCACTTGTACTCGCGACTTCATAAGGGGTGAATCCCTGCGCCTCAAATCCGACTGCGAATCCTTAGGCCGGGAATTGGTATTCGTAGATATCGAGTCCTCCGCCAAGAACGTCGGTCATGTCCACAACGTCGTCAATCCATCGCTCCCCGAGTCCCGTAAGGTCAATAGCGCGATGCTCTCATTCATGGATGGTCTGCTGTAGGCCAGGATCCTCGGCTTAGTTGGATTTGAAGTAAGGGGCTTCGCTGCGGGAGGAGGGGCCGAGGCCGCCGTTGATTACGGGATAGCCTTCGGCATCCCAGGTGAGGCGGTCGAGGAAGAGGACGCGCTTGTATTCGTCCGCGTGGCCTTTGACGAAGCCGTGGTAGAAGATCCACTCGGCTTTATTGTCATCAAGTATTATCTCGCTCACGTGGCCGGGACCGACGGCGTAATCATTGCCGGCCATTATCTTCCAGGTCCCGGCGACCTTGTTGAGGTTTTCGCCCTTCTTGTTTACGAAGGGGCCGGTGGGACTGGAGGAGGTGGCCACCTGAACGTTGTAGTCGGAGTTCTCGCCGGAGCAGCAGTAGCCGCCGGAGCAGAACAGGTAGTACTTTCCGGCGTGGTAGTACATCTGCCCGCCTTCCCAGGCTGAACCCGCGATGCGATAGATCTTGCTAAGGTCGCGCACGTTCTTATTGACATATTTCAATGACAGGCCGTCGTCCGAGAGCTCGGCGATGTGCAGGCCGCCCGTACTGCCGCCGTAGCTGCCCCAGCCCATCCATTGCGTGCCGGTGACGGGGTCTTTGAAGTAGAACTGGTCCACATTGCCCTTGGTTCCGGTCAATTCATCATAGACGAGCAGGCCGCGGTCGGTGAAGGGGCCTTCCGGAGAGTCGGAGGTCGCGGCGCCGAAGCCGGTCATATAGTCGCCGGCGGACTGGCCGTAGTAGAGGACATATTGCCCTCCGATAAACTCAATGTCCGGAGCCCAGAGTCCGACGTCCTTGCCTTCCTTGGTCTTGACGTTGCGGGGGCGGGTCTGGCTGGTGAACGCCGTGCCGACCAGGGTCCAGTTCACGCAGTCGCTGGACTTCAAGATGCGGATATTGGCCTCGGTCGAATAGCTGTAAAACCAGTCGCCGACACGGATGACGGTCGGGTCAGGGGAGGGGTAAGTTTTCCAGACCGGGTTCGAGTAATAGGTCGGTTCCTGGACGGGGTGATCATCGCCACCTTGACCCGGTGTAAAGATGGTGCTGTTGCCACCTCCGGGGTTGGTGTTGGGGATGATGGGTTTGTATACTTCCGGCCCGCAGGAGACCAGAATCACCAGAGTCAATGCACTTATAATTTTGCTTAATCTATTTATCATATTTGTGTGTAACAAAAGTGTTTTCACTTTGAACTATTTTGTTTTTCGCTTTATTAATCAAACGTTTATCGTGCTATTATTTGTCGTCCGAGGTTTTTAGGTATTCCTCCATGTATGACACCAAAAACTCCAGTGCAGCCACTGCAAAAGCCTCAATATTGCCCTCTCTTCCGAGGTCTTTCCGGACGATTTTCGTGCGTGTTCCGAGCGGTCCGTCGACCCCGATCCAGACCGTTCCTTCGGGGTAGTTTTCGTCTCCGCCGGGGCCCGCCAGACCGGTCGTCGAGACAGCAAAAGTGCTGCCGGTAAGACGCCGGATTCCCCGGGCCATTGCCCCTGCTACCGGGCCGCTGACTACTCCGTTTTCGTCAATGATTTCGGCCGGTACATCGAGCACTTTTTCTTTCACGCTGACTGCATACGAAGTCACGCTTCCGAGGTAGTATTCGGATGCGCCGGGCACCACCGTGACAAGGTGCGAAATCATCCCGCCCGTGCAAGACTCCGCCGCACTCAGAGACATCCCGCTTCCGCGCAGCAAAGCGCCCACTCTCTCCTGTACACTCACACTCATACCTGTCCTCCCTGCTGTACTGCATTGTCTGCTGCTGGCACTGCCGCCGGCTCTGTCGCTGCCGCCATTGCCGCGGCGCGCCGGCTCAGGAGTCGTTTGATGCGGCCGAAGCCTACGAAAGCCATCCTGCGCCCGCAGACAAGCTGCGCACCGGCTTCCATAGCGGCATTAATCGCGGCAGGGGACAGCTGCCCGCAGTCGCAGAGAACCGGATAGCGGTCCAGTGTGTATTCCCGTATGCTGCGAATCATGGCAGCGGCTTTGTCAATAGCTTTTATATCTGTCACCTTAACCATTATGGCGTCAACTCCGTTTAGCCGGGAGTAGTCCAGAATGTGCTGAAGTATCTCTGTAGATATATTTGGTGACACCTTTATAATCAAAGGTTTGTATGAGTCGTATGTGCTGCGGATGTCCAAAAGTGAATCGAGGATGTCCGACAGGACGGAGTCGTCCTGGAGGGGATGGGTGCCGTTTGCGCCTTGAGCTGAGGTGTCGATGGTGAAGGCGTCGGCGAAATCATATATTAATGAATATAAGGTTTCGTATTCGGCTACGATACTGTCTACGTCCTGGCAGCCGTTGCCATAGGCGAGCGCAACCCATAGGGACGGGCCCTTGCGTCTGCGATAGACCGCCTGAATGCTGTGTATGACGTGTTTTACGCCCCTGTTGGGCTGGAATGTATGTTTGATCTGCCTGCTGCGGTACGTGGCCGGCTGCTGATAAAGAGTGACCGGGCCGATCTCGATAAAGCCGTAGCGTGTCCGCAGGCTATGTTTGATCTTCCTGGCGTCCCTGTCAAAACCTGCCCCGAGGCCGACGCGGCAGGGGAAGTCAATGCTAAACAGTTCGGTAGATAGATTCTCTTTCACTTTACATATGTCTTTATGCAAAGAACAAATGTACAAAAAAAGAAAGGCAATTATCTTATTTCCGTAAAGGTATTATCGTCGTAAAAGACAATAATTTTACTGATAAGCTTTTCTTTTTCAGATAGATTATCCTCTATTACCTTAAAAGTTTCTTTAGGTTCTTCAGGTAGCGTCTCCTCATCCTCGAACAGGCTCTCAGGCATGTCAGGAGGGGTCAATTGCTCATCCTCGGAATGGCCGTTTGGGGCGCTCTCGGCGGCATTTTGGATAGGGGAGAGCTGCGCGAAAATGTCGTTCCCGCCGCGTTTATACATCTTTCCTTTGCCGCAAATCAGCCAATCGAGGCTCAGATCGGGGTAGGCGACAGCCATTCTCTCGATAAATTCAAAGCCCGGTTTGTTTCTTCCGGACAGGATATGGGAGATGCTTGCGCGCGCGACTCCGATCGCATCGGCGAGCTGGGCCTGGGTAAGATTTTCGGCGGACAAAAACTGCTGTAAACGACGATTCATATTTCTAAATTGTAACCAAACAAAGATAAGAATTATATCTTGTATATCAAAGCGTAATGTTACAAAATTGATTCGACCGAAAAGCCGTTTCGCTAGGGAAGTAGCGCCAAATCCGCCTTTTTAGCCGCTAAAATTTTATTTAAATCAAGAAGTAAAATCATTTGGGTTTTAATGTATTATGTAGTAATAATTACCTCAAAAGCCCCTCCGGGGCACCTTAATTCAAGGCATATAAAATCAAAGAAGCAAAACTATTTTGTAGAAAACGATAGATTAATTTTATAAATAACTGGGTTCTAATAATCTAACTAATCAGCACAAATAAGATAAAAAAATCTTATGGCATTTCTTCGCGCTTCGCGCCTGAAACGAAACAAAACAGTTTGATTAACAAATGTAGCGATACAAAAATACATTTAGCCATTTACAAATGGAACGGCACGAAATGACTAGTCGAACTAGTCCGGAGGAATCCGCCACGAATTTCCGAATTGTATTTAGAATAGTGTGGCTTTTTTATTAAATTCGTACGTTTTTATGGTTTAGACGATGATTCCGAAGATCAGTATTTCAGATTACAGCTATGATTTGGACGAGGGGCGTATTGCCAAATACCCTTTGCCTGAGAGGGATTCGTCTAAGCTGCTGGTTTACCGCGATGGCACCGTTTCGGAGTCGGTTTTCCGCAATCTCCCGTCGGTCCTTGCCGCCCAGCTCCCCGCCGTAGAAACTCCTGCCGCGAACCCCGTAGAAACCCCCGCGCACCCGATTATGATCTTTAATGATACTAAGGTAGTGCCGGCGAGGCTGCATTTTCGCCGGAGCAGCGGGGCGCATATCGAGATCTTTTGCCTGGAGCCTGTAGCTCCTGCGGAGTATGTGAGCGCTTTCGCCGCCGTGGGCTCCTGCCGCTGGAAGTGCGTGGTAGGAAACGCGAAGAGGTGGAAAGATGATGTCCTGGACTTCTTCAACCCTGAAGGCGCCCAGAATGTCTCGGAAATGGCCTTAAAAGCGAAACTTATTGACCGGGAGGGTCAGACTGCCACGGTGGAATTCTCTTGGGAGACTCCGGTCCCGTTCTCGCAGGTGCTGGATACTTGCGGCCGGGTGCCGATTCCGCCCTATCTGAACCGCGACACCGAAGCTATTGACCTGGAGCGCTATCAAACGCTTTACGCTCGTTACAGGGGCTCTGTGGCGGCTCCGACGGCCGGCCTGCATTTCACGGACCGGGTGCTGCAGGGCATCCGCGACGAGGGCATTGACATGGAGAACGTCTGCCTGCACGTGGGCGCGGGTACTTTCCTGCCGGTGAAGACCGACGATGTGTCCGAGCACCCGATGCACCGCGAGGCTATTGTCATAAAACTGCCGCTGCTGCGAAAACTTGCCGCCCCGCACGGGCCGGTGATTTCCGTGGGCACGACTTCCATCCGCACGCTGGAGTCGCTGTACTACCTGGGTGTGAGCTGCATTGAGAAGGGCGCTCCGGAGCCGGTAGGGCAATGGGCCCCGTATGAGCGGGAGTACCCGTACACGACCTCCGGGGCCCTGCAGGCGCTTGTGGCCTGGCTGGAAGCGAGAGGCGAGCAGGAGCTGCGCACTTCCACCCGCATTATCATTGTCCCGGGATTCCGCTTCCGTATCGCGGATATGCTGGTGACCAATTTCCACCAGAGCGAGAGTACGCTCCTGCTGCTGGTATCTGCGTTCGTCGGGGGCGACTGGCGCACAATCTACGACTACGCCCTCGCGCATGATTTCCGCTTCCTGAGTTACGGCGACTCGTCGCTGCTGGTACGGGCGGACAAATAATTATTGACATGGATAGGACAGGACAATACGGGGACATCGCCCCCTTCAGCGATGCGGAGGCCGCGGAGGCCATTGCCAAACTTCGCCGTCACCCGCTCAACCACATGCTTTCCAAGTACCTTTTTCCGAATGAGAAGGGCAATTACCTTAATTCCATGCTGGAGGGTGTATCTACGGTGGACGACTTCCAGCAGGCTGTGATGAGCAAGGCGGTCCGCAGCGTGCTGGAGCGCACATCCGACGGCCTGACCTACGAAGGGCTGGAGAACATCCGGGAGCAGGGGGACAGGAGATTCCTGGCTATATCCAATCACCGCGACATCGTCCTGGATCCGGCAATCATCCAATACATCCTGTTTACGAACGGCCTGCCCATTACGGAGATCGCGGTCGGGGACAATCTACTCTCGAGTGAACTGATCTCCTGCCTGCTGCGCTGTAACCGCATGATCAAGGTTATCCGCGGCATATCGGCGCGCGAGCTGTATCTGTCTTCGCAGCAATTGTCAGGATACATCCGGCACACCATCGTCTCCGGCGACGCGTCCGTCTGGATCGCACAGAAGGAGGGCAGAACGAAGAACGGTATCGACCTCACGGAGCAAGGGCTGCTGAAGATGTTTGACATGAGCGGGGAGAAGGGCTTTGTGGAGAATTTCATGGAGCTCAATATCATACCTATAAGCATTAGCTACGAATACGAGTCCTGCGATATCCGCAAGGCCCGGGAGGTGCTCATTTCGCGCGATCGCAAGTACGTGAAGAAGCCGCATGAGGACACCCACAGCATTATCACCGGTATCAGCCAGCCTAAGGGGCATATCCACCTGCATTTCGGCCGTCCGCTCAGCCGTGAGCAGATATCCATGGCCGGTGACTTCCCGAAGAATGACCGTTATCAGTATCTGCGCAGTATCCTTACGCGTGAAATCCAGAACGGCTACAAGCTCTGGAAGACTAACTATATGGCTTATGACCTGATGACGGGAAGCACCCGTTTCGCGGACCGTTATGACGCCGCCGACCTGGAAGGCTTCCGCGCATATGTGGAAATGAAGCTTAACAGGGTAGAAAAATCCCTCAACCGCGAACAGCTGAGGGACATTTTCCTACATATCTACGGGAACCCCGTAGCGGTTATGTTGGACAGGTAATCTACTTCACATCTCTTCTGCGTCCGAAGGTAATGTTCAGACCGGTCATGAGTGAAAGCCTGACCGGGTCGAGAGGAATGTAGTACTTGGGCGTGACCTTATTGAGGTTGATCTCACCGCTGAGGTAGAAATTCACGCTGGCTGCGTTGATGCTGATGGCACCGCCGGCCAGTTTGCCGTAGTTGTTCACGCCGGCGTTAGCGCTGAGGCAGAACCACTTGATAGGAGTGATGGAAGCTCCGAGACGGCCGTCCCAAAGCATCTCCACGGCATTCTTCTTGGTGCTCAGGAATGCGCCTACGTGCGCGATGCCGAAGTTGGCGTCAGCGCCGAGGTTGACCCCGATTGGAAGCATTTCGCTGCTGCGGGAAGCCTCTTCTGCCTTGAACTTGGCCATGTCGACCAGCTGCTGGAGAGCGTCCTCGACGGAGTCTCCGATCTGGCTGCCGCCACCGTTGTTCATGTCGATATTGTCAGCTCCCTTGTAGGTGGTGCTGGACTGAGCCTTGCCGAGGAAGTTGTTCTTCCAGCTGATAAGACCGAGATCCTGCACTGCGGCGGACAGGGTGATGAATCCCAGGCAGTAGGTGGCACCGAAGTCCACTGCGGCACCGAGTCCTGCGGGCTTGAGTTTCTCGAGGGTGATGGGAGGCCTCTGGTTGATGATCAGATTACCATCAGCATCGGTCCTGGGAACGAAGAAGGGGAATGAACCCTTCAAGTCACCTTCCATCTCCGCACGCCACTCGTCGTGGCCGGTATAGAGGTCGAACTTGCTGAGAGTGACGTCCATCTGGGCGAGACCCACGAGGGCCTTCACACGTGCGCCGACTACGAGATTGTCTCCGATGGCGCGGGAGTGTCCGAATGCCACTTCGGCATAGACCTTACCATTGAGATTAAGTCCTGACATGTCATAGGTCTGGTCCACACCGCCGACCTTCAGGAATTTCATGAATTCCTTAGGGAGGGAAGCGGAGCCGTAGGCCTTGATATTGGCCTCGAAAGTGGTGAAGCCTGACTTGGACCATGAACCGAGGGCTATGATGCTCTCATTCATGCTCAGGTTGAGATTGTTCAGATCCTGAAGCTTGGCCATGAAGTCGTCGGCGCTCACTGAGGGGTTGAAACCGGTTACCATGCCGTTCTCGCCGGGGAACAGGAATGAGCTGATACCCATGTTCGTGTCGAAGGTGACGTTCACGGCGCCGGCGCCCACACCGAGGAAGGCTTTCTCGCTCTGGAAGGCGGGATTCAGCCTGTAGCGGTAGGAGTAGTTACGCAGGAAGAAATCAGTCGGGTTCTGCGCAAGAGCCGTCATGGATATCAATGCGGCCGCGATAACGAGTATTGATTTACGTGTCTTCATGGCTTATTCCTCCTCCTTATCTTTGATGGCACCCAGATCGCCGCCTACGCCGGCGACACTTGCGTACATGTTCTTAAAGGCGATTCCCTGGTCCTTGTTAAGGGCGGAATTGTTCGAAAGAACATTCATCTCGAAGTTGAACTTAAGCTTCTTGAGCTCGGAGATGGAATTCGCTCCGCCTTCCTTCATCTCGATGGTGATCGGGGTGGTGGTGGGGTTGGCGATGGTTCCGGCGGGGATGCTGGCGGCGGCGGTGATGCCGACGTCGATAGGCTCACCGGCCTCGTTAAGTGCCGTCACGGTGAATTCCATATTGAAAGGAATGCTGTTCTCGAGGTCAAGACCAAGGGATGCATTCTTGACTGACAGGTCGTTAAGGCTGAGGTTGATACCGTCGATCTCCTTGCTGAGGGTCATGTGTGAGTTCTGGTCCAGCGCGAGAGGGGCGGTAAGACCGTAGGACGGGATTGCCACGGTGTAGTCGTTGCCGACCGTGATATCCACGAATCCAGTTTCAGCGAGGGCGATAGTCACTCCGCTCATGGTGATGGATTCCGGAAGGTCGCGGATGAGATCGGAAAGATTGGGCACTACTACGTCAATGGCGCTTCCGGTCGCGGCGGCAGCCTTGCCACCTGCACGGGAGATGTAAATGTCGGTCGTAGCGGCCGCGGGAATCGTGAATGCGGGTATGGCAATATTGCGCATGGTGGAAGTCGTGAACGACAGTCCGGAAGCGTTGAAGCCGAAGGGGAAGTCGTTCTGGACGGTCAGTTTCAGCACGGGGTCGGAAAGGATGAAATCCACGGTCCCGCTGAACTGGTCCTTGATGTCGCCGATGGCGCTCAGGTCAATGTCGGTGCCGCTCACGCTGGTGCCTACATTGAGTTTGACAGAGGCCTTGGTGACGCTGACCGTACCGATCTGCTCCTGAATGTCGATGGCAAGCTTGTCGGGTTTGCTGGCGAAGTCGATGGGATTAACGACGGCCGAACCCTTGATGGCGATATTGTCATTGATAGTGAGCTGGTGGTTGGAGAATGCTCCGTTCGGGACGGTGATCTTGGTCATCTTGAAGGCCATGTTCGTGGCAGTGGTGCTCACGACCATGTCCTGGGTGAGTTTGAAGATGTGCCCGCTCTCTACTGTCGCACCTGTCTGGGTAGTGGTCAGGGTGATGCAGTCAGGGAAGGTGATGGTGAAGCCGGACTTGATCGTCATCTTTCCGGATGCCATGCGGAAGGAGATCGTGACGGGGGCGTCGATGTCTACATACGCGATGTCGTCAATCTCGTCGGGCAGGGTAGCCTGGATGGCGATGGGGGTCGTAGCCTCCTGTTCATCCAAAACATACGGATAATCTGTCACCAGGGCAGCCCATGTGGCTGCGGGGATGGCGCTGAGTTCCGCCGGGATCGGGAATTCGAAGGATGCGTCTGTGCAGGCGATGTTCGATACCGATACTGAAGGGATGGATACGGACTGGGAGATGGCGGGGTTGCCGCTGACGGAGACGGAATAGAATCCGCCGGCATCCACAGTCAGTTCCGTGCCGGGAGTGATGAAATCTCCGAGTTTGAAACCGGTGCTGTTTCCAATAGGAACAGCAAGGCCCTCCTCGAAGAAAGTCATGCTCAGGTCAGGCTTCTGTCCGAGATCGTAGGTCTCGTCTACCTCGCAGGCGGTCATGCAAAAAACCGCTGCGGGCAGAAGCATTGTAAGTAGTTTGGCTTTCATAAATTATGAATTAAAATAATTTTTCAACTTTGGAAACGATCTCCTCTGCGGGGAGGGCGGGGTCGAGGACCAGGTCAGGCTCTTTGAGAATGAAGCCTTTTGCCTGGGCGTGAAGCCATCCGCCGCCGGTGACGTTCAGCATGATTACATCCTGCCTGCCCACTGCGCCGGTCTTTACTGCCTTTTCGAGGCTCGTTACGGCCGTGGCGGCTGCAGGGAATATTTCGTAGCCTTCCAGATTCCTGAAGGTCAGGATCCAGCGGACAATATCGTCGTTTGATGCCAGGAAGAAATCTCCGCCGGCGTCGCTCATGGCGTCGAATACGCCTCCTGCGAGGCCGTAGGGCGGCTTCCTATTAGAGAGTACCTTCGCGAGAATGACCTCCGCGGCCCTTCTGGACTGCTCGGGGGTGATGTCGCACAGGGCGCGGCTTCCGGCTTTCCAAGAGTCATGCATCAGGGTGAAGGGGGCGTTCTGCGACAGGAAGAGTTTCATCTTGTGGCTGCCGAAGCGTCCGTCTTCAATCAGGCGGAGATTGTTCTCCCATACGGCAATGGCTCCGGTGCCGCTTCCGACTGCCTGGAAGTAAACGTCGGGGATGCGTCCGATGCATTCTACCGCGCTCAGCAGGGTGGTGCCCATGCCGTCACGCCTGGCCACGTTCTTGGCGCCGCCTTCAGCGAAGAATCGATCGCTGGTGCAAACCTTGTCGCCCAGGGCGATCGCATCGAAGTAGTCGGATCCGGCGGGGGATGCTATGATCTTCACGCAGTCCTTCAGCGGCTCGTTGAACCAGAGGTCGTTGAAATTGTCCTTAGGAACGCAGATAAGCACGGGAATGTCGTTGTCGGAGCAGACCTGTGCAAAGGCGCGGGCGGTGTTTCCGGCTGACTGGACGACCAGGATCCTGCGGCTGTCCGCGGGTATGCGCGCGCACACGCTATAGGCCTCGGTCTCCTTGAAGGAGCAGGTCTTCATGGTGGCGCCGATCTCGGGGATGTAGCCGGAGAATGTGATGTACAGGTTATCGAGTCCCAGATATGCGCCGAGTTCCTTGCTGTGGTAGGTTACGGGCGCTCCGGAGCCGGGCAGGGTGCGTTTTACCGGCATCCATTCCGCGTAGCGGTAGAGCCCGTCCAGATCGTCTCTGGGTGTGAATTTCTTCTGGGAGTAAACGGCCCTCACGAGCGAAGGGGAAGGGGACTGCGCATCTGCCAGGGTCCATCCCCCGTCTTCGAATACGCGCCCGTCGGCCACGTTCATGAGTTTGTAGTCAGTAGCTTTGAAGTTCATAGTGGTTATAGTGCAATAAAAATGTACGTAATGTATGCCGCGTACGCCGCCAGCAGCGCGGCTCCGGTACCGCGGCCTATCTTCTCGCCCTTCGTGCAGAGCGCACCCGCCCAGACGATGCAGACGCTCAGTATCAGGGCAATAATGTCAATTACGTTCATTCCGGCGAAGGACAGCGGCCGTACCAGGCCCGCCGCGCCGATGATGAGCAGGAGGTTGAAGATATTGGAGCCCAATATATTGCCAAGGGCAAGGCCGCCTTGCCTGCGGGCAGCTGCGACGATGCAGGTCGCAAGCTCGGGGAGGGAAGTGCCGCCCGCCAGCACGGTGACGGCGATGAATTTCTGGCTCACGCCCAGTTCTGAGGCAATTCGGACGGCGCTGTTCACGAACAGCCGTCCTCCGAATACCAGACCCGCGATGCCGGCGAGGATCAGCAATACCGAAACTGCCGTCGCGTATGTTTTTTCCGATTCGGCCTGCTCCGTTTCCGGTGCGCTGTACCTGAAGCAGAAGAAGATGTATGCGGCAAATACGAGCAGCATGACGGCTGCATCGATGCGTCCGATCCGGCCTCCGATGAGCCCGAGTGCGATGAACAGGATGGTCACTGCCAGACAGACCGGAATGTCGCGGCGCAGGTTTCCGCGGGTTATGGCAATAGGGGCGATCACGGCTGTGACGCCCAGTATCAGCAGGGTGTTGAAGATATTGGAACCCAATACATTGCCAATGGAAATGTCGGAACTGCCCGCTATCGCTCCGTTCA
Organism: Bacteroidales bacterium; assembly: GCA_017450585.1. Classification (GTDB taxonomy): domain Bacteria; phylum Bacteroidota; class Bacteroidia; order Bacteroidales; family UBA932; genus Cryptobacteroides. Next base: position 11,874 of record JAFSTI010000212.1, read on the forward strand.
GGCTGACGACCAGTTCGGGCAGGGAGGTGCCGAAGCCGACTATGGTCATGCCGATGACGAATTCGCTGATTCCGGAGCGCCTCGCGACCGAGGATGCGCCGCCTACCAGGGCATCGGCCCCGATAACGACCATCGCAAGACCTGCGAGGAGTATGAGCACTTGCGTGAGCATATAATCGCTCAAATTTAGGAATTATTTCCTGATTTTCAAAGCGCACACGTTTTCAACGTGTCCCGTGTGCGGGAACATGTCTACCGGCTGGACTGCGGTGATGTCATATTTCTGGGCCAGGATCGCCAGGTCGCGCGCCTGCGAGGCGGGGTTGCAGCTCACGTAGACGATGCGCTCCGGAGCGGCCTCCAGAATGACTTTTGCCACGTCGGGGTGTATCCCGGCGCGGGGCGGGTCGAGGATGATGACATCCGGCCCTCCCTGCTCTTTGACAAAGTCTTCAGTGAGTATGTCTTTCATGTCTCCGGCGAAGTATGTGCAGTTCGTGATGCCGTTCTCGGCGGTGTTCGCGCGAGCGTCTTCGATGGCTTCCGGAACATATTCAATACCAATTACTTTGGCTGCTTTTCCCGAGACGAATTGGGCAATGGTGCCAGTGCCTGTGTAAAGGTCGTAGACTGTTTCATTGCCAGTAAGAGCGGCGAAGTTCCGGGCCACTTCGTAGAGGCGGAGGGCCTGGGCGGAATTGGTCTGGAAGAAGGATTTCGGGCCAATGCGGAAGCGCAGTCCTTCCATGGTCTCGCAGATGGTCGGGGAGCCCTTGTACAGGATGCATTCCTGGTCGGAGATGGAGTCGTTGCACTTGGTGTTGATGACGTAGTACAATGAGCTGATCTGCGGAAATTCGGCGCTGACTGCGTCCAGGAGGGCGTTTCTGGAAGGGGAGTCGTCGTATCCGAAGACTACGATGAGCATTACTTCGCCCTCCGGGGTGTTCCGGATGATCAGATTGCGCATGTAGCCGTGGTTCTCGCGGATGTTGTAGAATTCCAGGCCGTGTTCCAGGGCGTATTTCCTTATGAATAGCCGGATGTCATTCGAGGGGGCGGGCTGCAGGTGGCAGTCCTTGATATCCAGGATCTTATCGAAGAATTTTCCGACATGGAAGCCCAGCGCGCGGCTGTCGCCTCCGGGGTCTTCGCCTTCCAGTACCCAGCGGGAGGCTGAGAAGCTGTATTCCAGCTTATTGCGGTAATACTCAGTGTTTTGCGAGCCTATTACGGGGGCGATTTCGGGGACTTGCAGGTGCCCTATGCGCACCAGCTGGTCATATACCTGCTGACGCTTGGCTTCGAGCTGCATGTCGTAGGGGAGAGGCTGCCATTTGCAGCCGCCGCAGACCCCGAAATGCTCGCAAAACGGCTCCAGACGCCGTTCAGAAGGCTTTATCATCTTCACGATGCGGCCTTCCATGTAGTTCTTTTTCTTTTTGAGGACTCTGATGTCCACGATATCGCCGGGGACGCCGCCTTCGGTGAATACCACCATCCCTTCATGGTGGGTGAGGGCCTTGCCTTCGGCGGCCACAGCTTCAATGGTTACGCCTTCGAGAAGTATGTCTACGCGCTTACGGGCCATGGATTACAGGTATTTTTCGAAATATCCGGCGATTTCGTCGCCACGGGTCAGACGACCGTTGATCACGCACACTACGCTGACTTCGGCGCTGGCGCAAAGGGCTTTGTCGGATTTACGGTATATGTCCTGGTCGAAGATAAAGCGCGCTCCGTCCCGGCGCATGTTAAGGCAGGAGATAAATTCTTCCTGGCCCCGCAGCGAGGTTTTGTATTTGATGCTGATGCCGCTGACCATCACGTCTATGCCTTCTTCGTGCCATTTCTGGAACGAGAATCCTTCGGCCTGGAGCCATTCATGGCGGGTTGCTTCGAGATAGTGTATGTAGTTCGCGTTATTTACCACGCCCTGCGCATCGCATTCGTAGTCACGCGTTTTCATTTCGATAGAGTAGAGATAGCTTTTCATCTAACTTAACATAATATAAATTGTGTAACAAAAGGGGAATTCCCCCCAAATCTCTCAAAATCCCAGCATCAGGCCGATATTTATGCCTGTATAAAGCGCATCGCTGCGACGTATGGAATTTAGAGTCAAAATGTTTCCGGAAAATCTGTCACGCACCGTTACCGGATGGTCCACGCTCAGCTGGACGGATGCGCACAAGTCCAGATTTACTTTCTTAGCCAGTACGAGCCTGTAGGCTCCTCCCGCTTTTCCGCAGAAATCCGGCAGGCCTTTGAAGGTCTCCGTTACTCCTGCTCCGGCGTCCAGGAACAGTTTGACTCCGTCCACTTCATAGGATTTAAAGAAATATGCGATTCTCATGGATAATACGCTGATAGTACGCTCCTTAGATATCCAGTTTAGAGACAGAACCAGGCACGTGGACCAGTGTCGGGCGAATTCGGCTCCGTACCATAGACCGGCATATCCTAGCGGGACATAGTCGTAATCCATGTGTATCTGATTCACTCTCGGGCCCTCCGGCGACACATAGTTGGTGTGGTGCCACTCGCTTACAGTACTTGTATAGCCGTACTCTATGCCGTAAATTGTCCTGAATCCGTCCACTGCTCCGGCCTTAAACACGACCACCGCGAGTAACAAAAGTGTTATATAGATTCTGCGCCTCATTTCTCCGTCCTCCTCTTTAAGTCTATAAATATCTTTATTTCAGGAAAATAGCTGCTGTTTATTCCGCGCCTGTACAGGCCCATATTCAGGGATCCGGATTCAGCTCCGCGCAGCATGTGGAATCCCAGTTCCTGGCTGAATTCCAGGGCTACGGAGATCGGCCTGCGGTCGAATCTGATAAGAATTCCTTCGTTAGTGCAGATACCGGTCATCACCCCGAAACCGCGGTCGTTGTGGATGGTGTAATCCCTGACGTAACCGGCGCTGAGCCCCGGACCTATGTATATATGGTAGTTGAATCCCCTGTCGCTGATTCCGTTCCAAAGGAAGTAATGAACTCTCCAGCTGAATTTTACGCCTGGATTATCGTGTATGTTCCTTACCAGCGTCCCCCCGAAATCGGCGGTCAGGCAGAAACTCTCCGTCTTGTCTTCTGAGCGCTCGGTTACGACTTCGATTCCTACGCCTTTAAATGATGAGGTCAATCCGGCATAAAAGCCCCTCCCCTGCTGAGCCGCGGCCGGGATGGCTGCAAGGATGCAAAGGAGCGTCAGGATATATGCTCGGGCGTGTTTCATCATTTATGCAAAGATAGTGAATCGCTTTTGATAATAATGCAAAAAACACTACCTTTGAAGGCAGAACCTACTACTTTTTATCATGGGAGTGACTATTCAACGTGTAGCCGACAAAAAGGCGCTTAAAACCTTCGTGGATTACCCCAATAAGCTTTATAAGGGAAATCCTTATTTCGTCCCCGCCCTGTTTGAAGACGAGATTGACACTCTGGATATGAATGAGAATCCGGCGGCTGCTTTCTGTAAGTCTGAACTGTATCTTGCCTATAAGGACGGCGAACTGGTCGGCCGCGTGGCAGCTATCATAAACACACGTGCAAATGAAAAATGGTCTCACGACGAGGTCCGTTTCGGCTGGATTGACTTTATAGATGACCCCGAAGTCAGCAAGGCTCTCATCGGTGCTGTCGAGGATTTCGGTCGCCGGAACGGCATGAAAACCATCACCGGCCCCCTCGGATTCACCGATTTCGACCCGGAAGGAATGCTCATAGAGGGCTTCGAGGAACTCAGCACCCAGGCGCTTATTTATAATTATCCCTATTATCCGGTTCATCTTGAGGCTCTTGGTTTCCGCAAGGAGTCCGACTGGCTGGAGTACCGGATTACCATTCCGGAAGCGCTCCCTCCCAAGTATGAAAGGATATCCGCGATGCTGCGCGAACGTTATGGCCTCAAGGTCCGCAAATTTAGCAAGAAGCAGCTACAGAAAGAGGATTGGGGACACAAGGTATTTGACCTGGTGAACGAGTCTTATGCCAGCCTTTATAACTTTACCATCCTTCCTCAGGAGATGGTTGATAAATACGTCGACACTTATCTGGGCCTTCTGGATCCCAAGTTCGTGGCCGTCGTGACCGACAGTGAGGAGAATGTGGTTGGATTTGGCATTATGATGCCTTCTATCGTACACGCTCTCCAGAAATGCGGCGGCAAGATGTTCCCCTTCGGCTGGTTCCATCTGCTTAAATCCATGTACCTCAAATATGAGGATACCCTAGAACTGCTGCTTATCGGCGTTAAGGAAGAGTATCGGAAGAAGGGTGTCGTGGCGCTGATCTTCCAGGATTTGCTCGCTACTGCCCGGAAGGCCGGATTCAAGTATGCCGAGACGAATGCTGAGCTGGAGTCAAATTACAGCATGAGCACGATGTGGGGTGAAATGGAGTTCCGTCAGCATAAAAGAAGAAGAGCCTATACTAAAGATATTTAAGCCGTGCCATCTACCGGTGTACTCCCTCCCCTGCCCGAAAGGATGAGGCCATCCTCCCTTGACGGGTATTTCGGCCAGAAGCATCTGGTCGGGGAAGGTTGCATACTCCGTAAGATGATTGAAGGCGGAAGTCTCTCTTCTTTCATTCTTTGGGGGCCTCCCGGAGTCGGGAAAACCACCCTCGCCCATATTATTGCCGACACATGCGGACGCGAGTTTGTCACCCTGTCCGCGATTAGCGCCGGAGTGAAGGATGTGCGTGATGTGATCGATCACGCCAGGAGCAATTCCCTCTTTGCCGGAGGCAAGCCACCCGTGCTTTTTATCGATGAGATACACCGTTTCAATAAGGCCCAGCAGGATGCTCTTCTCGGAGCCGTTGAGAACGGTACCGTAGTCCTCATCGGCGCCACCACGGAGAACCCTTCGTTTGAGGTCATCTCTCCCCTTCTGTCCCGATGTCAGGTATTCGTATTGAAGAGCCTTGAGGCGGAGGACCTGAAGGCCCTTCTGGATCATGCCCTGGCGAATGATAAGGTCCTGAAAGAGAAGAAGGTACAAGTTAAAGAAACTGAGGCTCTCTTCCGCCACAGCGGCGGGGATGCCCGCAAACTTCTGAATATTCTGGAGGTCGTGGTCGATGCCCACACCGGCAAGGACCCGGTCATTGTAGACAATGCTTCCGTTACCGAAGTCCTGCAGACCACTACAGCCATCTATGACAAGAACGGAGAGATGCATTACGATATCATCTCCGCCTTCATAAAAAGCGTTCGCGGTTCCGATCCCAATGCCGCGGTTTACTACATGGCCCGCATGCTCGACGGCGGTGAGGACCCGCTCTTCATCGCCCGACGCCTCTGCATCCTGGCGGCCGAGGATATTGGCCTGGCTAATCCCAATGCCCTTCTACTTGCCGACGCATGTTTCCGAATCGTAGATTCGATCGGCATGCCGGAAGCCCGCATTCCCCTCTCCGAATGCGCCATTTACCTGGCCTCCAGCCCAAAGAGCAATTCCGCCTACATGGCCATATCCGCCGCCCTCGAAGCCGCCGCCGCCGACAAAACCCGCCCCGTCCCTCTATACCTTCGCAATGCGCCCACCTCACTCATGAAAGAACTGGGCTACTCGGACGGCTACAAATACGCCCACGATTTCCCCGGCCACTTCACTGACCTGGAATTCCTCCCCCAAGGCCTCGAAGGCACCGTCTTCTACGAACCCCAGCCCAACGCCCAAGAAGACCGTCTCAAAGCCTACCTCGCCTCCTGCTGGCCGAAATACTACTCCTCCAAGAAATAGGCCACCTCGGCCACCTTGGCCACCTCGGCCACCTCGGCCAGCCCGGCCACCACGGCCAGCTCGGTCACCTCGGCCACCACGGCCAGCCCGGTCACCTCGGCCTTTCTCTTCCTTCCCGGACTCGGCTGAATCCTATTGGCCCAAACCCGAAATTCGGAGTCCACGCCGACACGGCTTCTACGTACGTGAGAGGCACATCGGCGTGGACTCCTCGCCGTTTTTGCCTAGGAGTCCACGCCCATATGCCTTGGAGTGGCCTGTATGGCACATTAGCGTGGACTCCGAAATTCAGGTTTTGCAAGAAAGACCGTCTCTGGTGCAGGTAACGGGAAAAATTTCGACCCGTTACCCGCACCGGCACCAGTAATTAGTTTATTCGACACTGCCATGCTCCGGCGGTTTTCCTCGGGCCGGGTGCGGTTCTGGCACTGCCGTTCCGGCGGTTTTCCTCGGCCGGCGGGAGGAGAGCGCTCCGACTTGCTCCCCGGACCGCCGGACGGGAGAAAACCGCACACCCTGCCCTCCGCACCC
>JAFSTI010000213.1 GCA_017450585.1 Bacteroidales bacterium
AGCGACAGCTACCGGCTGGTGGAGCAGTTCCACTTCCCCGACCATCACAGGTTCACGCAGCAGGACATCGAGCGCGTGGGAGAGGCCGCCCGGCGGCACGGTACCGCCATTATCATCACCACGCAGAAGGATGCCCAGCGGATGGCGGATATACAGAAAGTCCCGGACATTCTGAAGTCCAGGACTTTCTACGCGCCGATTACGGCAGAATTCTTTACACCCCAGGAGCGGGAGTCCTTCCGGAACTTCCTGCTCGGTGCCCTGCGCTAGATGCAGGCAATGAAATTCGCCTGAATGAAGGCGTTCACGGCGACGGCGACGAAGGCGAACACTATGATGCTCACGACGACTACGCCGATAACCTTCACTCTCTTGAACCAAACCTGGCTGTTCCAGCCGATGGTCTGGAACATGCTCCAGAAACCGTGCACGAGGTGCAGCCAGATGGCGGCGAACCAGACCAAGTAGATAAGCAGCATCCACCAGGGCTTGAATGTAACCATCAGGAGCAGGTAGGGATTGTTCTCGTATGTGCCGATACCGAACAGTTCCGGAAGCTGCATCTTGGCCCAGAAATGAGTGAGGTGGAAAACCAGCAGGCCGAGAATCACCAGACCCAGGATGAACATGTTCTTCGCGGACCAGGAGTCGGTGGCGGCTTTACTGGATACTTCATAACGTTTGATACCGCCGCGGGCGGAAATATTCTGGGCGGTGAGCCAGCATCCATAGACGATATGCACCAGGAATCCGAGCGCAAGGATCGGAACCATTATGCTGATGACCGGGGTGGACATAAAGTCGCAGCCGAGTTTAAAAAGTCCGTCGCCGGCGGAGAAGAGTTTGTCATCCGCAGCCGCTATGCCGAACTTGCCGGTGAAGGAATCTATCACCGAGAAGAAGTTAATGGTGGCATGAAGGAGCAGGAAAATAATCAGAAATGCACCGCTGATGCTCTGGACGAATTTTTTTCCAATGGAGGAGTTAAATATGAACATATCCTTAGTATTTGGCTGTATTATGGCTGCAAAGATAGTTTGTTTCTTGCAAGTTTCATAATTTTCAAATATTTTTGTTCTCCGCATAATAAACACAAAATCGAAACGCAAATGTACAAGCGAGTTCTGTTGAAACTGAGCGGCGAAAGCCTCGGGGGTCCGGAAGGAAAAGGTATTGACGAAAAATATCTGAAACATTACGCATCACAGGCTGCAGCGGCAGCCAAGGCCGGGATGCAGATAGCCATAGTGAACGGCGGGGGGAATATTTTCCGCGGGCTGAAGGGCGAAGGTCTGGGCTTTGACCGTGTAAACGGAGATAAGATGGGCATGCTCGCTACCGTCATCAACGCCCTCGGGCTCGCGATGGCCATCCGCTCCGAAGGCGTAAAGGCCGAAGTATTCACCGCCACTCCGATGGAGCCGCTCGCGAGATATTATGTGCGTGAAGCAGCGGTGGAGTTTATGGAGAAGGGCGGTGTGGCCATCATCGCCGGAGGCACCGGAAACCCGTTCTTCACCACAGACAGCGGCGCCGCACTTCGCGCACGCGAGATCGGGGCTGACGCCCTGCTGAAGAGCACCCGCGTGGATGGCGTATATACCGCCGATCCGGAGAAGGATCCTACTGCTACGAAATACGACGATCTGAGTTTCGCCGAGGCCATTTCAAAACGTCTGAAGATAATGGACCAGACCGCTTTCACTCTCTGCGAGGAAGGCCACGTACCCATCATCGTCTTCAATATGGAGGAGCCCGGTACTCTGACCAGGCTACTCGCAGGAGAGAAGATCGGCACACTTGTTCACGAATAATATAAAACAGTATACATATGATAACCGACATCGCAAAAAACATCCTCACCAGTGTAGAGGATAAGATGAAAGAAGCCGTGGTCTTTCTCGAGGAAGACCTCAAGACTTACCGTGTAGGAAAGGCTAATCCCTCGATTTTTAACAGCGTCCTGGTAAACTACTACGGGAGCATGACACCTGTGCCCCAGCTGTCATCAATCACCACTCCCGATGCACGCACCCTGGCTATCCAGCCCTGGGAGAAGAGCCTTATCCCTGCTATCGAGAAGGCTATCCTGGACGCGAACCTGGGATTCACCCCCCAGAATAACGGAGAGATCATCCGCTGCAGCGTACCGCCCCTCACCGAAGAGCGCCGCAAGGAGCTGATTAAGAAGGCGAAGGCCGCGGGCGAGAGCTGCAAGGTCAGCATCCGCAACGCCCGCAGGGACGGTGTCGAGCAGCTGAAAAAGGCTCAGAAGAACGACGGACTGAGTGAAGATATGGAGAAGGAGGCCGAAGACCTGGTACAGAAGTCCACGAACAAATTCGTGGCCGACATCGATGCCATAGTCGCCGCGAAGGAGAAGGAAATCCTCACTGTCTAAGGGCTCTTCCGCCGGTCCTGCATACAGGCATGTAAAACCCATTGCCATGGACTCGATATACTCTCTCCGCCTGGAGCAGGTGCGCAGCCTGATGCGCGCCCGGGGGCTTGACGCAGTGATCATCACAGGTACCGACCCGCATCAGAGCGAGTACCCCGCCGCCCGCTGGAAGCAGGTGGAGTGGGTCAGCGGGTTTACCGGAGAAGCCGGAGACATCCTCATCACCGCAGATCATGCGGGCCTGTGGACAGATTCCCGATATTTCATCCAGGCCCGGGAGCAGCTCGCCGGTACGGGTTTCGTGCTGCATAAAACACGTGTTCCGGATGAGGTCCCGATTCCGAAGTGGATAGCCGCACATTTTTCCGACCAGGAGGAAGTCGTGATCGGCGTCGACGGACTGTGCATCAGCGCGGAACAGGTGCAGGAGCTGAATGGAAACAATTATCGCATCGTTGACATCCCTGACATGCTGGATGCGCTCTGGCAGGACAGGCCGGCCATTCCGGAGACTCCGGTCACCGTGGTGAGTGCCGCTTATTCGGGTGAAACGCGTGCCGAACGGCTGCTTCAGATCCGGGAGTTTCTCGAGCAGGAGGGTTGCGACAGCATGCTGGTGACGGCCCTCGATGAGATCGCATGGACACTGAACGTGCGGGGCTCTGATATTGACTATAATCCTTATGTCATTTCGTACCTGCTTGTGAGCGCGGATGAGGCACGGTGGTTCGTGCTGAAGGATGTCGCCCGAACGCTGGACCCGGTCACACTGGACAGTCTGAGCGAACTGGAGTCTGATGGCGTGCAGGTACTGCCCTACTCCGATTTGGAACTGAGCTTAGAGGCCGAGGCTGTCGGACGCCTGGTCACGGACGGACGGGCGCTGAACTATCATCTGCATTGCCTGCTGGAGCAGAACGGGGTCGAAACCGTGCTGCGGCGCAGTCCAATTGCCCTGATGAAAGCGGTGAAGAATTCGGTGGAGATCAGGGGTATGGAGGAGGCGCACATAATCGACGGAGTGGCCATGGAGCGCTTCCTATACTGGCTGGAGAGCTCGCTGGAGGCGGGACGGACAGTCAGCGAATGGGACGCGGCGCTCGAGCTCGGAAGGCTCCGGTCGGAGAACCCGCACTACCGGGGCGACAGCTTCGAGACCATCTCCGCATACGGGCCGGGAGCGGCATTGCCCCACTACATTACACCACGCACCGACGCTCCGCTGCTGGAAAGACGGGGGCTGTACCTCTGCGATTCGGGAGGGCAATATGATTTCGGGACGACGGATATCACCCGTACCGTGCCGCTCGGCGAGTGTACGCAGCGGGAAAGGGAGGACTACACTCTCGTGCTGAAGGGGCATATCAACCTCGCGATGGCGGTGTTTCCGGAAGGGACGCCGGGATGCAGACTGGATGCCCTGGCTCGCGAACCACTCTGGCGCTTCAAGCGCAATTTCGGGCACGGCACCGGACACGGCGTGGGCTTCTTCCTGGGCGTGCATGAAGGCCCGCAGGATATCCGGCAGAACCTCAACGCCCAGCCGCTGGAGCCGGGAATGATCACGTCCGACGAGCCGGGAATCTATATTGAAGGTCGCTACGGCATCCGCCACGAAAACCTGCTGCTCTGCGAACGGGACGGCGAGAACGACTTCGGTTCCTGGCTGAAATTCCGCCCGCTGACGCTCTGCCACTTCGACACATCCATCCTGATCCGGGACCTTCTGACCGCGGAAGAGCGCGCCTGGCTCTCAGCCTACCACGAGCGCGTCTGCCGCGAGCTCACGCCACTCCTCCCCTCCGATGTGGCCGAATGGCTGCTAAGGAAAACCCAGAGCTAAGGTAAAAGCAGTTATTCTTCCAGCAACCGGTCAAAGTCTATGTCCAGGTCGGAGCCGGCGATGAAGTCGTAGAGAGTGAGCTCACGCAGCGAGTAGTAGTAGTTCCAGTAGAGGCTGAGGTCACTGATGTATTTGCGAAGCGATGACTGCTTTTCGTTCTGCGCGGTGTTGAGTTCGGTCACAGAGGAACGGCCGTCCAGGAACTTCTGGGTGACCAGTTCGTAGCGCTCATCCGCGATCTCCCTCGCACGACGCGAGACGTAGCACTGCTGGCGCTGGTTATTGAACTGGGCTACCAGCGTGAACACCGAACGTCGATAATCGTTCTCACTTTGCTGCACCTGCGCTTTCACCACGTCCTGCGCGGCCCGCGCCCGCTTGACACGGCCCTCACCCTGACCCCAGTCGAAGATGGGCACACTGAAAGAAAGGCCGACCACCTCCTGGTTCAGCAAGTTCTGATATGTGCGGCGGAAATCCTCCGCCGAGTTAGACAGTCCGAACCTGGCATTCAGCGTCATAGAAATCCCCCGCGAGGCTTTGGCCTGCGCCACCGACGACTCGGCATCCAGAAGTTTGATCTCATTGTCCAGCGAGAAAGACGAGTTCTTCAGCGACCGGTCAAGCACGAAATCGAAATCCATCATTACCGCCGGCAGTTCGTCCTCAACCAGAGGCTGTATCTCCACGGACTCGTCATAGCCCAGGTGCGAGTTCAGCTGCATCTGCGCCTCCATCATCGCAGCGGCCTTTTCATTGATGGCAATACTGTCATTCAGGGCTCGCAGCTCCAACTGCAGGCACTCGTCCCTAGTCACGGAGCCCAGCGACACCCGCTCCCGGGCGACTTCCAGGAGCCGGGCTGCGCTCTCATAGCTGGAGATCGCCGAGCTATAATCCTCCTGAGCCAGCAGCAGGGCATAGAAGTACTTCACCGAGTTGATCGTAATCCGCTCCCGTGTCTCAAGATACGAACGCTTAGCCTTCTCGTACTCTTTCGGGGCCGTCAACTTCTCCCACTTGAAGGCATTGTAGCTAAAAAGCGGCTGCCTGTACGAGAAAGTGACCGGCTGCGCGTACCAAGTCTGCTTCGAGGCGCTGAACTGGTCGATACGGGACAAGTCCGTGTAGAGCTGGATCGTACCGCCGGTGAAAGACACGTTCTGCTTTAAGGCAAGTCCCAGACTGTTCTGCAGGTTATAGTTATCCGTATAGACCATCTCGCCGGTGTTGTAATTCTGCAGCAGGCGCAGCGAACGGTCGAAGGACATCAGGTCGCCGTACAGGCTCAGTGACGGCAGCAGACTAGCCTTATAAGAACGGAACTGCCAGTAGCGGGAGACGAACGTCGAGCGTGCCTGCAACGCCGATACCGACTGATCCAGCGCGACTTCAATCGTCTGATCCAAGGTCATCTGCCTCTGGGCCCGCAGAGCGGGAGAGAGCAGAACCAACGCGGCAATCGCCGCACCGAAAACAGAACCATTTTTCATATCCAACAGTTTCAATGCCAATTATTCCAATACCATAAATCATCCCTCCCGGCGACGCAGCAGGAACACCGGCAGCAGGAAAACAATCGCCACGAACGAAAACACCAGCCCGCTTATCGTCCCGGCAGCGAAATCAAACCAGAAAACCTCTTCCGGACCGTCCGAAAGGAAGGGGAGAAGTCCGAGAACAGTAGATAGCAATGTCAGGGCAATAGGCCTGACCTTAACATCGAAGACGCGGATGTAGTCATCCACGGCCGAATCAGAAGGTGAGGTATGTCTCACGCGGTCGTGCGCATAAATGAGATAGATCGCCGCATTAACCACCAATCCGCCCAGCATTATGAACGCGGCGAACCCTCCCTTGTCGAAGGTCATCTCACTGAGACCGAACACCAGGAAAGTTCCCACGAACGAGAACGGGATCATCAGCAGCACGCAAAGAGAGCGCCTCAGCGACTCGAATGCCGCACTGCAGATAACGAAAATGATCGCCAGCACCAGTGCAATCAGAGACGCATATCGCTTCTTTTCACCATCCGACCAGCCTCCGCCCTGCCCCTGTGCATGGAAACCGACAGGGAGCACTTCATCATTCATATACGCCACATACTCCTTCATCGCCTCCGAAGACAATTGATAACTCCCGATAAAGTCGTAACGGACATTCACCTCGTAACTCTGGTTCACGCGCCGTATCGGCAGCCCTGTCAGGGACTTGGTGACCTCCCCTATGCCGGACAGTTTCACTTCGGTGGAATCCAGGCGGAGAGCGACATTGCGCATGTTCCACAAATCGTAGTCATCCTTAGCGGAAGACTGCAGAATAATGCGGGTTCTCTCCCCTCCATAGTTCATGTAAGCGACATCCTCATCATAGAGCTGCCCCTGCAAGGCCCGGAAGTAGCGCGTGGGAGTAATATCCCCAAGCGCCATAAGGTAAGGGTCATAGCTTACGCGATACTCTTCCTTCGGAGAGACCCTCCATCCGCTGCCCCAGATTTCAGGCTCGGACACTCTCCGGTTTTCCGACATCCGCTCGATCAGGATCTCCGCATAAGAAATCAGACGCTCGTAATTGTAGCCCGAAAGCGTGATTCCGGAAGACTTCGTAGATGACATGACGTTGTTGTTGAAGAAGGAGTCATTGACCCCGTACACGCTCCAAGTAGCCCCGCCGAAGTTCATAGCGGCAGAAATCACATCCGCCTTAAGCAGTGCGGGTTGGGGGCCTTTCTCTGCTTCAGGCTTAAAGAATACCTGAATCTGACCGTCATCGAAGGAGTAGACATTTGTCGAGTATGTCTCAATAAAGTCAAACTGTGAGAGATAGTTCTCCATCTGCCGCATGATGCCATCCAATTGGACGACCGTACACCCTTCCGGCATGCCGGCGGAGATCATCAGGGAGGTCCGTTCAGGTTCACGATAGAAATTTCCGCGGTTCAGAGCATCGTGGAACAGAGCGAATGACGTCCCGAGCCAGGCATCCACTTTGTGCTTATTATCCCCGTAAGGTTCCCAAGACACCACAGCCTTCCACAACTTCTGGTTATCCTTGGGCTTGGATGGGATAAGGCATGTAGGGAGTCCGAATGACAGCACTACGACCAGAAGCAAGAGCCACCTGTGCCGCTGCCCCCAGAGAATATATCTCTTATAACCCGCGTCCCAACGCAGAGGCCTGGGACTACGGACGGGAGGATGGATGCACTCTGAGAGAGCCGGTACGAAGAAGTACGCCACCAGCAGGGACACAGTCAGGTTCACAGCTATCACGGCGCAGAAATCCGTCAGGTTCGCTTTCTCCTTGTCCGGCAGGAGGAACACAACCGATACGGCTGCTACGGTGGTAAGGACGGCACACACCAGGGACGGGAACACCGAGCGGTCAGCATGCCTCGAATAATGATCCATCATCATGATGGACGTATCTATGATAATCCCTATCGATACCGTTATCCCGGCCAATGTATAGATATGCATCCCGATGTCCAATACCGCGTAGGAGCAGACGGCCACCAGCAGATTCGCCATAATCGTCAGCGTCACACTTAGCATAATCTTCCACGAGCGGTAACTCAGAGCGACGAACACAAGCAGGATCAGTATGCAAAGCAGTGTCCGCAAATAAATCTTATTCAACTCATCACGGAGATACACGGATGAGTCTTGCTCCACCGAAGCGGACAGCCACTGTGGAAAGGATGCCTCCAGGGACTGCAGAGACGATCGCAACTGCGAGCACACGGAAAGCATATTCACATCATCCTCCACATAGCAGTTAACCGTAATCGTATTCAGCCCGTTAATCCGATAAAAAGATGACGGTGGGAGCTGCTCATAGCGGACGGCCGCCACATCCCTCAAATGCACCACCCTGCCCTCTTTCCTGGCTACGGGGACATCCTCCAGCCTCTGCGACCCGCGTACGGAAAGACTCACCGGATAACGGTCCCCGTCCACAGTGCGGATCCCCACCGCATCACTCCTGAGCGCGGCAGAAACGGCCGACCCTACAGCCGAAGGTGATATGGAAGCGGCACGAAGCTGTTCGGCATCGTAGATAATCTTCCACGCATACTCTGTTCCACCGTAAGTGCCCACCCGGTTAATCCCGGGGATAGAAGAAAGCGGGATCAACATATAATCCGATATATATGAGGATATCTCCTTCGGAGAACGGTCCCCCCTTACTGAGAATGAGAGCGCAAGGCGGCGCCGAGTACCCGACGAATTCAGCGAAATCGAGGGGTACGACACCCCTCCGGGCAGGGAAGGATACAGGTTTCGGATAGCCGAAGCCACCTCCATCCGCACGGCCGCGATATCTGCGTACTTATCGAAGGTAACGGTCACCTGCCCTCCTCCATCCCGCGACACCGATGCAATGCGCGAGCGCGAACGGAGGCCGGACAAGACCCCCTCTATGCGGGATGTGACCTCATTCTCCACGACGATGGCAGAAGCGCCGGCCATTGAGAAGGAAACCGTAACGGACTTCTCCTGCACTGCGGGCGAGTACTGCATCTTAAGGCGGGATGCACAGAAAAGCCCCACCAGGCTAAGCGCCGCCGTTACCAGCAACACCGAGAAAGACGATATGCCACGCCCGTCCGACACCTACTTTTTTCTCCTCTCAGTGACAGAATACATAAGCGGTACGAAGAACAGGCTCACAAGGGTACCCGCAATCATCCCGGCTACTATCACGAATGCCATCGGGAACTGCAAGTCATTGCCCATGCTGCCGTGCGAGAGAAAAGGCAGCGCCGCGAAGATCGTAGTCAGCGAAGTCATGACTATAGCATTGAAACGCATCGCTCCCGCCTGCAGGATGGCCTTCGACATACCGGCGCCAGCGGCACGGAGCTTATTGATCGTATCCACCTTCAGGATGGAATCATTGATGACGATACCGCAGATGACCACCAGCCCGATCAGGGACATCAGATTCAGCGACTGTCCCGCAAGCAGAAGTGCCAGCAGGCTAAAGGCTATGTCAATCACAATCTCCGACAATATTATCAGCGGCTGCACGAGCGACTCGAACTGCGCAGCCAGAATCAGATACAGCAGCAATACCGAAATAAGCAAAACCAGAAGCATCTGCCTGATCAGCTCCGAGGTAGAAAACCACGAGCCGGAGAACGCCACATCGAAACGCCCGTCATCGCGCACCGCCCGGCTCACCGCCTCCATCAATGATTTTACATCGCGGGAAGGCACGTCGAAACTGACAGGATAGTATCTGCCATTTACGCCGGAAGTGACAGTTTTTAGTTCCTCAGTAAATGTCTGTTTCAGCAAGTATTCCACCGGCACGGCTGCATCCTGCACCTCCTCGCTCGTGAGCAGGACTGGGATGGAGTGCTCGCCCTGGGTGATATCGAAAAGCCTGTCCCCTCCAAGAGACGTACGAAGGGCCTTCAGAATGTCATCATAGCTCACTCCGTAAAGCGCCATCAGTTCCGGATCCGCCACATACAGGATATCCTTCTTTACGGCCACCTCCGGTAATCTCTGATCCACGGCCTGCGAGATTTGGCGAGTCTGCCCGCGCAGGCTTTCCACATCCATCCGTGTCCCCTCCAGAGGCCTGAGGCGGGCCACCAGCATAGCCTCCCGGTCTGCGAAGATCGACTCGAAGACGTTGCCGGAAGCACTCTCCTCTACTATCGCTCCCGGGAATCGTTGCGATACAGCCCCGCGCAGTGTCCGCAGCGTCTTTTGGAGGTCTTCCGCACTCCCGCAGCGCAGATAGATAGTCGCTTCCGAACTTCCCTGGCCGCCCATCTCAGGCAGGATAAACTGAGTGACTCCGATTATTGATGTAATCTGCTCAGCCTCCAGGGACTGCTCGATCTGCGCGATGCGGGAACTGTTCTCGGTGACGGAGATATTGTCATTCCAGTCTATGCTCACCAGTACATCGTCGTAAGACATGTCGGGCAGGCGCTGCTTGCCGATCCTTCCGAACGCGAAGACACCTGCGGCCAGGCTGAGTACCAGCACCACGGGCAGCAGCCATCGGCGACGCAGGCAGAAACACATCACGGACTCATAAGCACGCTGCAGGAAAGCGCCCCGTACGCGCCCGGAAGCAGAGCCCCAGAGATTGTAATACGTCGGTAGAACGGTTATCGTGACCAGGTATGAGCTCAGCAGCACGGCCGTGATCGCGACGGCTTGGTCATAGAACAACGCCCCGGCGGTTCCGCCAATGAAAACCAGCGGCAGGAATACGGCACAGGTCGTAAGTACGGACGACAGCATAGGGCCGCGCACCTCGGCAGTCCCACGGACGACGGCATCCTCACGGGGAACCCCTGAACGAATCAGGCGGGAGATATTGTCCACCAGGATTATGCTGTTGTCCACCATCATTCCGACCCCGAGGATCAGGCCGGACAGAGAGATGACATTGAGTGAGATACCGAGAACTGCGAAAAGCCCGACCGTCATAAGAAGCGACACGGGGATGGTCAGCACCACCAGCGAGGATGTCCGCAGGCTCCCGAGGAACAGGAATATCACCAGGCTCGACAGCAGGATGGCCAGCAGGATGTTCTGGAAAAGATTACGGATGGAAAACTCCAGCAGGGCGGTCTGGTCGCGGGTCATAGTGAAATCCACGGCCGGGTTCTCCCGGCAGACATTACCCATCACCCTCACGGCGGCAGACTTCAGGTCGGCCATCCTGGCATCCGGCTGCTTGACTACGGCCAGCAGCACACTGCGTTTACCATCCGAACGGGCAAATCCCGACGGCTCCGTCTGTCTCTCCTTCACGGACGCCACATCACGTACCTGCACGAGCCTGTCCGCCGTCTTAAACCACACATCGGCTATCTCATCCGCGCCGGATGCCGCAGAACGGAACTTGATATTGTAATGGTACTCGCCGTCACGCACCACGAGGCTGCCGAGACGGAAGTTCGCGGCACGGATATACGATGAGAACTGCGAGAGTGTCATACCCATCGACTCGAGTTTCTGCGCATCGGGAGTGATTACGATTTCTTTGTCCACGGTGCCCGTGACATCCACCATCGCAACCTGCGGCAGTTGCTCGATGCGCCGCACGACAACGCTCTCCACATATGAACTGAAGTCCGCAAACGGTATCTCACAACCTTCCCGGACATACAGGTTCAAATAGAACGCCGGAATGTCGGAGGCATTGGCCTTCATCACCCGTGGACGTGAGATACCAGACAAATAGTTCATGGACTGGTCGACCTTCTCGTTGGTCTCGATGAACACATAGTCCATCCTGGTCCCCGGCTCGAAAGTCATGCTAATAGTGGAACTTCCGTCCCGGGATTCGCAGACCATGTCCTGCAACCCGCCGATCTGCGAGAGTTTCTCGCGCAGGGGCTTGACGGCAGACTCCTCGATATCCATGGCAGACATCTGGGGAGCATCGATCTGGATGGAAATACTCGGGATGTCGATGTCCGGCATCAGGGAAAGAGGCAGTTTCCCCGCGGCCACGATTCCGAGGACGGCGATGACCAGCACCACCATCGTCACGGCTACGGGACGTCGAATGATATGGCGGAGCATAAAACGAGTTTATTTCAATTCGACTTGGGATCCGTCCGCGAGGTTGAGATTGCCCGAGACGATCACGCTGTCCCCTTCTGAGAGACGCGCTCCACGGTCGGAATTGGCCTCAACCACGAAGGAATCAGAGTTCGCCATGAGCGTGTGCACATACACCCAACGCGCCGCCCCTCCGTCGTAGACGAAAAGTACTTCCAATCCGTCCCGGATGACCACGGCTGAACGCGGAACCACCAGAACGTCCGGAACAGGCTTCTCCACTATCACCTTCACATTCATGCCGTCCAGCAAACCGCTGCCGGGGATGCGCGCCCGCACCTGAACCTGCCCGTTTTTGTCTACGGAAGGATTTACGTACAGGATCTTTCCGGAGATGGGTTCTTCTGAGGATCCGAAAGGAATGACTTTTACAGCCAAGTCCTTAGTTATGTGGGGATACTCGGACTCCAGCACGGAAAAGTCCACGTCGAAGTATCGGTCGTCGATGATGGAGCAGAAAACATCAGTGCCCACGGCATCGTAAGATTTCTTCTTGATGTCAGCAACCTTGCCGTCGAAGGGCGCAGTGAGGCGCGTGTTGTCCAGGTCCATCTGAGCCCTCTCCAGAGAGTTTTGAGCGGCATCGTAGCCCGAACGGACCTTCGCCATGGCTGCGATTTCCTCGGGGATGCTCTTTGCGTCAGGCTTGTAACCCTGGCCGGCCAGAATATCACGGTAATCTATTTCCGCCTTTGCAAAGGCAATCTTCGCAGAACGCAGGGCTATCCTCTTCTCGGCATCATCCGTCGACGCGATCAGAGTCCCCTTCCGGACCCACTGGCCGTTCTCGGCCTTCACCGACGAGAGTACCCCGGGAGAACGGAACGAAAGCGAGCTCCTCGAACTCGCCGACAGCCGGCCGTTCGCCACCAACTGCCACTGGAACGTAGTTCGGCGCAGTGGCATCACATCCACCATATTATGGGCGGGCGTGTACTGGAGCTTACCCGTCGGCTCAGACTGGTTTTTCTGCTTCGGCGAACAGGCGCTCAACCCCCACACAAGCAGGGGCAGAGAGCAGGCTTTCATCAGAAATCTTAGATTCATGGCCTATAATGTTATTATTTTGTAAATATAGCGATAATCCTGTATGTTATTCCTTTTTTGGAATTGGGAGTCTCACAATCTTTCCATTATTGGGGTTGTACGCAATTATACTATTATTAGTTGCACATATCGTTCTGTATAATTTCGCGGGGAGGGTGTATGTACAGACAGGGAAAATAGAGCCGCCAATATGTAGTCGCAATACGTGATTACAAGAATAAGATCGGCCAAATGTCGCGTACAGTATATACAAGTCTTCGCCTAATAAATATGCATCTTCATTGATTACTCGCATCTGATTCACCTTTAGGTCCCTCCCCTTCAACGATGATTTATAAGACTGGCGATATCCTTTAATTTTTGATAAATCATACATTTCGGTCGTATTGGTTGCGGGATCTACCGTGTAGACATATGGAAGACCCTCGGGTACACATATATAGGACCCGCCATGTTCAAAAACCGAACAAGTGTTATGAATCATGGTTGAGGTCGCGCTTCCATATTCTATTGGCGTACCGAAGTATGACACCTCAGAATTATTATGGCGCATGAATGAAGCCAATAGATAATTAGGCGATTTGCATGAGAATACGGCATTTCCACCATTAATAACAAACCGTGATGGGTGAAAATAAGCCATCTTCTCCTGAGTAATGTTTGAGATTTTGCCGTCTGTATATAGTTTCAATCCTGGCAGAGAGTAATCCGCAAAGTAAATGGAATCAGCCCTACGGAACATTCCATCACATCCCGTAAACTCCAAGGGTCCCCGTCCCTTTCTTCCAATCGCCGAAGTATGTTTAAATGACTCATCAACTAGAACTCCCTGCTGCAGTATGAAATCAAAAAACGAGATGAGGCTGTCGGAATATGCCAGATATCTGACATCTGCAAATGCGGCCCCATCTGGAGAAGAATCCAGACTACCCTGAGGACGTAGTTCTATATCGGGAACCACAATAGAATCGCACCCGATGCAGAGCATAGCCACAACTACTGTCTTGACAAGAGATAATGTCTTCATATATCAAAGCGCTATATTGTTTTCACATTCTGATTTTACGCCATCACACTCAACATAGCCATATCCGCTAATACACCGAGTGCCTGTACATGAGACTGACCCCAAGATTTTATCACCAAGAAGACAGTTTGCTGTTGCCGTACATGTAGTTGGCGTTTCTGATCTCACCAGAGCTTCTACATTCAAACTGAGAATATCGTCACCTTGATCGATAAAAAGATTAATAACGAATGCACTAAGCAGTGCAAATACAAACAATGCTTCAATGCATCTGATAACAGTTTTTTTCATAATGTAATTAGTTTAAAATGATACTTGTTAATAATATTCAATGTGTTTGTCAATTATTTCTATCACGGCGAGACTCTAACGAGTTACTACTTCCAGTAGCAATCGCGGCACAATCCCAACTATGAAAGGATCGGGTACGAGCCCAAAATAACGGCTGTCCCGGGAGTCCAGCACATTATCTCCAGCGAGAAAGTAGTAATCGTGCAGGAAGATGTGCGTGTCGCCGGGGGCATAGTCCGGCTCCGGACATTCATAGCGAAGGAGTTTTGAGTACAAGCGGGCAGTGTGCTCATCGAGGACTATGCTGTCGCCTCGTCGGGGCACGTACAGCGGACCGAACTCTTTTATGGTCCAACCTGCCCGGGCAAAGCGGTGTGCACGAAGCACTACGCCGCGTTTTCTCAAGGTCGAGTCAGGAGTGTCGGACAATTCTCTCTGGGTTTGGGCAGGGGTCCCTACGTCAGCGCAGTGGTTATTGACAAAGTAACCGCCCCGTATCGAGATACTGTCACCAGGACAAGCGACACATCGCTTGGCGTAGACGTAGTTGATCTTAAAACCGATTTCCCCATCCTCCCAGCCTTCAGGGTAATTGAACACCATGATATCGCCCGGGCGAGGTTTTCTCAGGCCGGGCATCCGGAAGCACGACATCTGGGGCTGCTCGAAATCATAAGTCTTGTAAATGCGGGCGCCCATCAGCAGTTTGTTCACCCATAGCCACTGCCCTGTGTGCAAAGTCGGCTCCATCGACTCGCCCCGCACACGGAACCGGTCACAGACAAATATGCGCCCGCACGCATACAGCAGCAGGACTGCCGCCGCTACGATTACGACATCCTCAAGGAGTGATATGATCTTCTTCCTGTTCATTGCGTTTTCTCCGGATAGCGTTCCAATTTAAAGAAGAAGTTGTAAATAGTCAGCCATCTCAGGATAGTATAAAAACACTTTGCGCCTGTTATCTTTACATGAGATAATGCGACATTGAGGGGCATCAGGGAAGAACGTCTGTGGCTCCACACGTACGGACACTGTTTCATCTCCCGCGAAGGCGCTTTCAATCTGCTGATTGTTGGTCTCCAGTAAAACTATAATATTCTCAACCCCATAATCGATCACTTGATTGATCAACGAAATAACACAACCGCCACAACCCTCCTTTGACGCCAAGACATATACGGTGCTTTCTATACTGAAATCGTCCGCCCTACCTGGCAAACACGTTCTATCATCGCCTTCATCATTAAAAAAAACAATATTACTAACCAATGCATGCATCAAGCTACTATACTCAGTTTGCAAACCGTTTAGCCTCGTATATACAGATCGATATGCCTTCGCATTTTTTAATGCATAATAACCCATGCAAAACACGAGGAGCGACGACGACAGTAGCAAGGCTATAGGATTGAGATTTTTTTCATTATTATTTGAACCTGATTTTAAAAATTAGCGGATTGTCTCCTTGCATAGAGCTGTTTGCAATTATATATTTCATCAAAGGGTCAGCCTTTTCAAAGTCCAGACCGCGCCAATAAAGAGGGTCATTGATTAAAAAATAAAACGACTCAGAATCTGAGGATACTATTTTTACAGGCGACAAACAATCATCAGGTTCGCGCCATCTGCCAATTGGGGAGTAGTTATTATCGAATAAATAATACGATAACACACCACCTGGTCCAATCGCTGAAAATACAAACTTGTCATTTGCGAATTGAAAGTTCATAGGCATTTTGTATGATGCAGACATGATATAATTGCTTATATCATACTCTCCATTACGAAGGAGAGCCTTGTTCGGGGCTTGTTTCTTTCCAGAAGAAACAGCAGCAATCTTTTCAGTCCGGCCATCCCCTATCTTGTATAAGATATTTTCACCTTCAAGCGGCCGCAGATAATATCCATTCCCAGCTGAATAACTGATCATTTCTGTATTTAGGATATAATCCTTTCTGGGGATAGTTGTTTTTATGATCTCACCCTTTTCTTTTGAAAAGAAATGCACTGTCTTATGGGCTGTCTTCAAGTCCTCTATTGCATGGTTTGGCGCCGCGACAAATAAGCAAAACCCCAGGTCACAAGGGGCAATCGCATCGTAATTGTATTTGGGTATTTTATACGAAGCCAAGTATTTCCCCAAAGTGTCATACTCAATAACCTTATTTAGGCACAAGAAAAAAATCGTGTTCGAACTTTCATTGAATGCTATATCCTGAAGGGCAACATATTCTCCGGGGCCACGGCCATTCCTGCCTACTCGAGTCTGACGCATCCCGCTTGACGAATAGATATAAACATTTTTTCTGCTGTCCATGGCAATAAAACAACCGGAAGGGAGCGCAATCAACTTCGAGATGGGAGGAATAGCATGTCCCAAGGAATCAGTAAATGGAATTACACTGACGTTGTCTATCACGCCCGAAAGATCCGTCAGTTCTGGCGCATCTTCCGGGACAATGACAGGAAGCCTCCCGATAGAGGATTCGCAGGAACCAATAAGAATAGCGACCACAATAGGAATCGCTATCATTAAATACTTTTTCATTTCAGCTAACAAGAATAATCCTTGTCACATTCGTTCGAGCATGACCCCGACCCTTCACAGCATCCTTTTTTCCAGAAACGAGGATGTTCTCCGCCGCAGGGGACCACGGTTTGATGTTCGTGTTCTACAGGACTTTCCGATTCCATAAGAGCATCAACTTTGTTCATAGATACTTGATTGATGGAATAAAGCGACACAAAAACGCTTACTGATACAGCTACCGCAAAGAGAGCGACCGCTAGAAATAATATAAAATATTTTTTCATAATAAAATGAGAATAAATATTTGTAAAATAACTGGTTATTTTTGACAGATATAATCTTTTTCCTGTTCATTACGATTCCTCCGGATTAAACTTGCGCGCACGGTCGTGAAGTTCCTTCATGCCAGCGTTTCGAGGATTTACCGGCATTGACAATATCTCCTCTCTCAACTCTGTCGCTTCCCTCGTACGGCCTTGCCTTCCGTACATCTCCATTAGTAGGACAAGGGGATACAGGCGGCAGGGCACCATCCAATGCGCGTACCGGTACTCCGCTTCCGCGTCTTCGGCCTTTCCATCCGCTTCCAGGCAGCGACCCGCGATGACATGGAACATCGGGTCGCAGGAGAGAGCGGCACCGCGCGAGAGCACTTCTGTCGCCTCGGTGAAGCGGCCTGTCTTGAAAAGGGCGTAGCCATAGCCGTACAGGGCACGATAGTCACGTTCTATCTCCTCCGGCAGTTGAGAGTATTCTTCAATGGCCTCTTCGTAATAACCTATGGCGGAAAGCTGTCCGGGGAAACGAACCTGATCCTCTCCCTCGCGCTTAACTCTTTCACTTTTTACCGTCTTTACGAGAACTATCGGGGAGAGAATGATCGTCACAGCTGCCGCTGTCAAAAAAGCAGATTTTTGATTCCTGAGTGCTGTGAGCAGCGCGTCCGCCAGCAGGAACAGCCCCAGCAGGCGGAACTGCCACAGACTGAGCGGGTACGAGCCGAAAGCGAATACGGCATAGACCAGCGCGCCATAGGCGAACGGGGAGCGGCCACGTAGCAGGATCACTATAACCGCGACAGCAAGAGCGAGACTTAGTAGGAGGCCGCCGACGCCGTATATCATCCCGTATTTCAAATACTCGTTGAAGGCGTACTCCGGGCAGCCCGCCACACTCCGGATCATAGCCGGGCGCTCTTTCGCACGGAAATACTCCGCCTGCGCATCACCATAAGCGCCAAGATAGTATTCCTCGCCCACTCCTTTGATGGGGTTCTTCGCAATCACCTTGGCTTCCATGTGCCAGATATGCAGGCGGCCGAGCGCGGAGTCTTTCTTCATTACGAAAGCCAGCGCAGCGAGCAATATGAGGGTAACGACAATAGCAGCAACACCCTTCTTCCCGGGACGACGTCCACCTTCCATGGGCTTCTCGCGAAGCAGGAACACAAGCAGGGCGACGGTCAGACCAGCCCATGCCGTCCGGCTCCACGACGCAGCCACGACTAATGCGCCGCAAGCGCAGGCAAGGGTTGACAACGTCACCATGCCTCTCAACGCCCATGTCTTCCACGGCAGTTCCTTCCTCCACCCCTCCTTCCATGCATCCCCCCAAACCGATACCGTCCAGAATACGCTCACAGCCAGCAGCACGGCCACGAAACCGCCGTAAGGACCGGGATTGTCAAAGGGTCCGGTCATCACGAAACCGACATGACGTGAGGCTGTGAGGCCCGCCAACTGCGACAAGCCTTGAAAGGAAAGGCATATTAACAAAATAGCCAAGAAAACCTGAGCTATTCCTCGCATTATTCCCCTAATAATTATCCAGGAATGTTTTCGTCATTTCCGGGATTGTTGGACTCGGGATATAGACATCCTCTATGTCCCCGTCAACCGTTTTGAAGAACAGCCCGGCTTGAAGCATGTATAACTCATGCAATAGCAATTCGTCTTTATTGTAAAGAACGATCTTAACATTCTTACAATCAGAAAAGTAAGCGAACATCTCCCGATATTTCTCAGAAGGAGTGAACACCGCAATTCTATTGATCGAGGATGAGGCATACTCAAGCAAGTAGCTCTGCTGAATCTCGAGACACGCCCCGCAGGCGGAAGGCGGGACAAAAAAACAAATTGCAGCACCATTGTCAGCTGTACCAGTTAAAGACAGACGGGCAAACTCACCGTTCAACCTGCTTACGCATAGAGAAGCCTGTAGCATTTGGGAATGTCGCAGCTCAGCCCTTGGGACACCTGTTCTTTCATTCACGATGGTGTTATTTAGCAACAGAATGCCAAATACAATATTGACAACCAGAAGCGCTACAATCGCACTAATGTATATATGCTTTTGTGATAACATATTCTGTTTCAATATCATCAACGTCCAGACCACCTATGATTCTGGTGCTAATCTCCCGGGGGATATCTTTTAGCTGTTTCGATTCCAACAAAAAGATAAGACCGTCATCATCGAGGAGCCGTAATGTCCCAGTAAAAGGGCTCTCGGTGGGTGCCCCCATTTGGAACCATTGCCAAACGCCTCTTTGCTCAAGGCCATATATAAAGCTACGCTGTCCCTGACCATCAAGGCTTACTACAACGCACTTTGTCTTACTGTTTTCAAGGTATCTACTTATTCGTGCAAATATGGTATTCAACAAATACTCTGCTCCCTCAAACTCATCCTTTGATTTAAAGAAATCTTTACTGATTGAGTACTGTCCAAAATCGAAGGACAGGTATTCTTCACATTTGTTTTCACTCACTTCATACAAGGCATTATTGTATGAATCAATCATTATTAGCCGATTATTGGCATCAATAAAGACAGGCTCAATTGATTCAAAGTGCATTATACGTCCTTTTGTACGTAAATATTCTCTCTTGGTCTCGCCATCATCTATAATTGATAAGCGATAACTTCCCTTCATAAGGTATCCATGGTAGGAATAGAATCGATCATCTCTGTAAAAGGTTTGATAGCCAAGATTCTTTACAGACTCAGAGCCTATATAAATGCCATCGGCAGAATAACGGACGACCTTATCAGGGAACGAATAAACAAAGATAGTGTCTCCGAGGACTTGGACGTTCTGAATTGTCAGGTATTCTGAAGATGACCGACCGCGATGTCCAATCATTCCACAAAATGATCCGTCCATGGAGTATCTCACGATCTTCTTGTTCTTATTATCGACAAGATACCACGAGTCTTTGCCTGAGCATAACTCCAATTCGTCTCCCAGGACAAGTTTTCCATTGTCTTTCAGCGGAATAATTTGAAGAGAGTCTATCCTCGATTCAAATTGAGTCAAGTCAGAGAGTGGAGACATTTCTATCTCGCCAACTTTATCGTGCGACGTGCATGCTTGAACGGTTAGTATCAAGAACATTAGCACATATAGGGCTTTATTTCTATTCGTCATAATTATATTAAAGTTCCACGCTAATGCCAAATAAAACTGCAGGTAGACCTATCATACTCAAATATCCGTTGCTGAACACCACGAGTCGTACACTTGACATAGTACAAGCGGTCGGCGGGAATCCCTGAAACGGTAAAACTTACATCTCTAGGAGTATAAGTATCGAAAAGGACCATTTGATGATCATCCCAGTAGTATAACTCATAATCATCTTCAGGGAATACATCATTGCCATCGCCCCGGCGGATAAATGAGATATGCTCCAGGGTAACCGGCTCCTCCATATCAAGACTTCCGTTGTATTCTATCCCATTCGAACTGAAGAATGTCAGCGCATCAGAGTCGACCAGCATCTTAAATCCTCCTGTCGGGTTGACGACTTTTGGACGCAATCGTTCCCCATCAGCGTCGAAGAAGAAAAGCTCTGCCATGTCCGAGATATTTCCCTCTCCAGCTACAAAGCGCCAGTAACGATAGGGTCTTGTCTGTTTAAACGTGACCGACCCAGATATGAGTCCCCATTTTGGCAGACGGGCTACCGTTTCACCATCCTTAAAATCCGGGGTATCCGAAGCTTCTATCGCTCCGCCATGAAGCGTTTTTTCTTTTCTGTAGACATGTTGGTACATCGGTGTTTTTCGTGAGATAATAAAATCCACCACATCCTCGGTGTCAGCATGGATGTACGAAACATTGCCATTGATATCTACCACAAAAGGATAGCTGACAGGGATGAACTCTCCGTTCTTCCTGGCGAGGACAATCCCGGTGAAGTTTGTGCCCATATTTTTAAAAAGGGCTTTCCTCCCACGACGAATTCCATACCAGGAAGGCTTCCACTCCTTACAATTAAACAGCCCAAGATACAAACACTTAGATGCTTTTGCTCCCGGCATTAGTTTTATACTATAATCGTAAGTTTTGTAGTATTCCTCAGTCACATCCTCAAAAAAAGGATCCGGAAGGAAGTGTTCCAACTTCTGCGATGATACCAACTTAACATACTCCCGGTTTGCACTATACGTCCTTCTCAACACCTTGGGGAACTTAGCATATGGCAACACCGGCTGGAACGGATTTGTCTCGAATGGATTAAACATCGTGTTCTTTCCCCGAATTGTAAACATCGTGCACCAACTGTGCCCAAGAGGTCTGTCAGCCCATTGAGGAGTATAATCTATCGTAACTGGGAATCCCTTACTGAGCATTATCATCGCGCCTATTTGACAGTATTCTTCACAGGTGGCGCCAGGTAAACGAACAAACTGTTCCGGGCGATAAAGCGTAAAGCCATGTGGGGAGTTGATCCATTCCTGAGCGTCAATCATCTTCTTAAGGGAATTGTTGACCTGACTCAACGGTTCCCTGGGATCCCAGTCATAGTCATAGCACATCAGCATCTTGTCAATATTCCCATACGCAAAGGGCTTGTATTCCCTCCGCCAATCCATAATCGGCTGTCCCTGAGCCAATGTGTAGGGTAGCATATACTCGCAAAAGTTCTCAAAACTCAAGAACCTGGCCCATGGGCCATCTCTCCATGCTGAAAAGGCCAGGTCTATATTATCAATCAAGTATTCTGCAGTAATTGCTTTAACGTCCTCTTCAAGATGAATCCTCCCTCCAAAACTGCGGGCCGTATACTGAAGTGAATCCAATAGTACGGTCCCTTTCTTGCCGGAATTCAGAACACCTTCAGCCGCATCGTAATACGACTCCAGATCTCCAGTAAGAGAACAATGCATCGGCATGTTTTTAATCAAGAACTTCGCAGCCTCAAGCTTCTGCGTATCTCCTTCATCGCGGTAATGGTTGATCACTTTCTCCAGTTCTACCCTATTGTCCCCAGCATATCGCAAGGCCCGCGATTCTTCAATCGAGCATTGATAAACTAGGAACAGAACTGCAGTGCCGTATAGTACTGTCCGAATTCTTTTAAACATCATTTTTCGATGCTCAATACAAGTTGTTATAGCATAGAGTATTTAATCAATACTACATTTGAGGAATCGCTTACTGTGGAAAGCCTTTTCATGTTTTCCTTATCCAATACCTTTTCATTGACAAAACGGCTAAGGTACTGGGGTTCAACCAGCAGATACATTTCGTTTCCACGAAGAACACCAGGCTTAAAATGGACGTGCTCTAGAGTTTCACAGAAGAATGAACTTTTATTTGTCTCCAGATCGTACACAATCATATACTCCGTGTTGTGTAGAATAACTTCCGCATAGATTTTGTCTCCGTAAGACATAATACTCAGGAAAGGATAGACCCGATTATATGATTGTGTCTTTAGGTATTCATAAAAATCCTCTTTTTTTTGTCTTGCAATATGATGAACCTTTGTTTTATACTTTCCTAAATCCCACTTATATCTCGGAAATACAGTGTGGCTTGTACAATCCACTTCGTAACTGCTTCCATCAATACTGTCAAAGACAAAGAGCGATGAATTATAAAGGAAAAAAGGATTCCGTGAGAAATGACGGTTTTTTATTCGCTTGTCAATATGATACGTCACCGGTTGAGCCTTCCCCTTATCATCTAGAATGGACAAAAGATTATCCTCCGAATAAGAGTAAAGCGCCCTATGTCCATCCACTAAATCTGACATTATATGGATCGCTTTAAGACCTTTAATACGTTTGACATCCAAGAAAGTAAGTGAATCATTTATTGAATATCTGAAAATACGCCCCGTTGGGTCCAGGATAGACAAGACTTCTCCAGGATCCTCAGTCATACCATAAGCCATAGTATACTCCCCATGCCCCCGCCCTCGTTTATTAAATGTTTTTACATACTCTCCCAAAGTCGAAAAGCATACTATATTCTGACTTTTGTCATCAAGGATAAAAAGATTGTCTTCACAAACAACAAGGCTTTGAGGAGCACTATACATGCCATTTGAGATCATCGCATCTGTGCTTAACGGTATTATCTCAATTTTGGAACATATATCAAAAACAGAAACTTGCTCTTCAAGAGCTGAGTCAATATCGACATGCAATACACGCGACCCATCTTTCGGCCCTATACCACAGGCCGAAAGGCAACAAACCAAAGCCGTCGAGAAAACAATCCGCTTAATCACAGGAGCAATAATCTTCTTGACGTCCAGTCCACTTACAGAGATCATGAGGCCAAAAGGGTATCGTTTCAAAACAATCACCACAATCACCAGCGCTGCAAATAATAATAGAACCTTCGTTCTGAGCGAGAGCGTCTATATTCTTCTCAACCATCTCGTTTGATCCCTTCCCAATGGAGGCAAACACTAATGCTACGCCTAATACAGAGACGCAAGACAACGTTAATAATAGATTTTTCTTCTTCATAGGAACTAATTAATATTGGTAAATACTTCTTTCAAGAGCGGTCTTATTCTTTCACTCTGACCCATAATAGGATCCCCAATCATTATTGGATAGCCTTTACTGTTAACAAGAAAACAACGAAATAGCTTGTTTGTGGGAAAAGTCGGGTTCCGTGTCAAGAACTCGCGATTTACATCATAAAAGATTGGGAGCGAATAAGCACACGATAGTATCTCGCTTTGCAATTCTTCTATTAGCTCTTGCGACGGAGTTATGATTATTTTAAAGTCGAGCCCCTTGAGGGAGTCCAACAAATCCTGTATCTCGTAATAATTGTAAATTGTTGAGAGAAAACAAGACGTGCACTCTGTGGAGTCAACATAACGGATCAGCGTCGCCTTTACAGTGTCTGGCGCATGGTGAGTGGGGCCGAGTACATACATCGACTCCGGAAGCACTATAGGTATACTCTCGAATTTCATCAATTCATGTCTTAGTTTTATTCTTGCGCAGGATGTAATCAGGATTGCCGCGCAAACCATAATCACTAGTCTTCTCATCGTAGCGCCCTTCCTTTTAAAGAGTTCTTGTTTAGAAACCTTCTCATATTTGAGGCAGATGAGAAACGCATCTCCGTTGCGATATCAACGTCCGACATCCCTGTATATCGTAATGTATAGATTCGCTCCGCGGTAAGAATATCTATTATCTGAGACGGGGTATATCCAGTTTGCTTTCTTACTTCTGTTATCAATGTGGAGCGAGAGATCTTACAATCATCGGCAAATTGAGCGACACTTTTGAGTCTATTAAAATCTTTTAATGCAGATAACAAGAATTTAAAGGCGATATTACTCGTTCTAACATTACTGATTTCTGACTCTTGAGGAAGGTACAATTCCATGACCAAAACAAATGTCTCGCACAATGCTTGACGATAATCGTATTCTTTACTTCTGTTGAAGTTGTTCTTCAAAACCCCCGCTAAAGTCCACACATCGTCAAAATTAGAAAGAGTAATAGGATTAAACAACAATGAAATCAAACACTTATGATTACGTTTCAAATACACGTCAGATCCTTTGTCATTATATATACGATGAACTAGTGAGGAGAAAAAGAAGGACGCATCGAAATGCACCGTAAGAGCAACGGCATCAACTGAAACATCTACTTCGGCCACTTCACAATAACCTAATAAAAGGACGATCTGGCCCGAGCGTACATCCAAACTATCCTTTGACTTAATACCAATATGTATTTGACCTTCTCTACAGAGGACAAACGTTAACCCATTCGCAAGAAAAGCATTATAGTCCGCTGACGATTGAGTCCCAGGTCCGCTAACTTCTTTTATTGTTACTTGCTCTCTGTCCATTTAAATATTTCCTATATATCCCTGATATTTGGCAAATATATATAAAAAACACTCCACTTATGATAACACGACTCAAATGAACTCATTAGTTATACAAATTGAATTCTCGCTGTGAGAGCACATGCGGAGATGCAGCTAATTTGTATTATTTATGCTTTAAAACTCTGGTATCATGAAACTACCGGATGATCAGATTTGCAAGGCCGAGATATAAGTGTTATCTTTGCATAAGATTATATGGATTTTGATTAAGATGGCCCTGTTTTAAATAATATAATATGGAATATAGGCTTGATATTTATTCGCGTAATCCCGAGGACACTTCTTTTCCCGGATCACCAAACGTAACCGGAACTTTTGTGTCAAATCAAGCGGTATTTTTGTGGCAAAGCAAGCGGAATTTTTGCTGTAGGCCACAACATCTCTGAAATAAACAAACTCACCTAGACCAGCCTCCGGATGATGGCATCGGAGGTGAAGAGGTGGCGTTCGGGGATGCGGATGAGGGGCTTTGAGGCAGGGGCGGCGAGTTGTTCGAGCTGGCCGGTGGAGAGAAGGCGAGAAAGGACTGCAGGGTCACAGTGGCTTTCGAGCCAGGTAGCGGGAAGGCCGCAGGAGCGGCGGAGGCCGAGCATTATGGTTTCGACCCGGATGTCTTCTTCGGTGAGAGTTTCACTCTCTAAGGTCCAGAGACGCCCTCCTGATTTCGCAGATTCGAAGTCCATTTCAGTATTCCATGAGCGGTGCAGCGCTCCGTCGTAGGAGTGGGCGCCGGGGCCGAGCCCCACGTAGGGCCTGCGGGACCAGTAAGCCGAATTATGCACGGCTTCTCGGCCGGGAAGGGCGAAGTTGGATATCTCGTAGTGGACGTAGCCGGCATCACGAAGGGCCGAATACAGGAATTCATACTGCCTGCGGCACTGCTCATCATCCGCCTCGGTGAGGCGTCCGGCGGCTATCATATCGTGCAGGGCACTCCCTTCCTCTACAGAAAGCTGGTATGCGGAGATATGCTCAGGATGAAGGACAAGGGCCTGCCTCACTGAGTCTTCCCAAGAGGAATCGGACATCTGTGGAACACCGAAAATAAGATCCACGCTGATATTGTCAAAGCCCGCTTCACGAAGAAAACGGAAGGCCCGCAGAGTCTGAGCCGTATCATGACGGCGGTTCATCCACTGGAGCACCCGGTCATCAAATGACTGCACGCCCATGCTGACGCGGGTGACTCCCAGGGATCTGAGTTCCGCTGCGTATGAAGGCGTGACATCGTCCGGATTAACCTCCACGGTGAATTCCTCCCACGCGCGGCGACCGAGCTCATCAAGGATCCTTCGCAACGCCTCTAAGGGCAGGACAGAGGGGGTGCCTCCACCGATATACAGGGTATCCGGAAGAGCGGAGAAACCCGGCTCGCCGCGACGGGAGCGGATCTCATCACAGAGCGCATCAACGAAGTTCTGCACCCGCTGCGAGCCGTCCCCGGAGCAAAGCTCCGAATAGAACCCGCAATAGGTGCAGAAACTCTTGCAGAAGGGTATATGGATATAGATCACCTCAGGAGGACCTCCGCAGTGCCCAGCAGGGCCTGAACGGTATACACCTCGGCGGTGTAGATACCTTTCGTATAGGAAGGAATGTCGTTCAGGTAGATGCTCAGGTCGACTTCTTTCCCTTCGTAATCCACCTCACGTGAGGCCGAGGCCGTGATGGTCTGGCCGGCGCATTCTACTTTCTCGCTGCGCGCGTTCGTGAGCACATTGCCATCGGGATCTTTAACCACCACATAGATGCGTACCGGTCCGCGGGGCGCGATCTCGTTCTCCACCAGGCTCAGACTGGTCAGCATACGGACCACACGGCTGCTGCGGTCGGTCACCTTGTCGGAAGAATTGTACGCCTCGAGACGGACCATACGCGCTTTCAGGATGGAGCCGGCTGTGACCTGTCCGGTCAGCGTTTCCACCTGGGCACTGAGTTCCTGATTCTCACGACGGGCGTCCGCGGCTTCGCGACGGGCATCCGCAGCATCCTTGGAGAGCTTCTGGTTCAAGGTATTCAGGGAGTCTATCTGGACAATGTAATTACGCATGATGCTGCGCAGCGTACCCAGCTCTTTCTCGTACTGACGCATCTTGGTCCGGTTCGTGGCGTCAGTCTTCTGGATTCTTTCGACCAGCTGGGCGACCTCCTCGCGGGATGAATCCAGCTGGCTGTTGATCGCCTCGTAGTCGGAAGACAGGGAGTCATAGTCGCCCTTCAGCGTGATAATCTGTTCCGTAAGCTCGTCTTTCTCCTGCTCAAGTTCGCGGACAAGTTTGGATTTCTGGAACCAGATGTATGCGAGGGCAAGTGCAAGCACCACGGCGATGATGGTCATCACCGTTACGGTACTCTTCAGCGATTTCTTTTTTTCGGTCCTTTCGCGCTGTTCGCGGTCCAGGCGCTCGATAGGATCTTCTTTCATGTCGTACATATCGATATTTGCTTTATTTCCGGTACAAAATTA
>JAFSTI010000214.1 GCA_017450585.1 Bacteroidales bacterium
ACCCGTGACAGCAGCAGCGATACGGTATTGTTCACGCAGTGCATGAGCATGGTCAATTTCAACGATCCCGTCCTGTAGTAGACAAATCCGAACAGGCAGCCCAGCACGAAAGCGGGCAGGGCCTGCCACAGATTGCCATGGATCAGGGCAAAGAAGACCGCGGAAATGACAATAGCCCATACCGGAGCAATCCCCTTCCTCTCTTCAGACACGGTACCGTCAGGCCCGCGCCGGCCGCTGCGCCGGTAGTTCAGCAGGGAGCGGAGCACCACACCCCGGCAGAGCCACTCCTCAAAGAGGGGCGCGAAGATCGACACGAGCAGAAAGTTCACCCAGAAATTGCCGGAGACCATGCCCTGAAGCAGTTTTTTCAGGTACTCGGGCATTTGGGGCAATACTGACGAAATACCATCCGTCACATATCCTGCCGCCACGGTAGCGAGCGCCGCGAGCAATGCGCACAGCGCCCCTCCCATCTTGCCGAAATGCCTGCTGTCCAGCGCGACGCCATCCTTGTAGAAAGAGGCGCTTTTGCTCTTAAGACTGGCATAGATCATGGCGGGGATGAACATCAGCGGATAGCCGATAATCATCCCGTAACTCATGGCAAATTCGCTTCCGGCCACGATGGCGATCACACCGGTAACCACATTCCCGAGCAATGCACCCAGAAGGAACCAAAGCACCAGGATGACCAGTCCGCGAACATCGGGGACATACCAGCTGTAGCCGGATAGGATGTTATAATTTCTCTTCATCAACTACTTCTTATAGAGAGGAGAAGGATAAATTCCATCCTCGGCCAGCTGGCGGAACTTCTCCACAACAGCGGGACGGTCTTCCTTATAAGTAACTCCGAACCAGTGGGAAGGAGTGGAAAGGACGTCGCACTTGCCTTCGCCGGACTTGATCATACAGTCGATGGCGAAAGGAATGTAGAACTCCTTCTTAAGTTCATTGATATTCTCGTCGAGGAATGCCTCGAAAATCTTCTCGCTCTTGGTGAAATAGTCAGGAGTGAATCCCCACATATTCATGGAGCAAAGGGCCTTTCCGTCCAGGACCACATGCTCTCCGGTTACGGAATTATCTCCGCGCACCACACCGTCGGCACCCTTTGCAATATTCAGGTGCTCGGCGATATCGGTAAGGTGCTGACCGGCATCATAAGAGCAGATTCCGCGGGACACGCCGCCGGACTCGGACAGAGTATTGTCCAACTCGAAACCGACGATGCTGTACACACCCTCGCTGCCCTCATGCGCGCGAAGCCAGTCACCGAGGATCTTGAAAGACTCCTTGCCATAGAAATCGTCACCGTTGATCACGGCGAACGGCTCCTTGATGACGTCCTTCGCCATCAGCACGGCGTGGGCGGTTCCCCAAGGTTTCTGACGCTCGGGATTCAGAGTGAAGCGTGCGGGAATCTTATCCAGCTCCTGAATAACGAACTGGAACTGCAGGGGCTCGCCGTCGAGGCACTTTACACCGCTGTATTTCTCTTTTACGCTCTGCTCGAACTGCTCGCGGAAATACTCCCGCACAATATACACGACCTTGCCGAAACCGGCCTGTACGGCATCATAAATGGAATAATCGATAATGGTTTCCTGATTCGGACCGAGTCCGTCCATCTGCTTGAGACCGCCGTAGCGGCTGCCCATCCCGGCTGCAAGAACAAGTAAAGTAGGTTTCATATCTTTTCGATGTTTTAGTACGCAAAAATAGTTAAATTTGCGGATATGAAAAAGAGTCCGCTCACCAAATATATACTCTGGTCCACGCTGGGTTTTCTCATCTTCATCGGGTTCATTAAGAAAAACAACCTGATCAACCTCGTGAACGCCGCCTTCCAGCTCAAAAAACAGGAGGCCCGCATCGAATGGTACCGTGAAGACATCGACCGGCTGGAGAACGAAATCGAGATGCTGACCACTGACCGTGATTCGCTCGAGAAGTTCGCACGCGAGAATTTCCAGTTCGCCCGGAGCGGTGACGACGTTTATCTGATCGACGAACAGAGATAGTATGCTGGTAGTTCTGGAGGGCTTGGATGGAGCCGGAAAATCCACCCAGTTCAAACGTCTCAAGGCCTACCTTGAAGAGGTCTGCGGCGAGCTCGAATACATTCACTTTCCCCGTTATGACGCCCCCATATACGGAGGCCTCATTTCCAAGTTCCTGCGCGGCGGGTTCGGGGCCAATGATGCCGTCCACCCGCAGCTGGTCGCCCTCCTGTTCGCGGAAGACCGGCATGCCGCGGCATCGGACATCCGCCGGATCCTGGACGCCGGCGGCACGGTATTGCTCGACCGCTATGTTTACTCCAATATTGCCTATCAGTGCGCGAAGCTTTCCGATGCCGACGAGGCCGAGGACCTGCGTGAATGGATATTGAACACTGAATACGGGGCGTTCGGCATTCCCCGCCCCGACCTCAACATATTCCTGGACGTGCCTATTGACTTTGTGGCTTCTAACCTGGAGGCGCAACGTCAGGGGCAGGACCGTGAGTATCTGAACGGCTCTCGCGACATTCACGAGGCCGATATTGAATTTCAGAAACGCGTGCAGGCGATTTACCGGCGCCAGGCAGCGCTGGATCCGCATTTCACGGTAGTGGATTGCTCCGGTCCGGATGGCCATATCCTCAGCGCGGATGATATTTCGGCGAAGGTGCGTGCCGTGGTGGACAGTCATCTGGAGAGGAAGAATGCGTAGCCTGTACCACTTCCTGCGCCGTTTCGGCATGGTTATCCTGGGGCTTGTATTTTTTACCTCCGGGATGCTGAAACTCATGGATCCGGTGGGCACGACGCTAATCGTGGACCAATATCTGGGATTCATGAAACTGCAGGTGCTGTGGGCGGCCGACCGTGCCATTGCCATCCTCCTGGCCGGTGCTGAAGCCTTGCTTGGGGCAATGCTGCTGTCGGGCGTCTGGCGCAAGGCGGCCGGGATCATCACCGGGGTAGTGCTTATTGCCTTTACCATCCTTACCGCCAGGCTCGTGGTGAAGAATCCGGAATGGGACTGCGGCTGCTTTGGAGAGGCGATGCATCTTACTCATTGGCAGTCATTTACCAAGAATATCATCCTCTGCCTGCTAGCCATTTTCGTATTCGTGCCTGCGGGCGGTTTTTACCGTTTCCACAAACATAAGATCGTGGCGTTCTCACTCGGAGCGGCTGTTATCATCGCGTTCGGAGTGTATTCCATGCGGCATATTCCGCTGATCGATT
The DNA here is from genome assembly GCA_017450585.1 of Bacteroidales bacterium. Taxonomy (GTDB): domain Bacteria; phylum Bacteroidota; class Bacteroidia; order Bacteroidales; family UBA932; genus Cryptobacteroides. The sequence continues at coordinate 3,243 of JAFSTI010000214.1, forward strand.
TTACATCCTACGCGCCGGGAGTGCACTTGCTGGATCCCGCGCACGGCTATGAGGAGCAGTCGAAGAGCCCGAACCCCAGCATCTGCGATGCGTCCGGGGAGTACTCCAACGACCTGCTGATGGAGGGCAAGTCATTGACCGTCAGCCTGTACAAGCCGGATAAGTTAAAGGAGAAAGATTGGCAATATATCACCGACGCGGTCGCTGTCGCCCTGGATGCCGGTGTCCGGCCGATGATTCTGGTGCCGGTAATGACCGAGCTGCCGGGCGACCTGAGCAGGTATATGTACAGCGCTGATTACAAGGATATTCTGACCATCAACCGAAGTAATGGCGGCCTGACCTATTTCTGTGACGGGGAGGTCATCCGCAAGTGGGCCGCCGATAAGGCCGGGGACCTCGCGGGCGGCGCGGTCGCGGGCGGTGCTGGTGGAAGCTTGGCTCAGGCGCTGGCCGGGAATCCGGCGCCGGTACGTGTGCGGGCCGTCTCACTAGGCCGGGTCCGCTTCGAAGGCCTGTGCCTCGGAACTATTGCCCTACTCCTATTGATTTAAAAGCTGCCGGACGATGATATCGATAATGGGCATCGT
>JAFSTI010000215.1 GCA_017450585.1 Bacteroidales bacterium
CTCCGCGAGCACGTGTCCGCCGCGCAGCAGGCCGAGCTGCAGGCCTTTCATCTTTTCGGTGGTATTCACGCCGACGAGCACCTCTCCGGGGGCGGTCATGTCCATGTTCATCGCGGCGTGGCGGTTACCGGCCTTTACGCCTTCGATGTCGCGGATGCCGTACCAGTACTGGCTGAACTCCTTGGTCTCGTAGGGCATGTTCCAGTTGTAGTCGGGCTGGTTGTCGCTGTAGGCGCCGACCATCAGCTCGATGTAGTGGCCGCTGTTGTCGGTAAGGATCTTTGTGTCCCACTCGGAGTTGGGGCCCCAGAGCCAGAACTTGCCGCCCTTGATGATATTGTGGTTACCGGTGAGCATGGTGCCGGCGTGGCGGCCATGGTCGTATCCGCCCACGAAGTCGGCTTTCTGGTCATATACGAACATGGAGTTGGACATGTAGTGATTCTTCCACCAGGAGGCGTCGATGCCGTCCTTGTAGAATTCCATGCCGTTGAAGGTCTCATGGGTAATGGGCCAGTGAGCGAACCAGTTCTTGCAGTGGAAGGTCACGAATTCGGTGCTCTGAGGCAGACATATCTGGTAATTCTCATCCACGAGGGTGGAGACATTGGACCAGTAGAGCATGGAGTTCGAGTTCTGCGTACCGTTCATCATGCGGCCGCTGATTTCCATGTAGCTCTTTCCCGGATACAGGGTGACACCGATGGCCCACTGCATGCGGTGGCGGTACTCGGTTTCGCCGACCCAGATGGTCTTGGAGCCGTCCCCATTGTCCACAATCTTCCAGTCGCAGGGGATGTGGCTGGTCTGGCGGTGGTGATGGAACATGTTCCACTCCACGCCGCCGCTGATCCAGGCTCCGGTCATTCCGACATTAGCGGGTTTGACGACATGGTTGTGGTAGAAGATGTCGTAGCCGTTGGTCTTGTCGATGGCATACATGAGACGGCCGCCGATCTCGGGGATGATACAGAGCTCCACATACTCGTTCTCCATGTACAGGCAGTCGTAGGTGACATCCTGGCGGTTTCGGGTCATGTTGTCATTCAAAGGATAGGGGTACACGCTGCGCTTGGCCCTCTGGTAAGACCAGTCGCGCTCGAAAATCGGCGCCTTTTCGGCCGGATCCAGCAGATAGGTAGGAAGGGTAATCTTACCTTCATACGCCTTCACTCCCTGAGCCTGCAGGGCGGAGGAACCGCATAAAACGGCCAGCGCGATAATAATCAATCTCTTCAGATTAAGCATAACGGTTTATTATTTTAATTCATTCTTTTGTTCACGCATATATTCACCCGGCAGCATCCCGTAATGCTCCTTGAAGCACTTGGCGAAGTAAGACGGGGTATTAAAGCCTACGGTATAGCACACCTCGCTGATACGGGTGGTGTTGTTACGGAGAAGGTTTGCCGCGACAGACAGGCGTTTGAGCCGTATGTAGTCGCTGGGAGTAAGTCCAAGCAGTCCTTTCATCTTACGGATGAGGGTTGAACGGCTGAGGCTCATGGCATCCGCGAGCATTTCCATGGAGAAGCCCGCGTCTGAAAGATTGGACATGATGATGCCGTCCAACTTTTTAAGGAAATTCTCGTCGCTGCCGGGCAGGCTGAAAGAGCCCACGTCCGGATGCACATCGCCGATAAAGGACGAACGCATTAAGTTCCGTTTATCAAGCAGGATCTTGATACTGGAGATGAGATACTCCAGGTCAAAGGGCTTCTCTATGTAAAGCGAAGCGCCGCTTTCCATAGCCTCCAGTTTGACATTGACCGAAGAAATGGCCGAGAGCATGATCACCACTATGTGCGAGTTCTCGAAGTTGGCGGTAATACGCCTGCAGAGCTCTATTCCGCTGGTGCCGCCGAGGGCGACGTCGGAGATTACCAGATCCACGTCCCCGCCCACGATTATCTTCATGGCCGCCTCTGCGGAAGACGCCGCCAGCACATTGAACTCATTCTGAAGCTTGCGTTTCAGATAGTCCTGCAGGTCAATATTGTCCTCAACCACCAGCACCGTGGGCAATGAGGATGCGCCCTCCACCGGTACAGAATCATCTTCAGTTTTTTCCGGCGCCGGGATGCTGATATCTTCTCCCAGGGGGATGCTCAGGATGAAACAGGTCTGCGCGCCGTCGTCCAGCGTCAGGGAACCTCCGTGTCTCTCCGCCACCGCGCGGGCGAGGGTCAGCCCGACGCCGAAGCTTTGGGAGTAACTGCCGTTATCTTCGCTGAACTGGACGAATGGCTTGAATATCTCCTTGCGCCTGGAGCGCGGAATGATGGGGCCGTCATTGCTGAAACGCAGAACCGCGTTTTTTCCGTCGCTTTCCGCCTCGATACGGATGGTGGTCTCTGCATACTTGACCGCATTGTGCAGCAGATTGGTCAGGACCTTGGTGATGGAAGACTCATCCGCACATATTATAATCTGCTCCCGGAACGGGCTAAATGTAAGGGAGATATTCTTGCTCCGCGCGGTTTCCGCGAAGGTTTCGCAGAGCAGGCGCATTTTCTCAACCAGGTCTATGCGAGAATACTTAAACTGATATCACTTCTCCTCTATGCGCACGAAGTCCAACATCTCGCGCACCAGTTTGTCCATATAGTCAGTGCTCCTGCTGATGGTCGCCAGATCCTCGTCAATCTCGCTTTCTGCTCCGGAACGCATGGCCATAATGTTCTGTAGCGGAGTTTTAATCAGCGTCAGAGGAGTCTTGATCTCATGTATGACATTAGTAAAGAATGTCATCTTATCCCGATAGGAAGCCAGATCACTGGAGCGCTTGGCCCGGTATGAGATATAGTAAGCCAATGCCGCCACGATACCCATAAACAGGAGTATATAGATGCAGATGGCCACGATGGACAGCAGCGGATGCCGCCTGACGATTATCGTCAGGTCTTTATGCACGGAACTGCCGCAGCTCATCTTGAGGACATAGCGTCCGGGAGGCACGTTTGCCCAGTACAGGTTACGGGGGCGCCCGGTCCACGACAGATGGCGGGAGGAGCCGTCATAGCCTTCCAGCCTGTACGAGATTCCTCCGCTGTAGGGGCAAGGCAATAGCGGAACCGTTACGCGCAGGCCGAAGGAATTGCTCTTGGAGGGCAGGACGATACGGTCGCATTCGTTTATATTGACCTCCAGCGGAGAGCCTTCATCTCCCGTCCCGACCAGACGGCCTCCGACGCGGAAGTCGGTGAACACGATTTCGGAGGATGACACCGTGACATCCAGATCCCTCGGGTGGAAACCCACCAGCCCGTTCGTGGAGCCAAACAGCAGGCTGGAGTCGGGCAGGCGTATTCCCGATGAGATATTGAACTCATTGTCCAGAAGCCCGTTGTCAGCCGTATAGCTGTCGATCTCTCCCGTCCGGGGGTTGAATGCCATGAGGCCTTTGTTGGAGGATACCCACAGACAGCCGCGCGAATCCTCCAGCATAACAAAGGTCATATCGGAAAGGACGGAGGGATTGGTCCGGGTATTAAAAACCCGGCCGTCAGGCAGTTCTCCATCCAGGCAAAAGAATCCGGACGAATAGCTTGTCGCCCATATCCTGCCTGATGTATCCTCCATCAGGGAGTTGATCTTGTTGGAGGGGATTTCATTTGCTCCTTCCTCTCCATAGGACCAGTGAGCAGTCACTTGATCACGGGTAATATCATAAAGGTATACTCCGTTCGCGTAGGAGGCTATCCAAAGCCGGCCCCGGGAGTCTTCTAGAATGTCTGTTATGAAGACCCCGTCCAGTCCGGATGTGGAGGTAAATTTGTCGCTGGATCTGTCATAAATCAGCAGCCCGAGGGGCGTGCCTGCCAGTATCCGGCCATCAGAGAGTTTACGGATGGCGTAGAGTTTATTGTCATTGAAGGACGCGACGTCACCGGTCTTGACATATATGCGAGTGCGTCCGGAGGAAAGATCCAGCCGTATTATCCCCTTGTAGGATCCGGCCCAGAGGATTCCATTGTCATAGCACAGGCCGAAAAGTTCGGAAGGGAGGGACGCGGATTTCGTGTACCGGCTCAGGCTGCCGCTCTCAGTGTCGAAGTACAGCAGGCCGATTGTCTCTGTCCCGATCCATACTCCTCCATGTGAATCCGGGCACATATTACGTGGCAGACTCCCCTTCAGGGAGCTGCCCTGCGCCGAGGAGTATCTACGGAAATGGTTCTGGAAGAAGCCGCAGTAATCTACCCCGGATGCGCCGGTGCCCGCCCAGAGTCCTCCTGATTTATCCCTGAACACTGCAGTTATCCTGTTCTCCCCCAGCGAAAAGTCATCTTCGTTCTCGTGACAGAAACGACAGACCTCCCCGGTGTGCACGTCATAGCGCCAAAGTCCCGAGGTGGAAGGCATCCAGATGAAATTATCCTCGTCGATGAGCAATTTGTACGGCATCGCCCCTTCCCCGCCGGGAATCAGGGTCCGCAACTCTCCGCTCTGTGTATCCAATTCGAAAAGGCCTCTTTCCACACTGGCGCACAGCAGGCTGGAGCTCATCTGATTTCGGGCAATATCCACAATGTAGTCGCCCCGCAGTACGGATGAGCCCTCGACTGCCGTGATCGCGGTCAGGGAACTGTCAGAATGGAAAATGCCGACGCAGTACAGGTCGAACCAGAAGTCCCCGTTATTGTCAATACAGAAGGATGTGATACCGGCGGGCAGGGTCGTAGCCCCGTCTTTATAGAAATAGTTACGTAGCTGATCCGTGGCGGGGTCCCATGAGAACAGACCTTGTCCATTCACGGACATCCATACCGTGCCGTCGCTGTCGGAGCGGATGCAGGTCACTTTATTCTGGATGACCGTACCCATGTCGCTTACTTCCGTCAATGGGATGAAGCGGTCTGACATGTAGTCGTAGCGGCTGACTCCGCTGTCGGTACCAACCCACAGATTGCCTTTCTCATCAGCATACAGGCTTACGATAAAAGCGCTCTGAAGACCGAGTTCCTGCTTGCGATAGACCTTGAATCCCGTACCGTCGAAACGGTTCATTCCGTCTGACGTACCTATCCACACGAAACCTTTTGCATCCTGGGTGATGGCGGATACACTGTTAAAAGAGAGCGAACTGTTATCACTGCGCATGTGGCGGAACGCATATGTGCTCTGCCTGTCAGACGGCATTGCACATAGCATCTGCGCTCCGAGAAGCAGGAGTGCCAGGATGGACAGTTTTAATTTGTTTATCATGTGGCTTTTGCAAATTTAACAAATGAGCGCCAATGGTGATACAATTGTTTTTGCAAGTTAGAGAACTATTGTACCATAATCGTTCCCTTTCTGGCAAGAGCAAAAAAAAGAGGCCGGCCACGATGGCCGACCTCCGTTTTCTAAAGAGTGCGAGTATTACTCTGCCACGATACTGTGAACGTATGCACCATAGGTGTCGTTCATGTAGATGGTAATGGTGTTTACACCCTTGCCCTGAAGATCAGGATAGTATGTCCAGCAGCCATTGGCACCGCTGTTGTTCCAAGGGCCACCCTGAACAGGTACCATAGACCAATAGTTCAGGTCAGGATTGGCAGGATCGAATGCCACATAACCACCCTCTGCGGAAGAAGTGCTGTTCGCCACAGCATACTGCTTGCCGGTAGGCTGGTCGGAATCCAGTCCGCCGAAGAGGAATTTGTAACCGGCATTGCCGCTGTTTCCATTGTAACCTACACTAGTATTGAAATCCAGATGTTCCACTGTCCATACACCATGTCCCTTATAGGTCATATCGACATCTCCACCTTTTCCACCGCCAGCATATCCGCCATTCTGTGAGGGCCACAGTCTCAGGATAACTCTCTTGAGGCCCGGAACGGATGTAGAGGTATTAGATGAAATGGCAGATACGTAGGCCATCTTCGTAACCGTGCTGAAACGGATACGATAAATATCGGTAGTGGGAACAGTGAAGAAAGGAGTCTCGGCGCCAACGATCTCGATGGAAGTCTTACCTCCGACTTCGTGACCATTGTCAGCAGGAGCTGCATCTTTCCATGTGAAATCACCGGTCTGCTGGATATATGCGCCCTTATCGGTATAGAGATACAGAGGCTGTCCTTCCACGAGGCTTACGAAGATTTCATAATCAAAATACTTATCCCAGACATCAGTTTCAGCATTATACATACCGGTCCAGGTATTGAAGAATTCGGCTTTAGGGTTGGTACCGCCATCATTCTTGTAAGAACAATAGTCAGAGAATGAAGGTGCGACCTCCCTGTCCGGATGATAATTCATCTTGGGCAGGTAGCTCATGTGATGATCCTTGTCGATATCAGCTACGCCGTCGCCCTTGACCTTGATGACATCACCAGCCTCGAAGTCCGGGCCGGGTACAGGGATGGTACCGAAGTCATAAATCTTACCGGCCTCGAATGCAGGAGACTCGAAGGTAATGGTCTTCACGGCAGCGCCGCTAAGGTCTTGAATTACCAGGTGATTAATGACACACTTAGGGATTACAGGGAAGTAATAAACACCGGGGACGAAAGCCGGATAAGGTGTTACAGTAGGATCGCTGGAAGGCTTACTTGCTCCGACACCATAATAGAAAGGAGCATTGTTGCTTCCACCCTTACTACGTGAACCGATTTCCTTAATAGTGTTTTCTTCCAGATTCATTCGGACTCTGTAAAAACCTGAAGGATTCCAGGTGCCTCCGGCAGGAGATTTCAAGCTCCATACACCATCGACGATCTGGCCGCTCTGGAAATAAAAACATCCGATATCGAAGCCCAGTCCCGCAGGGATAGTCAGGCGAATGTAGCTTACCACGGGGATGAACTGGAAGTTCAGAGATCCGTCGGTAAGAGTAGCTTTGGCGACAAGATTAAAGAAACCATTGTCGATAGAGTTCTCTTTGACACACTTCTGCGAGCCCAGACCGGTATTAATACCGCCTTCGCCAGCCTCGTTAAAGTTGTAGAGGAAAGGATAAGACGCGCCGTCAGCGACGCTTCCCGTCGCAGCGAAGAAGGTCGTGGCCTCACTGAACTTGCTGACATCCTCACCTTCTTTAAGCTCGAAAGTGGCTTTACCATCCGCTATACTCTTAACGACATATACGACGGTATTAGCAGCACCAGTCTGGTTGAAAACACGAATCTCGTCACCTACCTTCCAGTCCACGGACCACTTGGCAGTGGCAGGATTCGCGGGAGTGGGATCAGTAAAATTAGCCTTTACGGCAGGGGTAGCATCGACATTGCCGATAGTGGCGGTCAGGGTATAAGGGAATCCTGCCTTCACGTCAGTCATTTCAGGAGCGACTTTCTGCTCCTCGCAGGCAGCTGCTATAAGAGCTGCGAAGCAAAATACGAAAAACTTTTTCATAACTGCACAACTCTTTTTTAAGCTCCCCAGTCGATTGAGGGTCCGAAATCTTCATAGGTAAAGTCACCGATGTCGCCGGTGGTGCCACCGCTGGCACAGATCACGCTCTCATAGAAAGCCTCTTCCAATTCCATGAGAGGAGGGGTGTAAGTTAGTTTCATGTGTTAAAAATACAATTAATTATGTTTATTTCAAAATATGCTTAATCACTATAGCCAGCCATCATTCTGACTGAGGTTGCGGTTCATCTCCACTTCGGATTGAGGAAGAGCCCACTTCAGGTAGTTATCGCCGCCGTAAGTATAGCGGGTGATATTTGTACCCCAGAGTTCCTTCAGTCCGGCATTATTGCCAAAGCGAAGGTCCTTCCATGTGCCCCAGCGAAGTTCTTCGGTGTAAAGCACTTCCTCGAGTGCCAGCTCCCAGCGCTTCTCATTCCGGATGCGTGCACGCATGTCATCCTGACTCGTTACCGTAGTGTAGGAATTGGAGTTAAGGGGAGCGGCACCGGCACGGGCACGGACCTGGTTCACGTAGGGAACGGCATCCGCATACTTGGCAGGACCCTGCTCATTGATGGCTTCGGCCAGCAGCAGTAGCAGGTCGGCATAGCGGAAGATGGGCACGTCCACCGGGTTGTAGTTCACATCTGTGCACTCGCGGCCCACGGTTACAAACTTGCGGGGGCAATAGAGCATATTGTCGTTGCGGCGGGTGCGGATGTCATTGCCGGTATCAGTCTCATCGGAGCGGTAAGGGAAGCGATACACGTAAGTAATCTCTTCGCCGTAGAATCCGCCCTTGTACTCCGAATAGGGAGTAATGACCGTGGCGGCCAGACGGGGATCACGGGCTGCATAGGCGGCCTTGATACGGGCCTCATTGCCGATGGGAAGATACTTGGTCACGTCAGCCCCGTTTGCAGAGAGCGTAGCCAGTTCCGCAGCGGTCAGTCCGTCGCGGCAGAAGAAAATCTTGCGGGCAGCGGGCGTCATCGAGGAGTAGCCGGGCAGGAAATCATCCCAGTCGAAGGGCTTACCGTCGGCGCACTCATAGGTATCCACGAAATCGGTGCTCATGTAATACGTATTGTTACCGTTGCCGGCAGTCTCCCAGTTACCGTAGGTACGGCTGAAGACATTGCCGCAGCCAGTGACATTCTCCGCCTGGAAGCTGAAGATCATCTCGTCGCACCTCTCATTCGCGAGGGTGAAGAGCTTATCATAAGTGATGCCCGCGGGCAGACTGTATCCCATGGTGGTGACGGCCTTGAAGTCGGCCTCCGCCTTGGCCCATTCCTTAAGCCACATGTAAGCTTTTCCGCGCAGCATGTAGCAGGCTGCCTTGGTGACACGGCCATAGCCGGCGCTGGTGGAGCCGTACTTGTCAGGAAGGCTCTCGCAGGCGATGCAATCGTTCATGTCAGTGATTATGACATTCCATACATCTTCCTCGCTGGAGCGGGCCTTGGTATACTGGTCAGGTCCAAGGTTTTCCAGATAGACGGGAACGCCTCTCCAGAGGCAGTTGAGCCTGTAGTAGTGATATGCGCGCAGGAATTTAGCCTCAGCCTTACGGCAGGCCTTTGTAGCCGCGTCCATATCCGGGACGGCATCTATGTGGGAGATGACGTCATTGGCTCTGTTTATGCCTTCATAGAAACGTTTCCACCAGGTCTGGAACATGGTATTGTTAGGCTGGATGGTCCCGTCCAGGAATAGGTAACTGCCGGTGAGGCCAGCGGAAGCCTGCGGATCCAGGATGCCGGCGAAGGCATCCCAGTTCAGTACATCGGAGGAGGTATAATCATAAGACAGATTCGAGTATGCACCGTTAAGGACGGTCTCCGCCTTCTTCGCAGTACTGAATGCCACGGAAGCACTATTCTCATCGTAGGGGAAGCGGTCGAGGAAAGCCTCACAGCCACTAATCATGACCGTACAGAGAATCGTGAAGACGATTGTTATGAATGTATTTTTCATATCTGTTTCCTCCCCTCTTTAGAATTTGACGCTGACGCCGAGCGAGAGCTGGCGGAGCTGCGAATAGTAGTTCATCGTGTCACTGAACTCAGGATCCATTCCCGGGAACTTGGTGAAAGTGTAGAGATTCTCACCGCTGAAATAGACACGCAGATCCTGCATGGCGAACTTCTTGGTGAGTCTCTCGGGGAAGGTATATCCCAGAGTTATATTCTTGATCTTGAGGAAATCACCACGATAGAGCCAGTGGTTGGTGTAGACACCTCCGCCGTTTTGCTCACCTCCGTAGTTGCAGGTCAGACGGCCGTGCTTGGAAGTGGTGTTGGTACGGGGATCCGAAGGGTTGTCAGGATCGTAGAAGTAGTGGTCATACGCGATATCCAGAGGCAGAGTGGTATCTCCGCGGGTGGAGTAGCAGTTAAATCCCAGATACCTCCAGTAAACCTTGTGCCCGCCGGCTCCGGCGAGATTCATCGAGAAGTCGATACCCTTCCAACTCGCATCGAACTGGAATCCGTAGTAGTACTTCGGAGTCATCGAAGCGCCCTGGAATGTATAGTCATAGCTGCTGCCATATATACCGTCGCCATTTTCATCGGCATAGATATAGTCTCCATACCAGATGTTTTTCTTGTCGACCGTCTTGTTCGGAAGGAATATTGCCCCTCCATCTACCATGGCTTCCAGCCAGGCCATATCCTCGGGAGTACGTATCATACCGTCGACAGGACCTCCGTCCGGATTAACGGTGCCGTCGGAGTAGAAGTGACTGCCGTCGCCGCTATATACGTTCAGGAGGTAGAACTCGTTGATGAGCTTTCCTTCCATGACCTTGCGGGTAGAACTGAGCGTCGTGGACACATCACCTATATTGGTGACATAGACACGATTCCCCTCATCGTCGGTCTGCCATCCCTGTACGAGAGCACCTTTGTACTTGGATACCACATTCCAGTTCCGGGTAAAGTTAGCTGATACTCCGTAGTGGAAATCACCGACATCGTTCCTCCATCCCACCGTGAGCTCGACACCCTTGTTGTCGACTTCACAGAGATTCTGGTAGGGAGCTGACTTGTTACCGATCGTCGAGTAGATAGGCGCCTTGTAAAGGATGCCGTCAGTGAGACGGTCATAGGCATCCACCTCCACCGTCAGGCGGTTGCCCAGAGTGGCGAAGTCGATACCGAGATTGGTGGTAGTCGTAGTCTCCCAGGTGAGGGTGTCGTTATTTATGGACGACACGATACCTGCAACCTGCCTGCCTCCGAGAGAATAGGTGTATCCGGTAGCATAGGTCGCAACGTACTCGTAGTTTCCTATGGCATTGTTACCGAGCCGTCCCCACGAAGCGCGCAGTTTGAGGTTGTCGATGCCCCTGCCCTTCATCCAGGGCTCCTGGGATATACGCCAGGCTCCGGATACGGAGGGGAAGAGGCCCCAGCGGGTCTGTCTGGAGAAGCGGGATGAACCGTCATAACGAAGGTTGGCTTCGAAAAGGTACCTGCTGTCGTAGGCATAGTTCACACGGCCGAAGAAGGATGCGGCAGAATAGTCGGTCGTAGTACCGCTGGTTTCTGACGGAGTGATGACATTATCGAGCTGAAGCAGGTCATAATCAGTCATCTCGGTCTTCTTCGCGGTAAGATTGCGATAGCGATAATACGTGGCTTCGAAACCCGCCATGGCCGAGACGTCGTGCTTTTTCGCAATGGTCTTGGTCCAGGAAAGATTGTCCTGGACGGTCCAGCGGTTGTAGTCTGCGCCCTTATGGGTAATCGTTCCCTTAGCCAGGTCGTTGTAGATATACTCATCCTGGCCCTTGCGGAACGAGTAGGCGTTCAGGAAATGGGTATAGTATTTATACCATGTCGAACGCTGCCAGTTGTTGTAAGTGAAGTTATTGACAATACCGAAAGGCAGTTTGACATTGGCAAAAAAGGCCTCAGTCATGTCAGTGGTATCGGAATTACCTCCGTTACGGTCGATGAAGTACAGGTTGTTACGGCTGTTGGTACTTTGCTCGGCGTTCTCCATCCATCCGTAGTGCCCGTCGTAGTAGGGGTAGATACCAGGAACTGCACGGGACAGATAATCGAAGGCGCTGTCTACGGCAGAGAGCTGCCTGTGTCCCTTGGTACCATAGATGCGGGTCCCGATCTCCAGCCATTTGGTAATCTGGGAGGAGAGATTGACGCGGAAACTGAACTCGTCGTAGGAAGTCTTCATGATAACGCCGGGATTATCCATGAAGGAGGCCGAAAGCAGATATCTGGTCTTCCCTTCCGCACCGCGCACAGAGATATTGTGCTTCTGGTAGATGTCCTTCTTGAAGAGGGCCTTCATCCAGTCGGTGTTCGGGTAAGCCACATAGTTCGGATAACCGGAAGCCGAAATCTCATTGGGATTCTGGGATTTCTCCCGCCACAGGTCAATGCTGGCCTGAGAGAAGAGGGGCGCATTGCCTATATTCTCGCAGGACTCATTCATAATGGCCATGTAGTCGGCGTAGTCGGTTATGACATGGAAGTAGTTGAGCGGCTGGTTGTAGGAAGCAATGCCGGAATAGGTTACGGAGACCTTCCCGCCCTCCGCGGAACCATCCTTGGTGGTTACGAGTATGACACCGTTGGCTCCCCTGTTACCATAGATGGCGCAGGAGGCCGCATCCTTCAGTATGGAGATGGATGCGATGTCATCAGGGGCCACGCGGGAAAGGCTCGACTCGAAACCGTCCACAATTACCAGAGGGGCAGCGTCATTGAGAGTACCGACACCGCGGATGCGGATGTTGATTCCCTCGACGCCCGGCTGTCCGGAAGTCTGGGTCACATTGACACCGGCGCTGGCGCCGACGAGACCCTGGGCCGTATTGGTCAGAGGACGGGACTTGGAGACTTCCGCGTAGTCCACGGAGGCCACGGCTCCGGTCAGGTTCACCTTCTTCTGGATACCGTAACCGACAACCACCGTCTCGGTTAGCAGATTGCTCTCTTCTTCGAGGACAATATCTATGACGGAGCGTCCGCCCACAGCGGCAGTCTGCGTCACATAACCGATGAAACTGAACTCGAGTACGGCATCGGGATTAACCTGGATGGAGTACTTGCCGTCAATATCGGTTATAACGCCCTGCGAAGTGGACTGGACAGCCACAGCGGCGCCCGCCATGGGCTCGCCGCCGCGGTCCCTGACCGTACCGGTGACCGTCGTCCTTTGGGCATAGGAGCCCAGGGCGAAGCCCAGTACGGCCAATAAGACCATGCAGAAACGTTTAAATGATCTGGACATCTTACTTCACTTAGTCTTTCTTGATGGAAATCACGAAGTCCATGAGGGATTCGTCGATGTCGGGAGTCTCTCCGAAGTAATTATCTGCGCAATAGAAGTAGAACGGAGCACCGAATCTGGTACCGCCCTCGATCCAAGGAGTACTGCGGATGTAATCGAATTTAGTATCTGAACCTCCACCGTTCTGATACTCGCCGTGCACGCAGACCATACGGATCTTTACAAAACCTTCGTCGATGGCATTTGCGAAAGTAATATCGATATCATGAATGTTACCTCCACGGTTGGAAACGAAGGTAGCTTCACACTCGATGAGTTCGCCGGTTTCCACTGCAGGGCTGACTCTTTCGTCCTTGGCAGGCAGGTCGGAATGCAAAGTGGTCCTATTGCACTTCCACTCACCGCCGTCGAGATACTGGATATCCCAGAACATAGGGTGCTGGCGGCCGTAAGTCGGGAAGTTGAGGTTGAGGGTAGTACCCGCCTTGAAGCCGACGACAGGCAGTACGAACTCCATATAGTCACCGGTCCAGATACCCTTGATACCGCAGGAAGAAATCTTACCTCCGGAGTTCACGTTCTCATAAATGGTGTGATAGCTTTCGAGAAGATCTTTAGGCAGGGTTGTCTCCATGACGTTGTGCCACTGGGCATAAGCATCCAGAGGGGTAGCTCCGTCATAAGCGATCCAGCGATGATCGGTACTCCAGCGAGGCTGATACTTGTAGACATCACCGATCTTAGAGAATACGAGGATCTCACCTTCTTCCTCACTGTAGGTCTTCCTTCCGAGCGGGAAATGAACGGGGAATACTACAGGGTGGATCTCATTGGTCCACTCGACGACTTCACCGGAATTGATCTTCTTGCCGGCGTCACCGTCCCAGATATACATGGTGGTCTCACCGGTCTGGGTCTCGACCTTAAGCTTGAGGCCGCCGTCAGGCACGGTGAAAGGAGCAACCGCGAAATACACGGGGGTATTCTTCTCCTCGAGTACGAGTCCGGCAGGGAATTCGAGAGTCACAAAGCTGGCGGAGTCGGTCACGGTGTATTCCCTCTTCTCAATGTTGTAATTGCCATACTGTGCGAGGTTGGTGTTCTTCGCGGAAAGGGTGAGGGATTTGAGAGTGCTCTTCTCTCCGGGAATCACATCCTTAGGCATCATGATCTTAAGCAGGGCGAACGGACTCTCCATATTCAGAGTCACGGGAGCCAGCACATTAAGAGCGGAAGCCGAAGCGATGAAAGTCATATTTGCGAGAGGATTCGCTGAATAGGTCTGTATGGAATCCGCACCCACGGGGAGGGCCTTGAAATTGTCCACGCCTTCTGGGAAAGGATAAGTCGCATAGAACTTGAAGCTGCGGTCTCCTTCCTGGCTGAGAAGCTTATCGGCGTCGGAAGCGGCCTTGAAGGACACTGACTGACCGGCCTTGCTCGCGAGCAGGCGGGCAGGTTTGTTGGCTGACATGCAAACGCCGGCCTCATCTCCCCTGCTGCAGGAAGAAATGACACCTATGGCATCGCCTTCAACCCATGCCATATCTTTAGGCAGGGCGGAATTAATGCCCACCTGAGTACCGTCGACCTTTCCGGGGTCATCGGGTTTGTTGTTGTCACCGCACGCGGCAAATGCTAGCGCACAAGCGAGGATAAACAAATACTTTTTCATCTTGTGTTAATAATTTGAGGTTTATAAATTGTTAATTGTTAACCATGTATTCGGCTTTAATATGTTTGAGAGCGCATCCATTTTCCCGTGGGCCTTGGTGAGGCTGTAATCCACGAGGATGCTTCCGTCACCCAGAGGAAGTATGTCTCTGGGGAGTTTGATTTCTACCAGGCAGCCACCGTCGACGTCACTGTCATCATCGAGGGTTCCTTCGTAGCCGCCTATAGCCCGCACACCGATGACTTCGTCTGTGGTGCCTTCGCCGGGGCTGAAAGCGGACTCGACAGGCCAGGCTCCGTTATAACAGCCGGCCCCTAGAAGGCCGCTCCAGTCCGCCTTGACGTATATGCAGGATTCTGAAAGAGTTTCAGC
>JAFSTI010000216.1 GCA_017450585.1 Bacteroidales bacterium
ATAGGAATCATATACGCTGCGGTCGAAAGCGGTTAGCTTCACGAGACTGAGGATGCACACCAGGATGGTTTGGATAGATCGGGTTACTGCAATGAAAACGTCCAGAACCCCACGATTCAGCCCAAACGCGAGGACTGCGCCTCCGCCGGCCGCGGCGAGAAGGCCGGGGACAAATAAAAGGAGTATCTCCGTGAGCCCGGGTCTGCGACTGTCGGTTATCGACTCGACGTAAAGGTAATAAAGCGGATAAACGGTAAGGGTAGCCCAGGAATAAACTACTGTAAGGAGGTTGAATGCGGAGGCCTCGCCGTCGCTGAAATAAATGGCATGATACATAAACAGAAGCGTGGAAACGCTGAGGAAAAAGCCAAGGTTTCGCTGAGCTCTGTTCAGACTCTTATGACTGATGCCTGCATGGAGTGTCCAAAAGAAACACACCATAAAGGGCAGCATTGAAATTAAACTGTTTATAAAAGCCATAATTATGACAAATATAGTCTTTTTGTACGATTTGACCGATTATTTTTTTGATATGTGTGCCGTAGTCGATATACATATCGCACCTTAGTATCTCGAAAAAAATGCTTATAGGTATGAAACGTTTTTTGTTTATGGCTATGATCGCCTTTGCAGCGTTCACTTTCCTGCCTTCATGTGAGGATCTATTCCCCGATGAAAACGGAACTGAGACAGATGGCGGCAACGGTAATGGCACCGAAAATGGCGGTGGTACTGAGAACGGCGGCCAGGCTTGGGACACTGCCAATCCTCCGGCCAGGCCTGACTGGTTTGACATTTATTACTGGGACCGCACCGACAGGCAAATTGCCGGTCTTCGTGGAAAGGTCAAGTCTCATCATATTACCAAATACACCACATATGACGAGTTTATCTACGATGAAACCGGCCACCTGATTGCGAAGAAGTATGTAAATACAGAAAACGCAGGTAGCAATACGGATGAACTCCATACCTACGATGCCGCCGGGCACAGGATCCGTACGGAAATCCGTTATCCCGCTTCTGACAATTTCCTCACGACGTGGATCGATTACGAATACGAAAACACCGGAAAATATGTCCCGACGCAGAGTTTCGGCTGGGCGAACGGACTTTGGGAAAGCGGTAACGGTTACCCGATCACCATCCTGAAGGACCTTTCGAAGATGCGCATTTGCCACGACCTGATGGATCACATCCAATGCAGCGAGTGGTCATACACTTTCGGCGGTGATGGCAATCTCGTGATAACCGAGGATTATTTCTGGTACCCCATAGGCGGGGACCCGTCAAACAAGGACTCCAGGACTAATGAGCAGATTCATAACTACACTGTGGTGTATAAAAATGGGATGCCCTATTCCAGCGAAGAGGTCATTTCCACCGAATACTTTAGCAATGGAATGGTCAAGAGCCAGGTGGTCAGCGACGGCGAGTATCATTTCGTCGCGAATGATCAGGCAAACGTGATAGAAACCTTCGACTCTACCGTGGAGCCGAACGGAATGCTGCCGATCTGGTGGAAGAAATACCGGTATAACGACAATATGGATCCGACCGACCTGGAGGAGTGCTCGGTGGAAAAGACCAAGACATTCCATGACACCTGGACGGATTATCTCTATGATTCACACTGGAACTGGATCAAGAGAACTGAGACCATCACTCCCCGTTGGTTTGGAGAGACGTATCCGGAAGTGATAGAACGGGAAATTATTTACCACAAATAATAATATGAAAAAGCTTGTTTTTGCTTTCATGATGCTTGTCGCATCATTCGCTGCGGTCTCCTGTAATACGGAGGAGGGAGATGCAAATCCTATCGTCGGAACATGGGTTTGTAACGACCCCGTCATCTATGGTAACGGTGATGTCCGCAATTACACCGAGACCTATGTATTCAACGCCGATGGCACCATGAGCATCCAGTTCATCTGCCAGGACATGTGGGGAGATCATTGGACCTTCGGTATCCGCTTTGGCGGCACCTATACTGTCGATGACATCAAGTTCTCATTCAAGGCCCACATGGTCGCTTCGTACGAGGAAGACGGTGGAAAGGTGGAATGGCGCGAAAATCAGAACGATAACGAAACACGCGACTGCACGTTCGAGTACAAGATCGAGGGAAAGAAAATGACCGTATACTATGGTGAGCCAAGCGCCATTTTCGGCCATGGAGGCAGCGAGGTGATGGTTTACGAGAAGCAGTAGTCGGGCAGCAGGCCTTTAATCAGGAACCAGATTACCGGGACCAGCAGGGCGGGAAGATAATTCAGCGTCCTGCAGTCTTTTATACCCAGTAGCGACAGGCCGGAGGACAATATCAGCACGCCTCCGACGATGGACAGCTCGTTCACCAGCGTGCCCTGAAGAATCGCCGACTCGGCTGCCAGCTTCCCGAGGAGATAGAAAAAGCCCTGCCAGCAGAACAGGACCGCGGCGGAGAAGGCAATCCCGATGCCGTACGTGGCGGCAAAGACCATCGATGTGACCAGGTCCAGGGTAGAATTGGTAAACAGGAACGTATTGTCACCCGTGGTAGCGCTCAGCACGGGCCCGACGATGGAGAAAGTGCCCACGCAGAACAGCAGGCAGGCGGAAATCAGTCCGTTGGCAAGGCCTTCTCCGCCTCTTTTGGCAATGATGGCCTTCGTGCGCCCATCCAGGTCGAGAGCGGTACCGACAACCCCTCCGATCGCCAGGCTCAGGATAAAGAGCACCGGGAACTCGCTCTTGGGCATGTTCTGGGTGAATGTGCTCACTCCCAGCGCCATGGAAGACAGACCCATAGCCCAGTACAGCACGTTTTTATACTTGTCTCCAAGTCCCCGCTTGAGCAGGCTGCCCACCACCGATCCGGTCAGTATGCAGACCGTATTGACAATTGTTCCAATCATACTAACGGATTACGAAATCAAAATAGGTGTCGGGGTATGGCTCCCCGGCGAGGGTGAAATGCCACCACTCGCTCTCCAGGGGCTTGAAACCGTGATTCAGCATGGCGTGGCGCAGAATCATGCGGTTCCGGAACTGGGCCTCCGTGAGTGCGCCGCCGGTGTATTCGCCGGTCTGGGGATCTCCGCAGAAATCGGGATGAGACTCGTCTCCGAACCAGTCGAAAACACCGCCCATGTCCAGGTCGCGCCCGCTAAGTGCATCCACCAGGGTCAGGTCCACGGTCGATCCGCGGGTGTGCCCGGACTTCTTCATAATGTACTGCTGATCGAACAGGACGCTCTTATCCAACATAGGGTAAAAACTGGCCTTCATCGCAGTATCGGCGACATCGGCGGCCCAGCGCACGAAATGATCTACCGCCCGTTGCGGTCTGTAGGCATCGTAAATCTTCAGCCGGTATCCAGCTGCCATCAGTTCATCGCTGACAAGCCTCAGGCTGTCGGCTGCCTGACGCGTCAGATATGCGGTAGGAGCCTCATATCCATCCACGCGCGCCCCCACGAAGTTGTAGGTGCTGTAATAGCGTATCTCCAGAATGACATCCGGGATGACGTCAGTAATCTTCACAAACCCCGAACTGTCGTGCCCGGCCACCCTGCCGCAGGATGCCAGGGCCAGCAGCCCCGCGACTATTGGCAATATCACCCTGCCAAGCACCACCGGACGGGTCTGGCCGGCACGTGTTAATGAGCGGCTCATAACGCTTTTAGTCTTCAATCTGGAACAGGTTCAGGAATCCGGTCATCATAAATACATTGCGGATATCGGGGGTGATGCCGCGCACGATGACCTTGCTGCCTTTCGGGGCCGCAGCTTTGCGGATGGTCAGAAAAATACGCAGACCAGAGCTGGAAATGTAGCTCATCTCCTTGCAGTCCAGAATGACGGTGGGGGAG
>JAFSTI010000217.1 GCA_017450585.1 Bacteroidales bacterium
GGCATGAACGCGGGTAAAATCTGACGCCCTCCCGCGCCGGGTTCTGCCATAGATAATACTGTGAGAAAGGAGGTCGTTTTATGGAAAAGTACGAAGCAGCGAAGCTGGAAGTCATCGAAATGCAGAATGACGTCATCCTTTGCTCCACCGGTGGTTGCACCTCGGATTGTACCGTAAACTGAGGTGAAGATGGTTGGTAATGGTAAATAAGAAATACTCCAAGAGAAATGCGGTGTGGAGGGCTGCGTGGCGCGGGGTGAATCCTTCGTGATCGGTGCGCCGTAATCGAAGCGATTCACGGGAGGCAATGAAACCCCAGCCACGCGCTTTCTCGCCGCGCTTTCCGCCTTAAGAGGGCAGCGAGTGGGGGGCGAACGGCCCTCCTCTCTGCTCTCTCCATCAAATCTGACGGAGGTTATCCCATGATCGAGATCAAAAAGCCCGATGAAAGGCTGGCGAGGCTCCTGCCGCCCGTCAGGCCGCAGCCGGGCGTGAAATATATTCCCTCCCAGTTCGTGCTGCCCTTCGAGCAGGAAGGAAAGCTGTACCTGTTCAACAACCTGACCAAGCAGTGCGTGGAGGGCGTGCTGCCCGTGTCAGCCAGGGCGGGAGAGGGCTGCGACGACCTGATCGCGGCCCGCTTCCTTGTGCCTGAGGATAAGGACGAGTGCGCTCTCTACAACCAGGTTTCCGCCCTGCTTCGGGCCATGAACCGGAAAAAGGGCCTGTCGGGCTACATCATACTGCCCACCCTCGGCTGCAACGCTCGGTGCGTCTATTGCTATGAAGAGGGCATGAAACCGGTCACCATGACCCCGGAGACCGTGGAGCAGGTGATCCGCTACATCCTCGACACCCACGAGGGCGACAAGGTGCACCTGAGCTGGTTCGGCGGAGAACCGCTGCTGGGGGTCAGGACCATTGACCGTATCTGCGAAGGGCTGCGAGAAGCAGGGCTCGATTACAAATCCAGCATGATTTCCAACGGCAGCCTGATCACCCCGGAGATCGTCAAGAAGATGACGGATGATTGGCGCCTCTCCCACATCCAGATTTCCATGGACGGCGCGGAGCAGGATTACAATTCCCGCAAGCGCTATTCTGCCGATCACGACTACTATCACCGGTTGATGGAGAACATCAGCGCCCTGAGCGCGGCGGGCATCCGTGTCAGCGTCCGCTGCAATGTGGACGGGAAAAACTGGGACGGCATCCCCCGGTATCTGAAGGACATGGCCGAGGGCGTCTCGGACAAGACCCATGTGAGCATCTACTTCGCACCCCTGTTCGACGTGCGCGCGGGGGCGGACACCGTGACGATGTGGCAAAAAGTCGTGGACGCCAATCCCCTGATCGAAGCGGCGGGCTTCCACAGCACCTCCAACCACGGGCTTTACAAGCGTCTCCGGGCCAACCACTGCATGGCAGACAGCGGCCGGAGCGCGGTCATCCTGCCGGACGGACGGTTGAACCTCTGCGAGCACTGCCCGGACGAGGGCTATTACGGGGATATATGGCGCGGCGTGACCGACGAGGCCGCGATGCGCGCCTTCAGCCGGACGGACGTCACCCCGGAGAAATGCAGAAAATGTCCCTATCTGCCGGACTGCACGTCCTTCCACAACTGTCCCAATATCCAAAACCACTGCCGCGAGGTGCGCGAACTGCTGGTGCGGTCTGAACTGCCGGGGCTGCTCAAGCAGGACGAAAGCGCGCCTGCGGAGGAATCGGACCCCAACTGCTAAGGAGAGATAATATGAAGCTGAAAGCTGATTTCATCACCCAGGACATCGACGAAACCCGGTTCCTGGTGCCCGTGGGCGCGGTGGCGTTCCAGGGCGTGGTGCGCGGCAACAAAACCGCCGCGTTCATTGTGGACTGCCTGAAGGCGGAGACCACCGAGGCGGCCATTGTAGACGCGATGTGTGCGAAGTACGACGCGCCCAGAGAGACGATTGCCGCTGATGTAAAGCAGATCCTGGATACCCTGCGGGGCATCAACGCGCTGGAGGAATGAGCGCCGCCTTTGAGGAGCTGCTTGCCCGTGACGGTTATCTCGTCTATAAGACCCACGGTGTGAGCATGGAGCCCATGCTGCGGCAGAACAGGGACCTGGTGACCATCCGGGTCCCCGCTTCGCATTTAAAGAAGTATGACGTATGGGACAGGGAACCGTCCCCTGTCCCAGCCCTGTCTGTCAGTCGATATGGATGATCTTCTTTGTCAGGTCTGCGGCCTTGACCGCGGGGTTCGGGAAGCGCTCGCGCTTCTCGGTGATCTTGCCCACGTTGATGGCCTCCTTCGGACAGTACTGCACGCAGCTGAGGCAGCCGATGCAGTCCTTCCCGAAGCCGGGCTTGCCGTCCTTGAGGGTGATGTTGCCGCGCGGACAGATGCGCGCGCAGGTGCCGCAGCCGATGCAGCTGTCGTTTGCCCAGAACTTCCCGGCGCGTTTGGGATGAAGCTTCGAGAAGGCATTGCTCTCGAGCGCGAAAAAGCCCATCTTCGGCGGCTTTTTCTCACTGCGGATGCCTGCCTTGACGGCGGAGGCCACCTCCATGGCCTTGCGGTCAACGCGCTGCTGCGCCTGCTCCTTGCTCGTGGGCGGGAAGCAGAGGCTGTGCGGCATCAGCCAAATGCAGGTGGAGTGATTGGAGATGTAGTTCCAGTAGTCGAGCCCCACGATTTCGTCGATCTTGTGCAGACCGCAGCCCATGTAGCCCGCAAACTGCTCCACGGCAAATTTGTAGGCGCCCGGGGCGATTTTGATGGCCTTGATGTACTCCTCCACATGCCCGGGAAGACCGCCGCCGTAGCAGGGGAAGATGAAGCCCACGCGGCTGGCTTCCGTCGCGTCGGTTTTTTCGGGATATGCGCGCATCAGGACAATGTCCGTGTCGCCGAGGCGCGCGGCAATATCCTTCGCCATCGCGAGACAGTGGCCGGAGCCGGAATAGCAGTAGATGATATTTTCGCTCATGTTGGATTCCTCCTACTAAAATAAAGTCTCTTTTGTCTATTTTATCACAAATTCCGCCTGGTGCAAAGATGCATTTGCGAAGAAAAAAAGAAGCAAAAATGCTTCGGTCGTTTTGTACAAAAAATAAGATGAAATTACGAGAATTTTGCACGATTGATATTTTTTCGATTTAGTCTACTAAAAATACTTGCACTTTAGAAAGGCATATGTTAAAATCTAATCTATCCAAAAGGGGAATGGGGTAAAGTTGCCCAAATTCTCTTCTTTTATTTTTCCCTGTTCCACAAAGCACAGCGCGAAAAGACGCGCCTGAACCAGTGAACTTCGCCTGTATGGGCCTGTTCAAAATAAAAACAATCCGACAAGGAGGAAACAAAATGAAGAAGTTCATCGCATTGCTGATGGCTGTCGCCATGGTTCTGAGCCTGGCCGCCTGCGGCAGTAGCAATGAAGCCGCCGCCCCCGCCGCCGAAGCTCCCGCTGCGGAAGAACCCGCCGCTGAAGCCCCCGCTGCTGAGGCTGCAGAAGAGCCCGCTGCCGAAGAGCCCGCTGCCGAAGCACCTGCCGCTGAGGAGCCCGCTGCCGAGGAGCCCGCTGCCGAAGCCGCCGAAGGCCCCGACACGTACTCCATGATCGACAACTTCGACATCACCACCCTGGACTATGTTTACAACAACAAGTCCTCCAACGGCGACTACACCTCTAACTTCATCGAGGGTCTGCTGACCCAGGACAACCATGGCACTCTGGTCGCCGGCATGGCGAAGGAGTGGAGCGCCAATGACGACGCCTCCGAGTGGACCTTCGTGATCCGCGACGACGCCGTGTGGTCCACCAATGAAGGCGAAGAGTATGACGCTGTTACCGCGGAAGACTTCGTTACCGGTCTGAAGCACGCTGCCGATTCCAAGTCCGAGACCCTGGGTCTCGTCGCCGACCTGATCGTTGGTCTGCGCGAGTACTCCGAGGGCACCGGTTCCTGGGAAGACGTCGGCATCAAGGCTGACGGCAACACCCTGGTTTACACCCTCACCGGCCCCTGCGGCTACTTTGACGGTATGACCACCTACTC
This sequence comes from Bacteroidales bacterium, assembly GCA_017450585.1. Classification (GTDB taxonomy): domain Bacteria; phylum Bacteroidota; class Bacteroidia; order Bacteroidales; family UBA932; genus Cryptobacteroides. The sequence goes on from JAFSTI010000217.1 coordinate 4,053, forward strand.
CATCCTCTGGCCCATCAACGCCGAGTTCCTGGAGTCCAAGGGTGAGGACTTCGGCGCTGTCCAGCCCGATTCCATCCTCTACAACGGCTGCTACATCCTGTCCTCTATCGTTCCGGCGCAGGAAGTTCGCTTCGATGCCAACCCGAACTACTATGACAAGGACAACGTATTTGTCAAGCATGTCGTCGTTACC
>JAFSTI010000218.1 GCA_017450585.1 Bacteroidales bacterium
CAATTATTCCTTCCAGTGGAGCCGGAATGTCGAGATCCATGACAGTCTGCTGAATACCAAGGACGCTTTCTGGGAGACGGACAATGTGACCGTTTATGATTCCGAGATTAACGGAGAGTTCCTCGGCTGGCATTCCCGCGGGCTGCACCTGATACGCTGCCACATCACCGGTCATCAGCCTCTGTGCTACGCTGAGGGCCTGGTTCTGGAAGACTGCACTTTCGGGGAGGATGCCGACCTGGCGTTCGAGTATTCCGATGTCCGGGCGACGATCCGCGGCTCCATCGCTTCCGTGAAGAATCCCCGCAGCGGTTCCATCACGGCTGACAGTATCGGAGAGATAATCCGGGACGGGAATGCCAAGGCCCCCAATGACTGTATAGTTAAAAGCTTAAAATAATATGGAAGACTCATTTTGTTTTGACCGAATCGTAGAACGCAAAGGCAGCGGATGTGTAAAATGGGACGCCAAGAGGCCCGTAGAAGTCGAAGGCGATGTGATTCCCCTGTGGGTCGCAGACATGGACTTCCCTGCCGCTCCCTGCATCAGGAAAGCGATGCAGGAGAGGATGGACCACGGAGTGTTCGGCTATACCTGTGTGCCCCGAGCCTACTATGAGTGCGTTTCGAAGTGGTTCTCGCGCCGCCACGGCTGGACTCCGGATCCGTCATGGATGATATACACTACCGGCGTCGTGCCCGGAATCTCCGCAGTGATCAAGGCCCTCGCGGCCCCCGGTGACGAGGTGGTGATACTCACGCCCGTGTACAACTGCTTTTTCTCTTGCATCCGGAACAATGACTGCGTAATCTCCGAAAGCCCGCTCAGGACAGTCACCGGGCCGAGGTATGTGATTGACTTTGAAGACCTCGAGCGCAAGTGCGCATCCCCGCGCGCGAAGATCCTTCTGATGTGCAATCCCCACAACCCGGCAGGTCGTCTGTGGACCCGGGAGGAGCTGGAGAAGGTCGCAGCCATCGCACGTAGGCACGGAGTGATCATTGTCAGCGACGAAATCCATTGCGAACTGGTCGCACCTGGCAGCCATTATATTCCGATGGCCGTCATCGACCAGGCAAACTGCGTCACGCTTTGCTCTCCCAGCAAGTCTTTCAATATCGCCGGCCTGCAGATGGCGACCATTGTAACCGACAATCCCGACTGGCTAGCCCGTATCGACAAGGCTATCAATATCAATGAGATCTGCGACGTGAACCCGTTCGCCCCGGTGGCCGGCATGGCCGCCTACAGCGAGGAGGGCGAGAAGTGGCTGGATGAACTGAACAAGTATATTTATGCCAATTACGACTACCTGTGCGGGCGTCTGCGCAGCGAATTGCCCGATTTCCCGGTCTATGAGATGGAAGCGACTTATCTGGCCTGGGTGGATTGCCATGTACTGAAGATGAGCTCGCAGGAGATAGAGGAGGAGCTTCTCCGCTCCGAGAAGGTCTGGGTCAATGCCGGTTCGATGTACGGTGCCGAGGGCTTCGTGAGGATCAATCTCGCGACATCTCGCGCCCTTCTGTCCGAAGGCCTGGACCGCATGATCCGCGGCCTGGAGCGGCTTCACCGGGAGGCACGCTGAAACGGGACGGTAAAAAAGTATGGCGAGATAGAACGTTATTGAAAAAAAATCATATTTTTGCAGAAAACAATTAACGATAAAACAGTCAAATTATGTACAAAGAGGAATCTGATGATGTATTTTCGAAGCCAGTTAGAGCAGGGAAACGTACATATTTCTTTGACGTGAAAGCCACGAAAGGAAACAACGACTATTATCTCACCATCACCGAGAGCAAGCGCCGCACCGCTCCGGACGGTACTTTCTCTTTCGACAAGCACAAGATCTTCCTGTATAAGGAGGATTTCCAGAAGTTCCAGGAAGGTCTCGCGGATGTGATCGCCTATATCAAGGACACTTGCTTCGGCGGAGAGATCCCTGTAAGGCCTGAATACGAGAACGAGTCCTCCGAGGAGGAATACTAGCAGAACTTTTACCGGCTTGACTGAAATACTTCTTAAAAATATAATCGTTGCCGGCGCAGCGAAGGATATTCTTATACGGGACCGTCTGATCAGCCGTATAGCTCCGGCGGGCACGGTGGAGCCCTCCCCCGTCTGTGTCGTGATGGATTGCAGCGGGAAAACGGCGATTCCCGGTTTCATTAACATGCATACCCATTCCGGCATGACCCTCATGAAGGGGGTCGGAGAGGATATGAAGTTCCACGACTGGCTCGCGAGGATATGGAAGATGGAGTCGAAAATCGACCCTGAGTACATTTATTGGGCCACAAAAGCCGCTGCCGTGGAGATGATCCGCACAGGCACCACCCTCTTTAACGATCAGTACTGGTTCGTCCCCACCGCCCGCCAGGCCATGAGCGAGATGGGGGTGAGGGGCGCGTTCAGCTATGTCATCCTGGATAACGGAGCGCCGGATAAGAGCGGAAAAGACCAGCTCGAGGAGTGCCGCGCTCTGTGGGAAGAGTCCCGCGGCTGGGACGACGGATCTTTTTTCACCGTCGGAATCCATGCCGTCTATTCGGTCTGTGAGGACAATATCCGCAGGGCCGTCGAGTTCGCCCGGGAGCACGACCTGCTCATCCACATGCACCTGAGCGAGACCAAGAAAGAGGTGGATGACTGCATGGCTGCGCACGGAGGGATGTCCCCCGTCGAATATATGGACAGCCTGGGTGCGCTGGATCACAGGACTATTGCCGCCCATACCCTCTGGCTCAGCGAGAAGGACGTGCAGATCCTGGGAGAGAGGAAGGTTACCTGCGTACATAACATCAATTCGAATACGAAGCTGGCTTCCGGCTACCATTTCCTCTACAACGAGTTGCGGGATGCCGGAGCGAATCTGTGTATAGGAACGGACGGCTGCGCTTCTTCGAACAATCTGGACATGCTCGAGGCGATGAAGACCTCCGCCATCGTGCAGAAGGCCTGGCGCTGGTCGCCCGACGCTCTGCCGCTGGACGAACTCTTCGACATGGGTACGGTTAACGGTGCCCGTGCCCTCCGCGAGAATACCGGCGTGCTGAGGGAAGGAGCTGTGGCCGATATAAATATTGTCAATACAGACAGCGTTTTCTTCCTGTCGGACGCACCGTTCCTGGCAAATCTGATCTATTCCGCCCACTCCTCCTGCATCGAGTCCGTCATCGGCGCGGGCCGCTTCCTCATGAGGGATTACAAAATAAATGGCGAAGATGAGATTCTCCGCCATTCACGAAATCTGATTAAGCGAATCCGCTAGTTTAAACCATCTCTGGTGGTGGGTCCGAGGATTCGGAGGTGCCCGTCACGGATTTCCATCTCATCTACGAATACGACACGCTCCTCTCCGGTAGCGGAGGTGCGGCCGTGATAGACGCAGTACATCTTGCGACCGTCGCGGGAACGGGTCACGCTGTTGTGGCCGACTCCGGTGACGAGGCCGCCTTCGGCGTCATTGCGCTGAAGGATGGGGTTATCGGCGGACTTGGTAAAGGGCCCGAGCGGAGAAGTGGCCGTCGCATATCCGATGGCGTAGTTGGCCCCGCCGAAGAAATTGGCCGAATACATCATGTAGTAGGTGCCCTTGTCCTTGAAAATCAGCGAGCCTTCGGTCCAGCGGCGGTTCGCTTCGCGGCAGGTCACCGAACGGCTTTCCCATTCCGCCTGCTCATCCGACATGGATTTAGGAGGGCAGAGCAGCATCACGGGCTCCCCTATCACTCCGGAGAAATCGGGCTTCATCTCTACGCCGTATACCCAGCTTTCTTCGATCTCGTCGTAGAGGCCCTGCTCACGCGCCCAGTCGGCGATTTCGCTCTCGACCGGATGCTTGTAGCAGCAGCGGGAATAGTACAGGTAGCACCTGCCGTCCTCCTCGAAGAGCACGTCGGCGTCGATAATGGGATAGCCGGGATCGAAAATAGGACGGTCGTACATATCCGTGAACGGCCCGGCCGGGCTGTCCGAGACCGCCACTCCGATGCGGAAGACTTCGTCGTCATTGTTCGGGTTTTCTTTCCAGTTAGCGCTGAAGAACATATAGTACTTTCCGTCACGTTCGAAAACCTCCGGGGCCCAGAAGCAGTTCTGGTTCCACGTTTTGCGTCCCACATAGACCATTCCCAGGTCTTCCCAGTTATACAGGTCGTCTGAACGGTATGCCTTGTATCCACGGTTGGCGTTCGTCGTTCCATACATGTAGTAATGCCCGTCGGAGGCGAGCATGACGAAGGGATCGCCCATTTTTACGTCTACGGGATTGGAAATAATGACCTTGGGGCCACGGTTGCAGGCAGCCAGGCATAGGGCTGCGCACAGAAGTACAAGAATTCTTTTCATAACACACAAAAATACAGAATAATTCTTTTATGTTCCACGAAAAATTGATAAATTTGCCTTGATAAGGCTTGAAGCACACTGTTTATGCTGGAAGAACTGAAGGATAATTTTCGCAAACTCATCGCCTTGTACGAAGGCCAGAGGGAGGAAAACGCCCGTCTTAAGGGCGAGCTTCAGTCCAGGGAGCAGGAGGTGGAGAGTCTTAAAGCCAAAATTTCTGATTTAAGAAAACAGATTGAGAATCAGAAGCTCACCGGGGCCTTCCTGAACGGTTCGGAATCAATCGCGGACGCTCGTGCGAAGGTGGCGGGGCTTATAAAAGAGATAGACAAGTGCATTGCCCTTCTCGAAAGTTGAAAGCAATATGGCGCAGAACATAACGCTCAAAATAGGCGACAAGGAGTTCGAATTCATCGCGGAAAGCCCTGAGATGGAAGCCCTCGAAAGAAGGGCGGCCGAGGCCGTGAACCGCGAGTTGGAGAGGTTGAACTCCACACAGCCGAGCCAGAGTACTGAGAATAAGCTCAGTATCATAGCCTTGCAGATGGCTGCGCGCAAGCTTCATTTCGAAAAGCGGGCCTTCGATATCGAAAAAGAAGCTTCCGCCCTGCTCAGTGAGACTAACAAATATCTGGAAACCCCAAAAAGTTAGCCGCCCTATCCCCTTGCTGAAAACAACACGTTCTCCGGAATCGGGTCCGCTCGGGATAAGGATGGCAGGCCGGCGCTGACCGGAAGCCTGAGATACCCCGGAGCCCAAAGCTTACATCAAGCCTTTTCTGACAAACGGATTCGGGCGGCTTTTATGAAACAGTAGTATGTTGTATTATATTTTGTCGGCAGTTGCGGGCGCAGTGATAGCCCTTGCCGCTTACATCCTTATCAAGAGGGCCAGTCTGAACGGCCGTAAGGATGCCATTATCCAAAAGGCCGAACTCGAGGCTGAGAACATTAAGAAGGAGCGTATTTTCCAGGCGAAGGAGGAGTTCCTGAAGCTCAAGGCCGACCATGAGCGCTATGTGAACGAGAAGAATGCGAAGATCCGCGAAGACGAAAACCGCATCCGCCAGAAAGAATCTTCACTGGGCCAGCAGGCCAATGAGCTGGAGAAGCGTCTGAACGATGCCGAGAATGCCAAGCGTTCGCTCCAGGCCCAGCGGGAAGCTTTCGAGCGTAAGGCCGCCGAGCTGGAGAAACAGACCGCTCAGGTGAACAGGCAGCTCGAGAATGTGGCCGGAATGAGCGCCGAAGAGGCGAAGGGCATCCTTATGGAGAATATGAAAGCCGAGGCGCGTACCGCTGCCCAGGCCTACATCAATGACACCATGGACGAGGCTCGCCTGAATGCCGCCAAAGAGGCCAAACGCATCGTCATCAATACCATCCAGAGGACGGCGACCGAGACGGCTATCGAGAATGCGGTCACTACCTTCCCTATCGAGAATGACGAGATCAAGGGCCGTATCATCGGACGCGAAGGCCGTAATATCCGTGCCCTGGAGGCCGCTACCGGCGTGGAAATCGTGGTGGACGACACCCCCGACGCGATCCTGCTTTCCGCATTTGATCCCGTACGCCGTGAGGTGGCGCGTCTGGCCCTGCATCAGCTGGTGATTGACGGCCGTATCCACCCCGCACGTATCGAGGAAGTCGTGACGAAGGTTAAGAAGCAGCTCGAGGAGGAAATTCTCGAGACCGGAAAGCGCACCTGTATTGACCTGGGTATCCACGGCATCAGCCTGGAACTGGTAAGGCTTATCGGCCGCATGAAATACCGTTCATCTTACGGACAGAACCTTCTGCAGCACTCCCGCGAGGTGGCCAATATCTGCGCAATTATGGCTTCCGAGCTCGGTCTGAACCCGAAACTGGCTAAGAGGGCCGGTCTGCTTCACGATATCGGTAAGGTTTCCGAGGAGGATTCCGAACTGCCTCACGCCCTTCTGGGTGCCAAGCTCGCCGAGCAGTATAAGGAGAGGCCTGAGATATGCAACGCCATCGGCGCTCACCACGAGGAGATGGAAATGACCTCCCTCATCGCTCCCCTGGTGCTGGTCGGCGATGCCATCTCCGGAGCCCGTCCCGGTGCACGCCGCGAGGTGATCGAGTCCTACATCAAGCGTCTGCGCGACATGGAGGGTCTGGCCGCTTCTTATGAAGGTGTGACCAAGACCTACGCCATTCAGGCAGGCCGCGAGCTCAGGGTTATAGTCGGAGCAGAAGAGGTAAGCGACGAGAAAGCCGCCGAACTGTCCCAGATTATCGCCCAGAGGATCCAGGAAGAAATGACTTATCCCGGACAGGTGAAGGTTACCGTCATCCGGGAGACCAGATCAGTGGCTTTCGCCAAATAGCAGAGCCATATCCTTTTCCAAGGCCGGCCTTGCGAGAGATTCGGGAACGAACTTCCACTCTCCGAGGCCGGTCTTCCGTATGGGTTTGCCTTCGGAGATATAGTAATAAACCATTTTCCGGATACTGGGGTACCTGGCCACGATACGACCTTCGAGCTCATCATCGGGCGTATTGCCCCAGCCTTTAATCAGACTTTCCAGACCCGAAGCCCTGTATGAAGTCATGGCCACATTGTACTCAGAATCGACACTGAAATCGCTGCCATCGCTCATGGACTGCACACTCACACGGCTGCCGTAAGGACGGGTCACATCGACCGTATAACACAGGCCTCCGGCAGAGTCGAAATTGAACGAAGGATTGGCAAAATGCCATGATACGGAGCCGCCATTGCGTTTATCCGCGCCGGGCACTATCTTGAGCAGGTGGGATTCGGGCGCGCCGCTATAGGTATTGATCCAGCGGTCATAGGATAGTTCCATAAGAGATAGGAGCTCACTCCCTTTCAGCCTTACCACATAGAGCTGATTCTCGTACGGATAGATGGTAAAGAGGTCGTTGTATTCCACGGGACCGGCAGGAATCACGGAATCATATTTGAGGGGCGCCGCTAGTGAGACCTGCGCCTCAGGGCAGTCGAGCGACACAGAGTGAAGCAGGTCCAGATAGGGACACATTCCGGTATAACCATCCCTCGTACGAAGGGCCACGGGCAGTTCCCCCACCTCTCGGTGAGAGAAATCATATACGGCCCGGTATTCCGGCTCGAATTTCGCGCGCATACGCTCATCCACAATTAGCGGATCGACCTGTATCAGTTTCGCATCCAGTTTCCTGGAGACCACCTGTCCGTGACGGATATCGAGTTCAATAACGCCCTCCGCGAGTGAGCGGGCGTGGCTGCCGGAATTGAGCATGCATATGCTGTCGGTCTTCTCAATACGCGCACGATGGTCGTGAGAGGTGACCAGGAAGTCGACGCCGCGAAGAGTCTTCAGCATATCCAGACCTTGGGCTTCCAGTATCGATCCGTCCCCCGTTCCGGTCCCGCTGTGGGTAAGGACGATCACTACCTGCGGCTTTTGTTCCCGCCGGACCTGGTCCACCCAGCTCTGGGCGACGTCCGTGAGCGACTGGAAGTCCATTCCGGACCAATAGCGCTCGGACAGCCAGGCCTTGATATTGGCATTGGTAAAGCCTATCACGGCCACTTTCAATCCGGCCCTCCGAACTATGGTATATGGCTGAAAATAGCAGCTTCCGTCTTCCTGTACGGCATTCGCGGCGAGCATCGGTATGCCTTTCGCACCCAGAACGGCCGCAATCCGGTCATAGATGCCGTGCCCGGTTTCGATGTCATGATTGCCCACGGCTACGGCGTCATAATGCATGTATTCAGCCAGGCGCGGGTATAGATGGTCAGCGACCGTATCGACGTAATTGTAATAAAACGTCGCATTGTCCCCCTGCAGGCAGTCGCCGGCATCGAGCAGCAGGACATTCCGCCTTCCATGCTCTGCGCGCACACTGTCCACGTATGTATTCAGGGACATCAGTGAGCTGCGCGGGTTACCGTTATAGTCGGTGCTGAACCATGCCCCATGCACGTCGCTGGTTTCCAGAATCACGAGCGTATGCCTGCCCTCTTTTACAGAGCAGGAAAGAAGGATGACAGCACAGGTCATCAGAGACAATATCTTTCTCATAAACGATACAGTAGGGTCAACATCTGCTGCGTTCCCTGATAAGGGATTTCAGATGCGGCGAAATGGAACACGGCCGAGATCCTGAAGTCCAGTCTCCTGGAGATGTACGGCGCGAAATAGAGTTCCATCCTGTCGTAGAGAGAGGCGCGGTAGAACGGTGATCCGAAATAAAGGGTGTTCCCGTATTTTTTTCCGTAAGCGGTATTATCGTAGAATGGCATAAGGTCGCCTCCGGCATAGAACACATTGTCCAGGCCGAGGCGGCGGTAGCGGGCCCTGAGTTCGAGTTCCCCGCCCATGGGCAGGAGCGTTCCGGTGCCGAATTTGCGGTCGCGCTGGTATCCGGCCAGCATGGAGGCCTTCAGCGATAGTTCCCGCATGCCGGCGAGCGTGGAGAAATCCAGCTTGACGTAGGGGCTCGCAAGGATATTGTCCACAACCCCGGGGGTCTCGACCGAACCTGCGAAATGGTACATGCTGAAGTCCGCTCCGATCTTAAGGAAAGACCACGGCTTCCAGGAAGTGGCGCCGACTACGCGGAAACGCTCCCTGACAGACTGTCCGTGCATGCCCATCCAGTCGAGCCAAAGTTCGGAGTAGCTGTGCTCTGTCCTGAGTTTGAACATCATTCCTTCGTATGCCCTGTCGTAGAAACGGAGCGAGTCGGAGACGAATGCCCTGGAGTATTCTTCTTCTGAGTAGTCGGACGGGTAGATTCCAAATACACCTTGCAGCACGGTGCTTCCTGAGAAGGCGTAGTTGAATGAATAGTATGCCAGCAGTTCGGGGGCGATATCGCGGCTGCCCATGTCTTTGGTGCAGGATATGCCGGCGCGGAAAAGGTGCGATACGGCTGAGCTTTCACGCATGTCCAGCCCTCCGACTAGGGCGAAATTGAAGGCATTGATCGTTCTGGAGCGCAGATATTCGTTTCCTCCGCGGTCGAATTCGTAGTTGTCGAAGTTATACCTCAACGCGAGGTCGTATGTGGAGCGTAGCGCATGACCCGCCCCTGCGGCCGTAAGGGGTAGCAGAAAGATTAGGCATAGCACTATTATCCTTCTCATAATCGTGCGAATATACAAAGAATTGCGTAATTTTACCGAAAACTGAGAGCATGAAATTCTTTACGGAAATAGACATCCCTTCCTCCCCCGTCCGGATTACACGGGATAGCAGACTTACCCTGCTGGGCAGCTGTTTTGCAGACCAGATGGGAGCGAGGCTGCAGAGGGCCGGCATGAATGCATGTGTCAACCCTTTCGGGACGCTTTACAATCCGGTGTCGGTGGCCAATGCCGCCGCCCGCCTCTGCTCGGATGCCGGATTCGGGCCGGATGACTGTGTGGAAATGGGCGCCGAAGCCGGACTCGTGTGCTCGTTCAGTCACCATACCTCCTTCGCCAGGAGCAGCGTGCAGGAGTTTTTGGACAATGCCAACGCGTCCCTGCATGAGGCGGCGGCGTTCTGGGGACAGAGCGATATTGTCATAATCACGCTGGGGACGTCCTTCTGCTATATGCGGGACGGTGAGGTTGTGGCCAATTGCCTTAAACGGAGCGCATCCGAGTTCAGCAGAACCATGCTCAGTCCCGGCCAGAGCGCGAGCGTATTGTCAGCAATGGTGCGCCGGAATCCGGACAAGTTTTTCGTTTTCACCGTGAGCCCCATCCGCCACCTATCGGACGGTGCGCATGCGAATTCACTCAGCAAAGCCGCGCTGCTGCAGGCGGTTGATGAGCTGACGCACTCTTTTCCGGAGCGCTGCCTGTACTTCCCCGCTTTCGAGATCATGATGGATGAGCTGCGGGATTACAGGTTCTACGCGCAGGATCTCGTCCACCCCAATGACCAGGCGGCCGATTACATCTGGGAGAAGTTCTCCAGCTGTTTTATTCCGGATTCGGAGACTGAGTACATGAAGGCTGCCGAGAAGCTCTACAGAGCCGGGCAGCACCGTCCGCTGCACCCCTAACGGCGCATTCCGCGAAGCTGGGAGGCCAGATTGCCGGTAACCGCGGACTTCATCATCTTCCTGGTTCCCTCGAACTGCTTCAGAAGCTTATTGACCTCCTGAAGAGAGGTTCCGCTGCCGTCGGCAATGCGTTTGCGGCGGGATCCGTTGATGATTTCCGGATGCTCTTTCTCGTAGGGGGTCATGGACTGGATAATGGCCTCGGTGGTCTTGAACGCATCGTCGGGGATGTCCACGTCCTTGATGGCCTTGCCTACGCCCGGAATCATTGACGCCAGGTCTTTCACATTGCCCATTTTCTTCACCTGCTGTATCTGGTTGTAGAAGTCCTGCATGGTGAACTGGTCACGGGCCAGTTTCTTTTTGAGCTCGCGTGCCTGCTTTTCGTCGAACTGTTCCTGAGCCTTTTCCACGAGGGAGACGACATCGCCCATGCCGAGTATCCTGTCGGCGACGCGGTCGGGGTGGAACACGTCCATGGCGTCCATTTTTTCGCCGGTGGAGACGAACTTGATGGGTTTTCCCACCACTGCCTTGATGGAGAGGGCCGCACCGCCGCGGGTATCTCCGTCCATCTTAGTGAGTACTACTCCGTCGAAGTCCAGGCGATCGTTGAAGGCTTTAGCAGTCTCGACGGCGTCCTGACCGGTCATAGCATCTACTACGAAGAGGGTTTCCGAGGGTTTGGTCGCAGCGTGCATGGCGGCGATCTCGTCCATCAGTTCCTGATCCACGGCCAGACGGCCGGCGGTATCTACTATGAGTACGCTGATCCCCTCTTTGGAGGCTTTCGCAAGGGCATTTTTCGCGACTTTTACCGCATCTTTCTCTTCAGGCTCGGAGTAGACCGGCACACCCACCTGGGCTGCAAGCGTGTTCAACTGGTCAATGGCTGCGGGACGGAAGGTGTCGCAGGCCGCCAGCATTACTTTCATGCCCTTTTTGTTCAGGATGCGGGCGGCCAGTTTAGCACTGAATGTAGTCTTACCGGAACCGTTCAGACCGGCGATCAGGATAACCGCCGGGGAACCTTTCAGGTTCAGGTCCACGGCGCCTCCACCCATGAAGGCCGCCAGTTCGTCGCGGACGATCTTAACCATCATCTGCTGAGGCTTTACGGCCGTCAGCACGTTCTGGCCCATGGCTTTTTCTTTCACACGGTCGCAGAATTCCTTGGCTACCTTGTAGCTGACATCGGCGTCGAGCAATGCCCGACGTATGTCTTTCAGGGTTTCAGCGACATTGATTTCAGTGATCCGGCCTTCGCCTTTCAGTATTTTAAAAGACCTTTCAAGTCTTTCCGAGAGGTTCTCAAACATATTCAACGGTTTAAAGCGACTGCAAAATTAATCATTTTTCACTCAACTCCGATGTTCGCGCCTCCACGCGATCGGCGTAATCCCGAATAGTTCCTTGAATGCCCGGCAGAAGTTGCCCGGATCTTTAAAGCCCACCTTTTCGCATATCTGCCCGATCTTCACTTTGGGACTCTTCAGCAGCATCCGGCACGCTTCGATCAGCCTGAGATGTGTCCGCCATACTATGAAGGATGTATGGAACATATGGTGGCAATATGACTGCAGCTGCGAAGGAGCGACTCCTATGGTTTCAGCAAGCTCTCTGGTGCTCATCCTGATGACGAACCCCCTTCGCTCTACCCATCTTTTCAGGGCAGAGCGAATCTCACTGAATACTCCTCCTTCAAGGTCTTCAGGGACTGGTATTACCGATGTGCGGGTCTTAATAGGTCAAGGACAGTTTTTACAGGATTAAACGTATCGAGCGGCACTTCCACGAATGCTGTATTCCAGTCACTCATGGATCCGTTCCAAAGACCCGGAAGCTCAAGAGCCTTGAGCTCGCGACCTTTGTAACTCTTCGAACTGATAAAACCGGCCTCTTCATCCACGAAATCAGGAAGATTGAATTTCTCGCCCTTATAGTCGCGGATGCAACAAACAATATCTACAGGATTGAAATGCGTGGATCGTGAGAGCGCATCGGCAGAAGCCGGATTGGATTTGTCAATCTGTACGCCCTCGAGAATTTGGAGAGACGTGGAACCGTCTTTAGCTTTTATGATGAAAGGTCCGCCGCCGCTCTCGCCCTGGTTTCGTACCATTCCGCAGACGCGGATCGGACGGTTCAGTTTTTCACGCAGGGCCTCTACCCTCCCGCGGCAATCGTGCTGCAGGGGGATTTCTACGCATAGTTCTGAACGGAGGAATTCTTCAATTTCATTACATAGCAACTGTGCCTCATCGGTCGCATACGGATCGTCATTGATAAGGGGCGAGTGCGCCGGCACACGCGGGTAGATAATCGATGACGGCAAGGGATCCAGCATATCCAGCTCCTCCAGATATCCGAAAATCCGCTCGCGCAGCATAAGCGCCCGTCCGATAAGGATAGTCTTCCATCTGGCAGTATCTGGCAGCAGGCGCTCCGAGGCGACATTGTCAATATTCTTAATGGAGACCAATTCTTCCTGGACATCGTTCAGATTGAAGATGAGCGCGCCGTGACCGGCGGGACGCATCAGGGGTGTGCCGTCTTCTTTGAGGATGGGCTTGTTGCGGCTGTCCACGGCGACCGTATCGGTCTGGGGGTCCTGGTATGTGAAACGCACGTTATAATTGACCCCATACCGCTTTTCATACGCGTCCTTCACTTCCTGCAGGGCGGCCTCGAAAAGGGGCCTGTGCTCGGGCGAGATGGTGACGGTCAGATTTACGCTGCCGTCTGCATTGCGCATGTACGCCTGCCCTTCGACCAGGTGCTCGGCGAACGCGGTACGGCATTCTCCGTCCGGATATCTGTGGAAACGGATGACGCCCTTGGGGCAGCTTCCATAGTTGAGGCCGTCCGCGGTGAGCATCTTGCGGGCGACTTCCAGACGCCGGGCCTGCTTGTCTTCTTTATCTGCGGGGAAGACTGCCGGGTCGTAGAATGCGAATTCACCGATGTGGTCGGTTAGACGGGCAAGTGCCGAGTCGTCCGCGATGGCCGTACCTTCTTCGAGGGCTGCCATTCCGGCAAATATGTCTTTGAACATTCTGGAGGCGGCTCCGGAGGCAGGAACGAATTTGCACGCACCTTTTACATCGGAGATATGTTCTTTCGCGTAGGTCAATGCCTCTTCCTGCATTTTTTCGTCCAGTACGCAAATACCCTTCCCGGGAGTGGCCGGGTCTACGATTGTCATCCAGGGGAAGCCTTTGCGGAAGCGTTCGACCTGTTTCTTGATTCTAGCTTTATCCATTATCCTTCGATATAATATTCTCTTCTGTAACTGTATTCTTCGCGCAGTTTTTCGAAATTGCCCGGCGACAGGCGGAACATGAAGTCGTCCGTGAAGATGGGGTAATTGTACTGAAGCACGGAGGCTATCTCACCTTGTGTTTTGCCTTTCAGGTCGACTTTTATGGCTTCCAGCTCTTTTATAGGCGCTGTCGGGAAAAATTCGAAAAGCGGCCTGAAGTCGAAGAAGTGGGCGACCGAGCGGACCGCAGAGGCCGTTCCGTTCTGTTTTCCCTGATACGAGTACCCGGCAATATGAGGAGTCGCGATATCGACCATTTCCAGCAACTGGACGTCCACGTCCGGTTCATGCTCCCAGGTATCGATAATGACAGCCCCAAGTTTCGGCACGGCAGCCTTCAGCGCACGTTCGTCCACAATCTCTCCCCTGGCCGTATTGATAAAGAAGGCTCCGGGGCGCATCATGGAGAAGAACTCTTCGCCTACCATATGATAGGTGTTTTCGGTCAATGGCACATGCAGGGTTACGACGTTCGAACAGCTCAGCAGATATTCCAGGGAGCAGAATCCGTCGGGACCTTCCGCGATGGCGCGGGGCGGATCGCAGCGCAGGATATTGAATCCCAGCGCACGGCCCATCATCTCTACGCGTCCGCCCACGTTTCCTACTCCTATGATGCCCAGAGTGCAATCTTCCAGGGGAATAGCCTTGCGGGCCGCCACTCCGTAGAGCGCGGAGAACACATAGTTCATCACTCCCCCGGCGTTGCAGCCGGATGCATTTTTCAGGAATATGCCGTGGGATCGGCAGTACTCGGTATCGATGTGGTCCATGCCGATGGTGGCGGTGGCGATTAGTTTTACCGCCGTACCGTCCAGCAGTTCTTTATTGCACTTAGTGCGGGTGCGGATTACTATGGCATCGGCATCGACAATATCATCGTGTACGATTTCCTCTCCTCTGATGTAGCGTACATCGGCGAATGGTTCGAAGACTCCCTCGATGAAGGGGATGGCTTTATCGATTACTATCTTAATCATTTCAGTTTCAGCTCCTTTACAAAGGACACCTTAGGATTATCCTTGGAGAAGAGTTCGTCTGTGGCGAGTATCTCGTTCATCCTGGTAATCAGTTCCGCCTTCTGGAATGACAGGGTGCTCCGGGCCGCTGACGAGGTGAGGGTCACATACAGGGTTCCCGCCTTGTAGAAGCGGTTCGCCGTGTAGGCCGCAGCGCCGGAGGCCTGGTCCCACGCAGCGAACACCCGTCTCGTATTAAGGGGGGCTTCCAGACCCATGGATTTGAGGTACATCTGCACGACCTCTTCCATGCCCAGGGCTTTTTTCCTTTCTATTCTCACCGACCTTCCCATGTCATATCTTTTCAAAGCATCCATCCTTACACTCAAAGTATGAGCGGTCGGATGTTAGTTTGTCCAGAAGTCCGCCGATACGGTCCCGGTTTGTGTCGGACAGGAATATCTGCCCGAAGTCTTCGCCTGAGACCATCTGCAGCAGGCTGGTCATCCTCTCGGTGTCAAGTTTGTCGAACAGATCGTCCAGCAGTAACATCGGAGGGAAGCCGTAACGCTTCTTCATAATCTCGTACTGGGCGAATTTCAGGGCGACCAGAAATGACTTCTGCTGCCCCTGCGAGCCGCAGCGCCGGATCGGATAGCCGTCCAGGCTGAAAATGAAGTCATCCCGCTGGATTCCGGCCGTAGTGTAACGCAGCGCCCGGTCTTTCTCGCGGTGCGCGAAAAGCACCTGGTCCAGCGGTGCGGCGGAAAGGTCGGAGCGGTATTCGATCCCCACCTGTCCGTGACCGGAGGAGATGCGCTCGTAATATTGCCTTACTACTGGCAATAGCTCCCCGACAAAGGCCTTGCGTCTTTCATAGACCAGTGAGGCATAGTGCGTCATGCGGGCGTCGAATGCCGCGAGGAGGTCTTCTGCCGGAACGATTTCCTTTAGCAGTGAGTTTCGCTGGATCAGCAGTTTCGTGTACTGCTGGGCGGCGGAGAGATACTCCGTGTCCATCTGTGAGAGGACGGAGTTTACGAAACGGCGCCGCTCGTCCCCGGATTCGCTTATCATGGCGCTGTCCGACGGGGATACCATCACGATGGGCAGAAACCCGATATGCTCCGAGATCTTGGCGTAGGGCTTGGAGTCGCGCATAACACGCTTTCCGCCACCGTCTTCCACCTTAACGCTGAAGCGCGAGATCACCCCGGAAGGCATCGCATAGTCACCTGCCAGACTGAAAGAGTCGCAGCCATGGCGGAAGTTGAACTTCTCGACAGTAGCGAAGGCGCTCTTGGTCATCGACAGATAGTATATGGCGTCCAGGAGATTGGTCTTGCCTGCACCGTTCAGTCCGCAAATACAATTCACGTTCGGCGAGAACTCGAGTTCCTGCAAGGCGATGTTCCGGAAGTCCTGGATTACTATTTTATTAAGTACAGCCATACACGTGTAAATTTACATAAAAATATTCAAATCACGACGTCCTCCAACAGGAATCCGCGCCAGGGAATAATTTCCACTCCGATATCTCCGTCACAAGGCCCCATGCGGATGTTTATGTCCGCGAGGTCCGGCGCTTCCCAGTCATAACCGCTGCGCCGCATGATGGCGCCCAAATCCAGGGGGAAGGCATTATTGCCAATAAATACTTCCACCTTTCCGTCAGGAAGCCGCGGCAGGCAGAAATGGAACAGTCCGTCCTCCGAGGCCGCTACGCTGAAAAGCGACTCCCCGCTCACGGCTGTGAGGTCCCGGATGTCCATCCCGCACACATTGATCTTCACATCGGCGCGGGCGCTCTCACCCGGCGGCATTGCCTCCCGCACATCCATTGACACCGATGCAAACTGTTTTAGGAGTTTCATCCTGCCCCATGCGCTCTCTCCTTTTGCATCCACTGTCCTTACGCACGCATATACACTGTCAGGAAGCGCCCCCCGAGGGATTTCCAGTACACTTCCGCTCAGGCGCTCCCCTTTTGTCACGCTTACGGCCGAGACCGTCACCTCTCCCTTGGGAACTTCACACATTAGCAGGACATTTTCCTCGCCAGAACTGGATAGCTGTCTGTACACGATTCCGTCGTTCCACACGCTTACGATCACATCTCCCGCTCCCACGCACTCGCTCATGTCCAGTGAAATCAGGCAGGGGCATGGCGCCCGGTCTTCCTTGACCGAACAGCCGACGATGCAAGATAGCAGAAGGCAGCATATTGCCTTATTCAATATCTTCTTCACGGTATGACACCTCCTTTATAGGATATATTTCTCTAATTAGGCCGGTGCTCATGTCCCGGACTTCGATATAGCCCAGCACAGCGTTAGATAGCCTCGGTTTCCAATCTCCTTCGCTGACAGGATGTTCTCCGGGAGTTATTTCAATTTCTTCCCCATATGCGGCGGATGTGACCTGCAGTATGCGGTACTCCAGGTTTGATTCCAGGGGCGGCAGGGACAGGCCGAGCAAATGATAGCAGTATCTGGACACACTCGAGCCGCTGTTATGATACTCTCCTATGCATACCAGAGCCACTCGGGGATACTTATTGTTTCCGTATGTCTGGACCGAATTGGGGTAGCCGTAGAATACCAAAGACTGCTCGTTGATAAGAAAACCGTATTCATCGATATGGTCGGGCGGATTCTTGATTTCCGCCGTAGGCATATTCTCTTCGGTCATCCCCTCGAACAGGTTATAATATGATCCGGTATATTCGGAGAAGTCGCAATAACATGCCTTGGGAATCGCCAGCAGCGCGACTCGTTTCATATCCGGCACACTGTTCCTCAGGCATGAAAGCCTAATCCGGTAGCCATGCAGGGTAATCTTGGCGACAAACCTCCTGAGCGGAAGAGATACAGTAACATCCGACGTCACGCATACGTTTACATGTCCCATCATCTGGAAGTTACCGACTGCCTCGTTCCGGTAGGATACCGTTCTGGAGTGCAGGTCCGCAATGCTTGAGACATCGCTGAAGTCATCGGGAATATTGGCTGCGGCGTACACTATCCTGGCCCTGTTTTTCTCAATCCTGAGACTCGGCGGCTGCGACAAATCGTCTATGCTTTTATAGTCGACGATGGTGCTGTCCTGCGCGTCGAAGACCATAATCTGCAGACTGTTTACGGCCATCTCTTCTGCCGTGGCCGCGCTTGTCCCGGGTAAGACGGTACCTATCCTGAAGCGGACAGATACCGTTTCTTCCGGGTTTGCGGCCTCTTCTCTCTCCGTGCATGCCGTCATGGACAGCAGCATTGCCGGAATTAATAAAAATGCCGCTTTCATAGTATTAGATATTGGTTCCGTCGGTGAGTGTGGTCATCTCCCAGTCGGTGATTGTCAGATTGTAGGTCAAGTCTCCGAATTCGATCGGTTTGTTGGGATCCTTTCCGCCTGGGCGTGTGATCGTTACTCTCTCGATCGTATAGTAAGTATTGGCCTCAAGTGCCGGCAGATCAATGGGATAGTAAAAGATTTCCGAATTGAAGGAGCATTCGATCACCAGCCTGGAGCGTCTCACCGTCCAGGGATTCATTGATGTATCATTCCCGGTCGAAGGGTTGGGATAGGCGTAAAAATCGATTGCGCTGATATACCTCGGGTCAGTCGGGTCGATTTCTTCATTGGCGTTAAAGCAAAGCAGGCGGTCGGCAGAGGAAGAGGTAAACGTTCCCTTATTCGCATAGTCGGCGGCTACGGGGGTGTAGTTCTCGTCCAGATGGGCCACGGTTACCGCATTGGCGAGATAGGCCCTTCTGAAGACGATGTCAGAGTTTTGGTAGTACGCTGAACTCATGTCAAAGTATATTGCTTCCAATGTCAACTTCGAGACTCGCCTGGTCACCTCTACGCTCAGCGCCGGATTCGCAAAGTCCATGTTCTTCTCTACCCTGCCGACCATCACGAACTTTTCTGTCATAAGGTTTTCCCTAAGATTGTCCGAAAGGTTTGTGACCACGGCCTTTAGTTCATTGACCGTGGAGACATTCGTGATTAGCGGGGCGTTTGTGACTGCATAAACAATCTTCGGCCCGAAGGTACATGATAAATCTACGGTAGTTCCGGAGGCTGATCCGCTGGCATCGAGGATGCCGTTGTCGGCTCCGCCCGTGTTTCTGAATATGAATACCTGGATGTTGTCGATCCTGTTATCTTCCGGGGACCCTGTCTCATGCCCCCTGGTTTTTACCGTGGTCGCCGTTACGGAGAGATGGCATAAGCCATCATCAGGCACCGGTTTTTGGACAATTGAATTGTCGTCTGACAGGTTCGTACAGGCCGCAGCGCCTAGTATCACGCACGCAAAGACGCTGAATAATAATTTGTTTTTCATAGTGTTTTGATTAATTGGTTTGTTAATTATTCTGTGTTGAGCTGGTATTTCTTGATCAGTTCACTTATCTCCGGGTCCAGATTGCCCCTATGCACATATGTATGGTCGATCGCACAGGCGTTCAGGTAGTGCTGCACGGCGGGCGCGTCTTCTCCCATCCGGGAGTGGAGTACCGCCATCAGGTATTCGCTCTTGCCGCTTACCGGCAGGTCCTCCAGCACGGAGAGAGCTGTGTGATTCCGATCTGCCGCACATAGCGCCACAGCCGTATTGAAATCGGCATAGGGCGTCAGAATCTTTATCGCATCCTCGTACAGGCAGTCCTTAATAGCTTGGATACCAGCCATATAGAGCGTGTCCGGAACGGTCGTATGCACCGTATCCTTATCCATCCATCGCCGACTCAGATGAAAGTCAAAGCTCACCGAACGGAGCTTCGGGTACAGTTTCGCGGCAATGTACGGGTAGGAGCTCTTCTGGCACAGAGCACGCTCGCGAAGGTCCGGATCGGCAACTGCCATACTGGCCTCAAAGTCCTTCAAGTCCCTGCCCGTCAGGCTTGTATCCGCCCGGACGAGTCGCTCCAGCCCCGCCCAGTTTTCCGGATTCTCGTGGCAGATGAAGGTCAATGAGTCCGGCATCTGCGAGCGGAAGTATTCCGTCACTGCATTGCCCCTGCTGCGGGACAATTCTGAGTTGAGGCGGTACGAGCCATCCGGAGAACAGGATGCAGTTATGCATACCGAGTCCAGGTGGAATTCCGGGTCGTAGGCATACCGGCCTAAAGCCTTTTTGATATCGTCAATGCCGGACTGGTTTTCCCCCAGGCCCGGGTCCAGAGTGCTGCTCCCCTTCTCGAAGTCTAGCCGGCAAGAGTGTGTCGTGCAGCTGCGCCGCTCTATCACTTTGCTAAGGTATCGCGGCGTATCGTCCACGAAGGCGCTCAGCGAGCTTATATAAAAGGTCAGAGGCCCGGCCGCGGGCATTGAATAGAGCAATTTGTCTTCTTCGTAAATCTCCCCATCCAGCATTATGTCTATCCTCCGCAGGCCGGGCATGGCCTTGACGGTCTGTATGTATTGGTACACAAACTCTCCGTCTGACGATAAGAGCATGGTATCCAGCCGTATTCCTTCACTGAGCATCGGAACCTTGATATAGCGGGAGTACATCCTGTCCTTCCGGGACAGTCTTTTTCTGTTCGCACGCTCTCGCAAATGGTCTTTATAGTGTTCCACTGCCTCCTGCCTGGTTATACCATACATGGATGCGAACTTTTCTTCGGACACGAAACTGCTGTCTCGCTTCAGGTCATACAGGTCAGGCATGTTCCGCTTCAAGAATGTCTCCAGGTCACGCTG
>JAFSTI010000020.1 GCA_017450585.1 Bacteroidales bacterium
GCGCACGCCGGAAGCCTCACTGGTGGTCTCAATAGCATCACCGGGGAAGATGGGGATATCCTTGGTGTGGCAGAGCAGATCGCCCTGATTGCGGGAATCCCAGGGATCGCAGTACAGCGGGGAACCCACTACGCCCGTGTATTCGCCGGTGTTGTCATAAAGCTGTCCTTCAAACCAGGTCTTTTCGTAGCGCAGATCATCGGGGTCGTAGCTATAAGCAAACTCCGGAGTGGAGCAGCAGCCGCCCCAGTACTGGGTGACGGTATTGCCGTGATAGCAATACTTCCAGTGCATGGTGCACAGATGCAGGGTCCAGGGCTGGTCGCCGGAGTACTGGTTGTAGACGTCGTCATTGACACAGGCCATTATTATCTCCTTGGAGTTCTGGTTCTCGGTGACGAAGGATGCCTTGTAGTCAGGCTCCAGTATGTATCCGCCGTGGTCCAGAATGTCATCGCAGAGCTCGACCACCTTGTCCCAGGCATTTACCGAGCCGGTGCTGACGCCCCAGGAGGCGGCGTTCAGGTACATCTTCGCGAGCAGGCAGGTGGTGGCGTAGTAGTCCCAGCGGCCATATATCTTTTTCTCCAGATAGGGCAGGCTTTCGGTGATTTCCGTTATGATAAAATCGAACACTTCCTGACGGGTGGAGGTCTCAGGCGTGTAGTCTGCGGGGACGTCGTAGCGTGTCTGGATAGGGACATTGCCATACATATCACAGAGCACGAAGTACCAGAACGCGCGGGCGACGCGGATTTCGGAGTTCATCTTTTCATTTTTCACTCCGGCATTTTCGAACTCGTAGAGCAGGCGGTTGCAGTCATTGATGCTACGGTAGGCCTTGCGCCAATTGTTCAGGATATGCGCGTCGTCGTAGTCCCAGAGATGCTTATTCAGACGGTAGTAGATACCTCCGTCATACCAGGCTCCTCCACGCTTTGGTGTAATCCAGATGTCGCTGACTTCTTCGTTGGTGTAGAGCCAGCAGCCACCGGTATGTACGGCGTTTCCAGAGTAAAGCAGCCGGATGTCGGAGTACAGTTTGCCGAGGGCGGCGGGAATGTCGTCATCGGAGAAGTTCTTGTAGTAGGACTCCGATGTCATCGAAGAATATACCTTCTCGTCCAGATTCGTGCAGGCGGCGAATAAAACACCTGCGGAAAGGATTGCTATAAATATCTTTTTCATAATACTCACGCTTTTTTAGAATCCGACTTTGACACCCAGTGACACATTCTTGGTCGTAGGATAGCGATTTTCGCTCTCAATACCGGGGGAAAGACCGCCGAAGTTGACTTCCGGATCAATTCCCTTGTAGCCGGTAAAGGTAAAGAAGTTCATCGCGGAGGCATAGACACGAAGGGTCTTCACAATGCTCTCGGGACGCAGCTTGAAGTTGTAGCCCAAAGAGATATTGTCGATCTTCACGAAGTCTCCGTTCTCGAGGAAATAGCTCACATAAGAAGGAGATGTGTTGATTCCGAGATAGTACTCACCGCCGTAAGGGCGCTCCAGAATGGTCTTCGGGTAGTTGTACTGCTGACCCTTCTGGAAAGTCTCCCAGAGCATACGATACTGGTTCAGGATCTGGTAGCAGAATGCGCCGCGCAGGTTAACGGACAGATCGAACTGCCTCCATGCGGCGTTGATGGCCAGGCCGGCGAATATCTTCGGGATACCGTTGCCGATGACATGGCGGGAGCCTTCGTCACCATAGGTGCCGTCGCTGCCGTCCTCCTTAATCACCTTCCATGCGCCGTTTTTCTTCAGGGCAATACTTTCCCATCCGTAAAAGTCACCGACCGCACCGTTTTCCTTAACGATATGCGTGGTCTTCTGTACCGGAGATCCGGTGCTTCCCACCTCCATGTAGTCGCGGGTATAGAACTCATTCGAAAGGCTTTTGATGAGGTTAGAGTTGTAGGAAACATTCCCGGAAATATTCAGGGTCCAATCCGAAGTCTTCAGCACCTGGCCGTTCAGCTGGAGCTCGATACCCTTATTGGCAATGGAGCCCACATTAGCATAGATGGTAGAAGCGAGGTTCGGGGGAACAGGCACGTTGTAGGTGTACAGAAGGTCTTTAGTCACACGGCTATACAGATCGAGGGATCCGGACAGGCGCCGGTTGAGGACAGAGAAGTCTACACCGATATTCAGCTCGTGTTTCTCTTCCCATTTCAGGTTCGGATTGGCCACGCGGCTCGGGGAGATGGTGTAGATCCACTTGCCGTCCATGTAGGTCGGGTTACCGTAGGAATAGGTCTGCTTGGAAAGATATGCTGATGAGGGCTCGACTCCGGTGACACCGTAGCTGACTTTCAGTTTGAGTTCGTCCATCCAGTTCAGGTCTTTAAGGAAGTCTTCCTGAGAGAGCCTCCACGCCGCAGAAGCGGACCAGAAGGTACCCCAGCGGTTTTTCGGACCGAATTTGGAGGATCCGTCTTCACGAAGTGACAGGGCGAGGATGTATTTCTCGTCGTAGCTGTAGTTCACTCGGGAGAAGAAGGAAATAAGTTTATTCATCGACCTTCCGCTGCTCATAGTGGCATTGCCGTCCTTCAGGGCGAGACCGAGACCCATATTGTTATACTCGAACTGGTCCGTGGGGAAGTCATAGTTGTAAGTATGCAGGTTTTCGCTCATGTAGTCGTAGTAGCTGTAGCCTGCTACGGCGA
>JAFSTI010000002.1 GCA_017450585.1 Bacteroidales bacterium
ATCGGGGAGTTCGCATCCGTCACGGCGATGCTGTAGAGATTGGGGTGATGGACTTCCCATTCCGTACGGATTCTTATATTGGCAATATCAACTTTGAAGACCGGAGTGAATATACTCTCGAATACCGTGCAGGCCGCACCGTAGCAGCCGACTCCGTAGTCCAGGTGATGCCTGTCGCGGGAGATATCCTGAGTCATAGGGTCTGTATTCAGCACAGAAGTGCGCAGATTCTGAATCATCGCGCCGGTAGAGATGACATCATCGATGGAGGTCTTCTCTATCATCTCCTGAGCCAGCTTGACCTTGGCCCTGAACTGGGCCATCTGGTCATTGCCGAAATCTTCGACCAGCGTCGAGTAGCCGTGCCCGTCAGTCTGGGGATTGACCAGCCAGAACTTCACGGGATGCCCGCTCTGATGGTCCTTAATTCTCTTTATGAGTGACTCGATGGCAGCGACCCTCGATTCGCTTACCACATATCCGGCGGCGGAGGAGTCAATGAATAAGACATGGTCCCATTCCCCGCTCTCGACGACTTCTTTCAACGAATGGATCAGAGAATTATCCCCTTTCCAGCTGGCATAGCCGGGACGGTATTTCATCCATCCGCAGACGGTAGAGTTGGTGTAGTTAGTGTTATAACTCTCCAGGGAATAGGCTCCGTGGTAAGCGCGATCCATCTCTACCGTCTTGATGCCCGCCGTCTTCAGCATCACGGGCAGGAATTCCGTCGCATCCACCATGAAGGAGTTGCCGATGCAGAGCACCCTCAGCTGGGTGTCGGGGATCTCGGACTTTTCAGTCGCGGCCTTATCGCCGCATGACACGCACGAGCAGAACCCTGCCAGTATGACGCCCAGGAACACGCGCCGCAGCCCATTTAAATAATATGAGTTAATCATTTGTTTATTTGTTTAGTTCTACTAATCAATGTATTATCAATCCAAATACCGGAACATTCAGCCCCAGTATCTACAGTCCGGAGACTTCGACCCACTTGCTGAAGTCCGTTTCCGCTGCGAGTAGTTCATCGTCGCTGCCGCTGTCGTGCAGCAGGAAGTTCAAAAGCAGTTTCCCGTCTGTGATTACGAGATCAGAGCGGGGCACCTGGATTTCGGCGTACCAGCCGGTGTCGGTGTCCGAAGCGCTGTCCAGGGTACCCTTGTACGCCTGGGCGGCGTCGGTATTGAGCTTAGAAACGAAGCTCCGGCACTTGTCATCCGGCGCGGTGGTCCCGTACGGGGCGAGGAAGACCTTCACGTAGTCGTCGGACTTCAGGTCGTTGTCCTTAACCTCAATCAGGAAGTACAGGTTCTGGGCGTCCTGGCTGCAGCGCAGCGTCGCCTGGGCTTGCCCGTTCGCGCCGAGGAACAGCGCCTCGTCCGTGCGGAGCCATTCTTTATTGTCCCCGTCCGCGGCGGAAGTCCGTGCCGTGGCCTTGATATCATGGTTGAGGCAGTATTGGGCAATGACAATATCGGCACCGGAGTGTACGGCGGTGACCATCTTGTGCGTGCCGGCCTCGTGGACCGTGCCCCAGAAGCCGCTGGCCTCCAGCAGCTTGCGCTCGGGGGCGGCCAGGATGGCATCGTAATCCGGCACGGCGAAGCGGCCGTAGAAGGTGCTGGACCTGTTGTAGGACAATACCATTTCGCCCGAAGGGAAGATCAGTACGGTCGGGGCCGCGCCCTTGATCTGGGCCCAGCGATAGTCGGAGGGGCCTTCTTCATTGTCAGCAAGTTCGGTCCACGTCCCGTCCGCGTTCGATTTACCGTATGAAATGCGGTAGGCGGAGCCGTTCCAGATCTCGCTGGCGAAGAATAGTTGTTCGCTTCCCGGAATGCGGGCGACCGAAATCATCTGGTCGGTGTAGAGGTGGTTAGTATGATCGAATTCGTGCCGGATCACCCGCTTCTTGCCGGACCAGGTGGCGCCATTGTCATCAGAGTAGATGAGCGCGGTGCCGGAGTTGTGCTCGCCGATTTCGGGATAGGCGTCGGTGAAGTACACCTCGATGCGTCCGGAAGGCCTCTGGTGGATCCACGGCTCCCAGTTCGTCTGTCCGGAGAGAATCTCCTGCGCCGTTGTGGGCGTTTGTGACCAGCTCACGCCGTCGGTGGTGCGGCGCATCACGATGCCGTTGGCATAGCGGTGCGCGACGTATTGCAGATTCGAACGGTAGGAGGCTACGGCCATGGTGCTGCCATCTTTCAGAGTGTAAGGGATGCAGTTCGAGAACGTACGCTTGTTGCCGGCAATCGCGGGATCGCTGATGCTGTAGCGC
This sequence comes from Bacteroidales bacterium, assembly GCA_017450585.1. Classification (GTDB taxonomy): domain Bacteria; phylum Bacteroidota; class Bacteroidia; order Bacteroidales; family UBA932; genus Cryptobacteroides. The sequence goes on from JAFSTI010000002.1 coordinate 2,285, forward strand.
TGGAACATGTAATTGCCATAACGCCAGTGTATCAGGTCGTCGCTCAGCATGTAGCGGCAGTCATAGCCGCAGGCGTTGTTTGTGCGGTTATGATAGGTCAATATCCATTTGCCGTTTCCCATCCGCGCGAATCTCGGATAGACCGGCCCGCTCTCCGTAACCTGGGTGCCGGAGTTCGGCGTGACATTGGTCTTCGACCGGAAATCCAGCACCAGGCTTGAGCGTGCCGCCGCACTCGCATGATCGCCCTCCGTGGCCGCGCCGACGCCAGCTTCGGAACCCGACCCGGCCTCCGCGACAGCATTCAGCTCCGCGAAATCCGTCAGGCTAAAACCCGCCGGATCCTGCCCGCCGTTCCCGCCGGGATTCTCGCCGTCTCCACCAGGGTTCTCGCCCTGACCGCTCCCGCCGTTTTCACCGTTCTCGCCAGAGCCGCCGCCGTTCTCGCCGCTGCCCCCCTGGTGTGCGCTCGGATACGGCCCATACTTCTCCGGCCCACACGAACACACAAGCGCCGGGACCGCGCAAACCAGCGCCGCCGCCATCAAAACCAGAAAAAACCTTCTAAACATCATCCAACAAATATAATAAACTCCTCACTCTCCCCTCTATCTCCTCTCTCCTCCCGCCAGTCGAGCCACTCGAGCCAGTCGAAGCCCGTGGCGGCTAAATGCCTACAAATCAGCGGATTAGATACATTCTCTTCCCCGTTTCCCCAGGAGCAAAAATTGACATCTCACTAATAATCAACCACTTACCCACCACGGCCGCAGGACTAGTCAGCAGCCGCCGGGATAGTTCCAAGGTCATAAATCACACCCGGATCCGGGAAAGAGATATCTTTCGTAACAGACACTATGGCATTTGCAGCATCGGTTCCAGACAATGAGCTATAAACAATGATTTTACGCACCATATACCCAGGTTCGATAGGGACATAATACACACCTGGGACAAAATCATCCGAACTTGTCGGAGCCGAAGTAGCAGCACCATTGCCATAATAAACCGGCACATTCTGACCGCCATTACCCACATAGGAAGCTGGATCTATCTCGCCAGAGTCAGCAAATCCAACCCTAAAATAGCCTGATCCATGATAAGAATTGGACTTTCCCGCAAAATAAATCCGTTTTGCTCCAGTCAGACCCTCGGGAACGACAATCCTTATATATGAGACGGCATTATGGAAGGTGAATGACAAGTTACCATTATCAATAGTGGCCTTTGCAATTGCGATGTGAAAATCATTGTTGATAGTTCCAGGCTGTATAGATTTAAACGAAGACAGGCCGGTCCTTATCACATCTTCTGCATATAGATAGGAGGGAGTCGAGACAGTATTTAAGCCTCCCTTACAAGCATAAAAAGTAGTGCTCTCACCAAATTTAGAGACATCCTCTCCTTCCTTAAGCTCAAATGAAGCCCGGCCTGATCCATCAATAGATTTTACCTGGTATATCACACCGTTCCCTTCTCCAGCCTGATTAAACAACGCGATTTCATCTCCCACATTCCAGTGAATAGTCCAAGTCGCTTTTGAAGGGTCCACAGGATTGGGCGTATCGAAATCCGACTTCATAGCGGGAGCTACATTATCAGCATATATGGCAGATACATTTACAGGAACTACCGATGATGAAGTATTATCAGGAGAATCGACCTTGGCGTTCTTCTCCGAACATGCGGCAAATACGATAAGCATAACCGCTAAGCCAATAAGTTTTTTCATCGTTTTCATAAGCCTTAACTCCATGTTAAACCATCACTCTTATCCTCGTACTCGTAACTGTCGATACCACTGTCGTAGACACCACGGACGCTGCCGCACAAAACGCCCTCAGAACGCACTGTAAGGGCGATTAGCTGGGGGGGTGAGTAAATTTCTTTCTTTTTCATTGTCGTAAAAGTTTTAAGTGTTATCAGTTGTTATATTTCTGTATTTCGAATTCAAAGCACTCATCGCGGATTATTCTTTGATCGAGAATGAGATTTCGCTGACCCCAGAGCCGGCGCAGTAGAAGTAGCAGACGACGGAGCCGCCGCATTCGCAGTTAGGGGCTTCGCGCACGGCAATGGCGCTGGCAGTAGCAGCCTGGTACTTCCCTTCAGCGCACTGCATGCGGAAGCGCAACTCACCCCGGCTGATCCCATGGTCAAAGGTCATATCGTGTTCGACTACCCGGCCTTCACGGACCAGTGCAAACGTAGAGTTGAACTTCACGGAGCCGTCGTACGAAGTCTGCTCGCTGCGGTTACATTTCCACTCTCCTCCGTCCAGATAATAAATATCCCAGAAGATCGGCTGCTGCCTGCCATAGAAGGGCAGTTTCATCCTCACAGTCGTACCGGCCTCGAAGTTCTCCACCGGCAGCACGAACTCGAAGTAATCCCCTGTCCAGAAATACCAGCTGCCGGGCGAGCTGATCTCGCCGCTGTTGGTAAAGCGCAGCACCGGCGTGTACCCGTTCGCCTTTTCATTCGCCGGACGCGGGCCCCAGTGGAACTGGCAATAGGCCGAGGACTGCGATGAAGGCCAATACCCGTCGCTGACCCAATAAGGCATCGTCGTTGCGGTGCACTTCCCGTTCCCCAGCGGCCAACTCACCGGGAAAGTCACCGGCGTATCATCTACCGGAATCGGCGAAACGCTCTCCTTGGGTTCGGGAATCGGAGCGCCGGACTCCTCCAGCCAATCGAGCAGCTGCCGAAGCAAACGATCCCTCAATTCAGGTTCCTCATTGGCAAGATTATGCAATTCCGAGACATCGTCGTGCACGTTATATAGTTCAATAGAATTGTTCGTCTGCCGCTCGTCCCAGCCACCGTCGCACAGCCACTCCTCGTAGGAGAGAATGAGTTTCCAGTCACCGTCGCGCACGATAGAGAAGGGCCGGGCACGGAAATAGGCATCCCTGGATGCACTGGCGGGATAATTGCCCAGTGCAAGATAGCCCGGCATATGCCAATACAGCGCCTTGGGCCTCTGCGAGGGAGCCGCCGATTTGCCGAAAACATAATCCACCAGGGAGATACCGTCCAACTCCTTCTGCAATTTCTTCTTCCCTGCCAGTTCCATCAGGGTGGGGAAAAAGTCCACCCCGGCAGTGGGCATGGATACCCTGCCGGCAGGAATATACTTAGGACAATAGAATATCAGCGGAATGCGGTACGAACCGTCATAGCGCATTCCCTTGAAACCCGAATACGGGTCCTGGTTAGAATAGAATACCGGACCATGGTCGGCAGTAAAAATAAAAATCGTATTGTCTTCAACATTAAGCATCTGCAGATGCTCGACAATCGCCGCTACCGCGTCATCCGCACTCTTGATGCAAGCGGCGTAGTCGGCGCGGTTGTGCTTCGCACCCGGAGCCTTCGCATTGAAATAATCCAGATAGGCCTTGCTGGACTGCAAGGGGGTATGGATGGCGTTGAAATTGACCAGCATGAAGAAGGGTTTGTCCTCCTTTGCCATAATGTCAAGAAACTCGCAAGCCTGCGCCACGTCAGTATCAAGGGCCTTGGGATTGGAGCTCGCACCCGGTTCTCCGGCGGTACAGGTCATAATGGATTTCTTCGCATAATCAAATCCCTGATACGTAGGATCCGAGGGATGAGGGCAACCTACGAAAGCAGTCGAATACCCGTTGTCATGAAGGGCCTCTGCGATAGTATACTTTTCGGGCGACAGGAGCATATTCTCGGGATACTGCTTGAGGCGCATCAGAGACTCCGAACCGGTGAATGCATTGCTGTATATATCATTGTACGGAGTAAAACGCCCGGTAAGCATCGCTGCACGGGAAGGTGAGCTGTTAGGACCGCAGCTGTAGTGTGTATCGAAACGCATACCATGTGACGCCAGGTAGTCGATGTTAGGCGTCTCATAAAAGTCCGATCCGGTATAGCTGAAGTCATAG
>JAFSTI010000021.1 GCA_017450585.1 Bacteroidales bacterium
TCCTAACGGTCCATCGCTTGGACCTTTAAGCACACCCGGCGCGGAATTTCGGCCAGATTTACAGCCTTCGCCCGGGTTTCCTCCGGTCCGGCAAACAAATCTTCGGACCGCCGCGGGTTTTCTCCGGGCCGGCTGCGCATCCGCCGGGCTATGGGGAGGGCCCGGCGGCCTTGCCGGCCCAGGAAAACCCTTCCCGCGTGCGAGGGACAATTGCCGGCCCAGGAAAACCCGCCAGCATCGCCGAATCGCGCCCGGCGGGTTCGGGGCGTGGCGGGTAATCAGTTTATTGATAGTATGTTACTATAAATATGATTACCTCTTTCTGGCCACTCATGTTTTAATTAATCAACTAAATTATAGTGAATTACGCGCCACGGCGGAAACAGGCAGGTCGAGGGTTGTTTGCGGATGTCGAAAGTGTTTGCGATATTTGCTTTTGCCAAACGAGGCGTATGATAACGAGACATATGATAATGAAGCACATGAAAAAATTTGTTGTTATTATCGCGGCGGTGCTGGCGATGGTCGGCTGCGCGGATGGACAGAAGAATAATGGCCCGAAGATTTGTGCTCACAGGGGTTTTTGGAATTGTGAGGAGACGATGTTTTCGGAGAATTCAATTGCCTCTCTGCGGCAGGCGCAGGAGTGTGGTCTGTGGGGCAGCGAGTTCGATATTCACCTGACGGCGGATAGCGTGGTGGTGGTTAATCATGACCCCGTCGTGGACGGCATGCCGATTCACCGGACTAATTATTCGGAGTTGCTTTCGCATCGGCTGCCGAACGGGGAGACCATACCGACCCTCGACGAATACCTGGCCCAGGGCGCACTTTCCGGCACGGCGGCCGCAAAAAAAAGTGCAGGACCGAGCAATAGTACAGCTGCAAAAAAGAGTGCCGGGCTGGGCAAGAGTGCGAGAAAGAGCGCGCCGTGTATGCTGGTGATTGAGTTGAAGAAGCAGGATAGCAGGGAGGCGGGGATACGGATGGCGGAGATGACGGTGGCGGCGCTGAAGGAGCACGGGCTGTATGATCCGGACAGGGCGATGTTTATTTCATTCGATTACAATATCTGTAAGTGGCTGGCTGTCAATGCCCCCGAGTTCCAGAACCAGTATCTGCAGGGCGATAAGAGTCCGGAGGAGGTCAATGCGGATGGCATCAATGGCATAGATTACCACCGGGGCGTGCTGCGTAAGCACCCGGAGTGGGTGGAGCAGGCCCATGCGCTGGGGATGGGGGTCAATGTCTGGACTGTCAATGATGAGGAGGAGATGCGCTACTTCATTGACCTGGGCGTGGATGTAATAACGACCAACGAGCCGCTGATGCTCTCCGGCCTGCTCGCTATATAATCCCGACGCGGCCGAAGATGTAGTCGACGTTCTTCAGGTAGTATTCGAGCGTGAAGCAGGAATCCAGTTCCTCGTCTGAGAGCATGGACTTTACGTAAGAATCCTCTCCAAGCAGGGTGCGGTAATCCAGATGCTCGCTCCAGGCTTTCATGGCAATAGGCTGAACGGTGTCGTAGGCCGACTCACGGGAGAGGCCTTTGCCAATCAGGGCGTTCATCACCCTTTGGGCGAAAATCACCCCGTTCGTCATGTAGATATCTGAAAGCATCTTGTCCTTATACACCACCAGACCGTCCAGAATGTTTCCGAAGCGGGAAAGCATATAATCCAAAAGTTCAGTCGCATCCGGGAGGATGATACGCTCCGTGCTGGAGTGGGAAATGTCACGCTCATGCCAGAGGGCCACATTCTCATTGGCAGTAGCCATATAACCCCTCATGACCCGGGCGCAGCCGCAGATATTCTCGCTGCCGATGGGATTGCGCTTATGCGGCATGGCCGAAGAGCCTTTCTGGCCCTTGCGGAAAGCTTCCTCCGCCTCACGGACCTCGGTGCGCTGGAGGTTACGCACCTCGAAGGCCATCTGCTCCAGGGAAGATGCAATGAGAGACAGGGTGGACAGGTAGAAGGCGTGACGGTCGCGCTGGAGCACCTGGGTGGAAATATTGGCACTATCAATACCCAGCTTCTCGCACACGTAATCCTGGATGGACGGCGGGATATTGGCAAAATTGCCCACAGCACCGCTGATCTTTCCGGCCTCAACGCCGCGGCACGCGAGTTCGAAGCGCTCTATATTGCGCTTCATCTCCTCATACCATAACGCCCACTTCAGGCCGAAGCTGGTGATGTCGGCATGGATGCCATGGGTGCGGCCGATGCAAGGGGTGTCCTTGAACTCGAGGGCCCGTCGACGGAGCACATCCATAAAGGCGCGAAGGTCCTCGCGGAGGATTTCATTGGCCTGCTTGATGAGATAGCCATTGGCCGTATCCACCACATCGGTGGACGTGAGCCCGTAATGGACCCATTTCTTCTCGTCGCCCAGGCTCTCGCTGACGCAGCGGGTGAAGGCCACGACATCGTGCCGGGTCTGCTCCTCGATCTCCTTGATACGCTCTACGCTGAAACGGGCGTCACGGGCGACTTTCTCCACATCCTCTGCAGGAATGACGCCCAGCCGGCTCCAGGCCTCCAGAGAGAGAACCTCCACCTTCAGATAGGCATTGAACTTATTCTCCTCTGTCCAGATGGCCCTCATCGGGGCGCGCGAATACCTCTCAATCATTTCGAAACTATTTTAAAGATGCCAGACAGGCGGCGATACTTGCTTCCATCTGCTCCACGCTGCGCTCAGCCTTCACGAACTTCTCACCCATGACATGCTCATAGAGTTCGATATACCTCGCGCTGATATTGCTGACGATCTCGGGAGTCATCTCGGGGACCTTCTGGCCCTGGCCACCGTTGAAGCCGCAGGACATCAGCCACTCGCGCACAAACTCTTTGGAAAGCTGACGCTGCCTCTCGCCGCGCGCGAGACGGTCCTCATAACCTTCCGCATAGAAATATCTAGATGAATCCGGGGTGTGGACCTCATCCATCAGCATAATCTGACCGTTCCTCATGCCGAATTCATACTTGGTATCCACCAGGATCAGTCCGCGCTCCGCGGCAATCTTGCGACCCCTCTCAAAAAGAGCCCTGGTGTAAGCCTCAATCTGCTCGTACTCATCGGCGGGGACGATACCTGATGCGATAATATCCTCTTTGGAGATATCCAGGTCATGACCCGCATCAGCCTTGGTCGTCGGGGTGATTATGGGCTCGGGAAACATCTCATTCTCCTTCATTCCCTCGGGCATGGGGACACCGCAAATCTCCCGCTTGCCGGACTGATACTCCCTCCAAGCGTGGCCGGTGAGGCAGCCGCGGATAACCATCTCCACCTTATATGGCTCACACCTGTAGCCCACGGTTACGGACGGATCCGGGGTAGCAATCTTCCAGTTCGGCAGGATATCGGAAGTGGCATCCAAAAAAGAAGCCGCCACCTGGTTGAGAACCTGGCCTTTGAAAGGAATACCCTCCGGCAGGACGCAGTCGAATGCGGAAATCCTGTCAGTCGCGACCATGACGATGAGGTCGTCAAACATATAGACGTCACGAACCTTGCCGGTAAACTTTCCGGTCTGTCCGGGGAAAGAAAAATCAGTTTTAAGAATAGCAGCCATATTATTATCTCCTAATAGTTGCATCACGATCGGGACCGATAGAGATGATACTCACCCTGCAACCGGTCTCGCACTCGATAAATGAAACATAATCCTTGAACGCAGCAGGCAGCGAATCATAATCCCTGATGGCAGTAAGGTCCTGCTTCCAGCCCTTGATCTCGGTATAGACAGGCTCAACCCCGACACCTCCGTCGAACGGATAAGTATCCACCTGCTTTCCGTCAAGCTTATATGAGGTCGCCACCTTGATGGTATCGAATCCATCCATGACATCGGACTTCATCATGATAAGGTCGGTGACGCCGTTCATCATCACAGCGTACTTCAGGGCCACCATGTCGAGCCAGCCGCACCTGCGCGGGCGGCCGGTGGTGGCGCCGAACTCGTGCCCGATGCGGCGCAGAGTGTCCCCCGTCTCGTCAAAGAGCTCGGTAGGGAACGGGCCGCTGCCCACTCTGGTGCAATATGCCTTGAAAATACCAAACACGCGTCCGACCTTCGAAGGAGCAAGCCCCAGACCGGTGCAAACTCCCGCGGCCATGGTGTTGGAAGATGTCACGAAGGGATAAGAACCGAAGTCAATATCCAGAAGCGAGCCCTGGGCACCTTCGGCCAGCACGGGAACACCCTTTGCCAAAAGGTCGTTCACCAGGAACTCGGTGTCAGTTATTTCGAAACGCCTGAGGCCCTGCACGGCCTCCAGCCACTTCTTTTCGTACTCGTCAATATTGTACTCAAAGCCAGGATACTGAGCCAGAAGCCCGACATGTTTGGCCTTGAGGGCCTGGTACTTCTCCATAAAGCTATCCGAAAGCAGATCTCCGAAACGCAGTCCGTTACGGCCGGTCTTATCCATATAGGCCGGGGCGATACCCTTCAGCGTGGAACCGATTTTGGACGCGCCCTTGGCCGCCTCGCTGGCAGCATCCAGCATGCGGTGCGTGGGAAGAATGAGATGCGCGCGAGTAGAAATCACCAGACGGTCGGTGATATCCGCGCCATCGGCTTCGATGGCGGCAATCTCCTCGGAAAGAATCACCGGATCCACCACGACGCCATTGCCGATGATATTTTTCACCCCGTCACGGAAAATACCGGACGGAACAGTGTGCAGAACGTGCATGCGGTCACCTATGCTGATGGAATGACCGGCATTCGGCCCTCCCTGGAAACGCGCAACCACCTTGTAATCAGGTGCAAGACAATCCACTACTTTACCTTTTCCCTCATCGCCCCACTGGAGGCCGAGTACGACATCGGTTTTGTTCATATCCTTCAATTTTATTTCTACTCCAAAGATACCGATTATATTTCAATGAAACCAGA
>JAFSTI010000022.1 GCA_017450585.1 Bacteroidales bacterium
CCATGGCAATCTGTGGCAGGCCCTGCCCGCTTTCGTGCTGGGCTGCCTGTTCGGATTTGTCTACTACAGGACGGGATCGTTGAAATTGACCATGCTCATGCACTGCGTGAACAATACCGTATCGCTGCTGCTGTCACGGGTGGATTCGCTGGAGGAGGTGGAGAGCTGGATGCAGCTGCTCCCGGGACGTCAGTATTGGATAATCTTCGCGGCTGCCGTGCTGCTGATCGCTTTAATCGTGCGGGCTTTCCAGCGCATTCCTCTGCAGGAAGTCAGCGGCAATTGCGACAGCGTCGACCTTACCGACATCTAGCACTTCCAAGCCTTTCGGCGCATAGCCATAGATGGGCAGGCGGTCGGCCACTGACAGATAGAAATCCATTATCGGAAACACTTCGGGCCGGGTCTTCATTTCATTGAAGATCCGGTCCGAAATCATATGTATCCCCGCGAATGCGAAGCGGCGGCACTTGTCCGGATTGAGGTCTTTGAAAGGGCTGCGTATCTCGCCGCTCTGGACATTCATCCAGCCCTTCAGACGCATGTCATCGTCGAAGAGCAACTGCCGGGAAGAGTTCCGCTCGCTCACCACCAGAGTAGCCAGGGACTGGCTCTCCGGGGCGTTCCGGCGCCCGATGGCGTTCTGGTGCTCGAGGTGTGCGTTCTCCAGGCCCCGGAAGTCCAGGTTCGAGAGGATGTCCACATTATGGACCAGGAAATAGCCGGAAGTTCCGGCTCCGGGAACGCCTTCAGCCCCGGGCGCGCCGCCTTCCAGGAAGCGACGGGCGTGGAGGATGCCGCCGCCGGTGTCCCGCAGCAGGTCCCGCTCGTCTGAAACGTGCGCCGCGATGCTATTGTCCTGCAAATACTTGATGATCTGGTCCGGGAAATGGTGCACGTTCACGGTGATGTCGCTGATCCCCTGCGCGTGCATTTTGTCGATGAGATGACCGATGAGCGGTTTGCCGCAGACCTCAACCAAGGCCTTCGGTCTGGTGTCGGTGAGCGGTCTTAGGCGTGTGCCCAGTCCTGCGGCAAATATCATCGCTTTCATCAGCGCAAAGATAGACATTTATTGTTACCTTAGCGGCGATGACTGACACTAATACGACACAGTTCTCCGGTTCTGACCCGGAACACGCCTCGGTGACCGGGGCAGGTTCCGGCGCGTTTAGGAAGGTCGCTCTGATTACCGGGGCGAGTTCCGGCATGGGCCTGGAGTACGCCCGGCAACTCGCCGCGCGGGGCTACGACCTGATTATTGTCAGTAATAGAAAGGAGGAACTTGAAGAGGCTGCCGAGGCGCTCCGGAAGGAGTTTGGCGGCGGGGTGCGGGTGTGGAGCCTTTTCCGCGACCTGGCGGCACCGGGAGCTGCTGAGGAGATCCTCGCCTGGTGCGACGCTGAGGGTCTTCGCCCTGATGTCCTGATAAATAATGCCGGGATGTTCTTTATGGAGTATCTCAGTTCGGAGAATCTTCCGAAGGCCCGGACCATGATACGGCTTCATGTGGAGGCCGTTACTGAATTGTCCGTGCTGTTTGGGGAACGGATGAAAGCGCGTGGCAGCGGCTATATCTTGAATGTCTCTTCGATGACGGCGCGGATTCCTGCGCCGGGGATTGCCGTGTATTCTTCGAGTAAGGCTTATCTGAGATGCTTCGGACGGAGTTTTTCCTATGAGATGCGGCCGTTCGGTGTGAGTGTGACCACCGTCTGCCCCGCCGCTATAGATACCGGTCTGTATCCGCTCGGAGAGCGCCTTCGCCGCTTCCTTCGCTCAGTGGGCATCATCCGCAGCCCTCAGACATTCGTGCGCAAGGCTCTCCGGGCCATGTTCCACCGTCGCCGCGTCGTGAGCCCCGGTCTCATGAACATCCTCGTCCCACTCCTCGTCGCGCTCCTTCCCGCCCGCCTGATCGACCGCCTCGGCATGAAGTGGATTAATCGGGCAGACTTTTCCCGGAAAAGCTAAAGGTAGCACCGTCGTGCTTTTTTCCGTTCAGTTTCCAGGAACGATTGCACCTCGGGCTTGGCCACTCAATATGCCCGGAACAGTGATAATGGATTACATCCCGGCTACCATCCGGCCAGTCCAGAGTGATGTCTTCATCCATATCATCCGCCCCGTCTATTTCTCCGAACTGAAGCTGGTATTCTACTTGACCCCCTGCTTGATCTTCCGTTTGCGAAACGGGCACGGCTATCAGCCCTGACATAATCGCGGCATAGGCCCGCGTTCTGACACCGGGATCTTGAACTGTATATGTCTCTCCCTTGAAAGTCAGTGACATTCCGGGCATCTCCGGAGAAATGATCGACTGCCCTTCAGCATCCGTCGCCTCGATATAAACAGTCACCGGAGCCCAGTCTACTATCGGTAACTCGCAAGAAGACGCCATGCACACAAGCCCGGCAATCGCCATCAAGTGAAAAAACCGTTTCATAAAGCAGAAGCTTTTATATCTTCTGTATAACCTTCCCGAAGGGGAAGATGGAGCCGGTGGCCATTTTGAAGTGCTGGACGCCGAGGGGGATTCCGACGATGGTGATACAGAACAGCAGGCCGAATGCCAGGTGCATGACGGCGACCTCCCACCAGCCGCAGAGTACCCATATCAGGTTCATGACGATGGATACGCAGCCGGGCTGGCCGGGACCATCCGCCAGTTCACGGCCGAAGGGGCAGAGAGAGTAGGTCCCGAGTTTAAACAACTGCACCCCGAAAGGAATGCCGATGATGGTTATGCACATGAGTGCTCCGATGATGTAGTAAACCAAAGCGATCAATATGCCGCCCAGTATTAGCCAGAAAAAGTTTCCGATAGAATTCATAATGGGACAAATATCGTTAAAAAGCATTATATTCGCAATGATATCACATGATTATGAAACGCACACTGATAATCCTTATGATGCTCTGTTCCCTGCAGATGTGGGGATGGGAGCGCGAGGCCATCTGGCCGAAGAACAAGATGCCTGATACTCAGGCTCACCAGATCGCTGCTATGACCGATGAGGCCGGCGCCGCGGGGTTTAAGCCGGAAAAGCACAGGATGCCATATCTGGAGTGGTTTGAGAAACCTGCCCCCGATGTGGACAATGATGTATGCATGATCCTGATTTCAGGCGGCTCATACATGAATACCTGTGATGTACATCTTATTGACCTATGGCACAAAAAGCTCACAGCCCAAGGAATCCAGTGTGTCAACTTCGTGTACAGGACGCCTCGTCCCGAAGGGCTGCCGATATATCAGACGGCGTGGGAAGATGGCCAGCGGGCTGTCAGAATGGTCCGCAGCGAGGCCGCGAAAAGGGGCTTCGATCCCGAGAAGATAGGCGTGATATCCATGTCCGCCGGCTCACATCTGGCCCTGCTGCTCGCTGCGAACTCCCAGACCCCTGCATATCAGCGCATCGATAAGATTGACGATATTCCTTGCCACATAAACTGGGGCATAATCAACGCTCCCGCTTACGTCACCACCGACGGCGAGACAGGCACTCCGTCCACTCGCGATGGCTA
>JAFSTI010000023.1 GCA_017450585.1 Bacteroidales bacterium
GATGCCAGTTCGCGGGCCGTTACCTGGCTCGAATCAGCCGGGATTACGGACTGGGAGACGGCTCCGATGGCGAAAGATGCCCTAAAGTGGGCGGCTTATACCTATGTGATTGCCGCTATCGGATCGCTCGCCACCCTGCTTTATTATATCGCCCTGGCCGGGCGCAGGAGATAGCGTTGAAGTTTTTGATAAATAAATGACAGGAATATGTAAAATATTCCGTATTTTTGAAGGTACATCGAATCTATTTAACCTCAATAACACTATTGCTTATGTCAACTGAAATGTCAAGAAGATCCTTCCTGAAGGCTGGTACTGCGGCTGCGGTGGGACTATCGGTGGCTCCTGCCACGATGCTCGGAAAAGCGAAGAAGAAACCCTTGGTGATGGACAGGAAGCTCAGGATCCTCGGCGTCGGTATCGGCGGCCGCGGTGCGGCTGACCTGAAGGCCATGGAGGAGGAGGTTGAGATTATCGGCCTTTGCGATGTGGACTGGAAGTATGCAGAACACGTATTCGAGAGATATCCGGCAGCAAAACGTTACAATGACTACAGGGTCATGTTCGACGAGCTGCTCGACAAGGTGGACGCCGTCGTTATCGCCACCGCTGACCATACGCATGCCATTATAGCCGCTCAGGCGATGGCCGCCGGTAAGCATGTGTACTGCGAGAAGCCCCTTACCCTGACAGTGTATGAGGCCCGTCTGCTGACTAAGCTTGCCGCGAAGCACCAGGTGGCTACCCAGATGGGTAACCAGGGCTCCTCCGGCGCCGGCACACGCCAGGCCATCGAGTGGCTTTGGAACGGCGAGATCGGCGAGGTGCGCAGGGTGGATTGCTTTACCGACCGTCCTATCTGGCCTCAGGGTCTGGAGAAACCGGAGCTCGTAGAGCCCATCCCTTCAACCCTGAACTGGGACGCATTCATCGGCCCCGCCCCGATGCGCGATTATAACTCCATTTACACTCCCTGGAATTTCCGCGGCTGGTGGGATTTCGGTACCGGTGCAATGGGTGACATGGCCTGCCATATCATGCATGTGCCGTTCAAGGGCCTTAAACTCGGCTATCCTATCAAGGTCCAGGCGAGCTCCACGCCGGTCCTGACCGACTGCTGCCCGAGCGCCGAAATGATCAAGCTCACCTTCCCCGCCCGTGAAAACATGCCTAAGCTGGCTCTCCCTGAGGTCGAGGTCCGCTGGTATGACGGAGGCTTCAAACCCGAGCGCCCGGAAGGTCTCCCTGAGGGGGTTAACCTGAATATCGACGGTGGCTGCAGTATCTTCTACGGCACCAAGGACATTATGGTAGTAGGCTGCTACGGAAATCGTCCGTACTTGCTCTCAGGCCGCAAGCCCGAAGTACCGCATGTGCTGCGTGAGGTCACCACTTCACATCAGCTCGACTGGGTCCGCGCCTGCAAGGAGGATCCTTCAATCCGCGTCCCGTCCGCATCCGACTTCAGCGAGGCCGGTCCGTTCGTAGAGATGGTCGATCTGGGTGTCGCCGCCGTGCGTCTTCAGGCTCTGAACCAGATCCTCGAGTGGGATGGCGAGAAGATGGAATTCACCAATATTCCTGCGGATGCGACTATTAAGATCATGAAGAAAGATGGTTTCTCCATCAAGGACGGCCATCCGACCTTCAAGAAGACCTACACCGACCCGGTGAACGCCCGTGAATTCGCCGCCGGACTTATCAAGAAACAGTATCGTGAGGGATATGTCCTTCCTGATATGCCCGAATAACAGAATTGTTACACATGATTTAATAACTTTTAGAAATGAAGAAAATAATGGCATTCGCCGCGATGGCAGCCCTGGTGCTCGTCACCTCCTGCGGCGGAAAGAAGAAAGCTCCCGCTTGCGAAAACATCGTGGTTCCCGCACATGATAATGTGCCCGAGTATACCATCGTGAACGCCCCTCAGGTCGACCTGGCTGACTTCCAGATCGATGAGGAAGGCTACTATGTGATCTTCAACGGTAAGGATTTTACCGGATGGAGAGGTTATGGCAAGGACCGCGTTCCTTCCAAGTGGGTCATCGAGGATGGCGCCATCAAGTTTGAAGGCAAGGGCGGCGGCGAGGCCCAGAAGGGCGATGGAGGTGATATCATCTTCACGAAGAAGTTTAAGAACTTCATCCTCGAGTTCGAGTGGAAAGTCGCCAAGAGGGCTAACTCCGGCGTCTTCTATCTCGCCCAGGAAGTTACCACCAAGAAAGAGGACGGCACCGAGAAATATGAGCACATCTATCTCTCTGCTCCCGAGTATCAGATTCTCGACAATGAGAATCATCCCGATTCCTTCCTCGGTGTCAACGGTAACCGCAAGTCCGCATCCCTCTATGACATGATCCCGGCTGTCCCGCAGAACGCTAAGCCTTTCGGCGAGTGGAATACCGCCCGTATCCTGGTCTTCCAGGGCACTGTGGTGCACGGCCAGAACGGAGAGAATGTCCTCGAGTATCACCTGTGGACTCCCGAGTGGACCGACATGCTTCAGGCCAGCAAATTCAGCCACGACAAGTGGCCCATCGCCTTTGACCTGCTGAATGACTGCGGTGGCCCTGAGCATGAAGGTTATATCGGCCTCCAGGATCACGGCGACGTGGTATGGTATCGTAATATCCGCGTGAAACTTCTCGACGAGGAATAATCCATGAAGAGAATCGCTTTATTAGGTATGCTCCTTCTCGGCCTGGTCTCGTGCCAGGCTGCGAAGAAGCAGATAGGTATCCAGCTTTATTCCGTGCGGGAGATAATGAACGCCGGAAACTATGCCGAGAAGCACGGTGAAGTTCTCAAGGCGATCGCCGATATAGGATATACAGCCGTGGAAGCTGCGAACTTCAATAAGGGCCTTTTCTACGGAGTAAGCCCCGAGCAGTTCAAGGCTGATGTGGAAGCCGCCGGGATGACCGTGCTGTCTTCCCATACTAATCACGGGCTCTCTAAGGAAGAGTATAAGAGCGGTGATTTGACTAAGGCTCTGGAGTGGTGGAAGGAAGCCATCCCCGCCCATAAGGCAGCCGGGATGAAATACATTGTGGTGCCTCA
>JAFSTI010000024.1 GCA_017450585.1 Bacteroidales bacterium
CGTCGTGAGCATCATCGTGCTCGCCTTCGTCGCCGTCGCCGTGAACGCCTTTATTCAGGCGAATTTCATTGCCTGCATCTAGCGCAGGGCACCGAGCAGGAAGTTCCGGAAGGACTCCCGCTCCTCAGGTGTAAAGAATTCCGCCTTGATCGGCGCGTAGAAAGTCCTGGACTTCAGAATGTCCGGGACTTTTTGTATATCCGCCATCCGCTGGGCATCTTTCTGTGTGGTGATGATTATGGCGGTGCCGTGCCGCCGGGCAGCCTCTCCCACGCGCTCGATATCCCGCTGCGTGAATCGGTGATGGTCGGGGAAGTGGAACTGCTCCACCAGCCGGTAGCTGTCGCTCAGATATTGGCGCAGGGGAGTGTCATTCGCGATTCCGCTGACCAGGATTGCGCGGTCGGAGTACAGGAAATGCCGGTCGCCCTCCGCAAACACCGGCTCCGGCGAGCGGTAGCCTATTGTCGTAAAAAAGACATTGTCCTTACAAGCCTCAAGCCCGAGCCTGCGGATGAAGGCTTCCCGCTCCGCATCTTCCAGTCCCGCCGGGCACTTGCTGACTATCACTGCATCGGCATCGTGCAGCCGCTCCGGCAGGTCGCGCAGCCTTCCGATCGGCAGCAGCCGGTCCTCTGTGACGGGACGGTGCCAGTCGACCATGACAATATTGACCTTCGCCCTGAGCTTCCGGTACTGGAACGCGTCGTCCAGGACTATCACGTCGGCCTCGTCACGCAGTCGCGCACAGCCTTCCAGCCGGTCCTTGCACACCGCCACCAGCGCCTGCGGCACGTTTTTCTTCACCTGCAGCGGCTCGTCTCCGCACAGCAGCGCCCTGTCATCCGCCTCCACGATCCGGAAGCCCTTCCCCCGGCGGCCGTAACCGCGCGAGAGCATTGCCACACGGCCGTATCCGCTCTCCCGCAACATCTCCAACACCATCTCCGTGTGCGGAGTTTTGCCCGTGCCGCCGACGGTGATATTGCCGATACAGACGGTCGGCGTGGCCGGGCCCGCAGCTTTGAGCGTGCCGTTCTTATAGAGATTGTCCCTGACTTTCAGCGTCAGCCAGTAGGGGAATAGCAGGATTCGGTCGTACATATGCGGTCAGTCGGTTTCGCCCCAGCGGAGCTCGATTTCACTGAGTATTGACAATATCTCTTCCGGGTCGGTGGAGGTCACCAGGCGCATGCGGGTCTCCCGGAAGTCGTCCAGGCCCTTGAAATAGCAGGACAGGTGCCGGCGCATCTCGTAAATGCCGCGCGGCGCGCCCTTGTACTGCAGCGACAGCTCGAAATGCCTTCTGGCGAGCTGTACACGCTCCCGGACTCCCATTTCCGGGAGCAATTCCCCCGTGTCCAGGTAGTGCCGGATGTCCCGGAATATCCATGGATGTCCGAAAGACGCCCGCCCGACCATGATGCCGTCCACGCCGTAGCGGTCGAAATACTCCTTCGCCTTCTGGGGAGTGGTGATGTCGCCATTGCCAATGATAGGGATGTGCATGCGCGGATTTTCCTTCACCTTGCCAATCAGCGTCCAGTCCGCCTCGCCGCGGTACATCTGCTGGCGCGTGCGGCCGTGGATGGTCAGGGCCTGGATGCCGCAATCCTGCAGTCGTTCCGCCAGCTCCACGATGATTTTGCTGCCCTCATCCCAGCCCAGACGCGTTTTTACTGTCACAGGCTTGCCGACAGCCTCCACCACCGCACGGGTGATAGCGACCATCTTGTCCGGCTCGCGCATCATTCCGCTGCCTGCGCCCCGCCCCGCGATCTTGTTTACCGGGCAGCCGAAATTTATGTCAATAAGCTCGCAGCCGTGGCCGCCGGCTATCTCCGCCGCATGGTCGGCCATCTTCGCCGCCTCTACCATCGACTCTGGAATATGCCCGTAGATCTGGATCCCCACCGGCGCCTCCTCGGGGAAGGTGTGCATCTTGGCAATAGCCTTCGCCGCGTCGCGGATCAGCCCGTCGGAGGGTACGAATTCGGTATAGACCATCGACGCACCCCACTCTCTGCATAGAATGCGGAATGAGGCGTCCGTGACATCTTCCATCGGGGCCAGCAGTACCGGCCTTTCTCCCAGGTCTATATCTCCAATTCTCATCTCTGTCGTTTCGAGGTACAAAAATAACTTAAATTTTGTGTCTGCGGAAAAATTTTGTACCTTTGCACCCCCTATAATGTAAAGTAGGGATCGCAAATTAAGTTATTAACCTAAAGATCAAGACAAAGTGGACACACTAAGTTACAAAACAGTATCGCTGAATGCAGCGACTGTAAAGAAAGAGTGGGTCGTCATCGACGCCACGGATCTTGCTCTTGGCCGTCTGGCTTCCAGGGTTGCTCTCGTCCTTCGCGGAAAGACCAAACCCGGCTTTACTCCCAACGTGGACTGCGGTGACAATGTCATCGTCGTCAACGCCGAGAAAGTGGCCCTTAAGGGAAACAAGATGACCAAACGCGTGTACACCCGCTACACCGGATATCCCGGAGGACAGCGCTTCAGCACGCCTGCAGAGATCCTCGCCAAGAGGCCTACCGAACTGGTCCGGAGAGCGGTAAAGGGTATGCTCCCGAAGACCCGTCTTGGTGACAAGCTCATTAACAACCTGTTTATCTATGCAGGTCCCGAGCACCCGCACCAGGCACAGAACCCTAAAGAGATTAAGTTGAACGAAATTTAAACAGAGCAAATGGAACAGACACACGCCCTTGGAAGACGCAAGGCAGCTGTAGCTCGCGTTTATATCGTGGCCGGAGCCGGCAACATCGTGATCAACGACCGTCCCCTCGATGAGTACTTCAAAGAGGAGTCCCTCCGTTACATCGTGAAGCAGGCACTCGTGGCTACGCAGACTGAAGGTCAGTTCGACATTAAGGTCACCCTCGTCGGTGGCGGTATCAAGGGCCAGGCCGAGGCCGTCCGTCTCGGAATCGCCCGCGCTCTTTGCGAGATCGACAAAGAGGCTTACCGTCCCGCGCTGAAGGCTGAAGGATTCCTCACCCGCGATGCCCGCGAGGTGGAAAGGAAGAAACCCGGCCGTCCTGGTGCCCGTCGTCGCTTCCAGTTCAGTAAACGTTAGTTATTATTGCTGTTATGCAGTAGCACAGGCGCGGTTTTAAACCATCCCGCGGATGGCTGCCGCCCTGCGGAAAAGGCCGGAGACTGGCCGTTTTGGGACCACTACTCCCGCCTTGAAGAAAAGAGAAAACAAAAAGAGATTTTAAGACAATGTCAAGAACAAATTTCCAAGAATTGCTTGATGCAGGCGTTCACTTCGGACATCTCGCCCGTAAGTGGAACCCCCGTATGGCTCCCTACATCTTCGATCAGAAGAATGGAATCCATATCATCGACCTGCACAAGACCGTCGTGAAGATCGACGAGGCTGCGGAGGCGATGAAAGAGCTCGCCCGTTCAGGACGCAAGATCCTGTTCGTAGCCACGAAGAAGCAGGCGAAAGAAATTGTCGCCGAGAAAGCTGCTTCCGTTAATATGCCTTCAGTGACCGAGAGGTGGGCAGGCGGTATGCTTACCAACTTCCCTACGATCCGCAAGGCCGTTAAGAAAATGGGTACCATTGACAAGATGAAGGAAGATGGTACTTTCGAGAAGCTCGCCAAGCGTGAGCGTCTCCAGGTTGACCGTCAGAGGGCCAAACTCGAGAAGAACCTCGGTTCTATCCGTGACATGAGCCGTCTGCCTTCAGCACTCTTCATCGTGGACATCCAGAAGGAGGCCAATGCCGTCAAGGAAGCCAATCGTCTTAACATTCCGGTATTCGCTATGGTTGATACTTGTTGCGATCCTACCCCTGTTGATTATGTGATTCCGGCGAATGACGATGCGGCAAAATCCGTCGAGTGCATCATGAACATCCTCTGCGCCGCCATTCAGGAAGGCCTCGAGGAGCGCAAACTCGAGAAGGATAAGGAAGCGGCTGCCGAAGAGGAAGTCGTGAACCCCTCCGCTAAGAAGATCCGCGCACGCAAGAGTGCCAAGCCCGTAGACGTAGCCGCTGAGGCTGCCGAGGCTGAGGCTGCCGAGGCCGCTCCCGCCGCTGAGGCTCCCGTTGAGGAAGCTCCTGCAGCAGAAGAGGCTCCCGCCGCCGAGTAAAAACCTTTAAAATTTCGAAGATTATGGCAGTAACATTAGCTGACATCAAGAAACTGCGCGAGATGACCAGCGCTGGCATGATGGATTGCAAGAACGCCCTCACCGAAGCTGACGGCGACTTCAAGCGTGCCGTAGAGATTCTCCGCGAGAAAGGTAAGTCCACTCTCTCCAAGAGAGGTGACAATGAGACCACCCAGGGTGCCGTCCTGTCCCGTCTGGACGGAGGAAAGGTAGTGCTCATCTGCCTCGGTTGCGAGACCGACTTCGTGGCCGCCACCCCTGATTTCAAGGCTCTGGCCGGCAATATCGCCGACGCCGCTATCGCTGCTTTCCCTGCCGACATCGAGGCTCTGAAGCAGATCAAGCTCGCCGACGGTTACACCGTAGAAGAGGATATCACCAACCAGGCCGGCAAGACCGGTGAGAAACACATTCTCGCTTACTATGCCGCCCTCGAGGCTCCCTTCGTATCCGAATACGTGCACTTCAACGGCAAGCTCGGCGCCATCGTGGCTTTCAATAAGGAAGTTCCCGCCGAGATCGCCCGCGGTATCGCCATGCAGGTCGCATCCATGAACCCTGTGGCCGTGGACGCCGCTTCCGTACCCGCCGAGGTGCTCGAGTCCGAGAAGACCATCGCGGTCCAGAAGACTCGCGACGAGATGGTCCAGAAGGCAGTCGACGCCGCCCTGAAGAAGGCCGGCATCAACCCTGCCCATGTGGACAGCGAGGATCACATCGAGTCCAACACCGCCAAGGGATGGCTTACTCCCGCCCAGGCAGACCAGGCTCGTGAGATCATCAAGACCGTGGGTGCCGAGAAGGCCGCAAGCCTCCCCGAGCCCATGATCCAGAACATCGCCAACGGCCGTGTCCAGAAATTCCTCAAGGAGAACACCCTCGAGGACCAGGAGTACCAGCTCAGCGACGACAAGCAGACCGTCAAGGCTGCCCTCGCCGCCGCCGACAAGGACGCCAAGGTCATCGCCTTCAAGCGCTTCTCCCTCGCGGACTAACTTTCTGATCATACCCAACAAAAGGCTGATCGTCTAGTCGTGTGACAAAGCGGTCAGCCTTTTTTGTATGTTCTCCTCACCTCTCACTCTCCGGCCTTCTTCCACTCCTCCCTCCCTCCCTCCCTCCAGCCTACGCATAGACTCTGGCATCGGCAACAGCCGGGTGCAAATCCTAAGACACGCCATACACCCACGCACGCGGTCGGGTCTTCTTGGGCCGGCAGTTGTCCCACGCATGTGAGAGGGTTTTCCTGGGACCTTCCTGTTTTTGCCGTGGCGCGTAATCCCATATAATTCAGTTGATTAATTAAAACATGAGTGACCGAAAAGTGGGAATCATATTCACAGTAACATACTATCAATAAATAGCTTACCCGCCACGCCCCGAACCCGCCGGGTGTGCTTACCGGTCCACGGAATGGACCGTTAGGATCAAAAACGGCCATTTTCGTGCTTGAAGGTCCAACCTTTGGACCCTTAAGCACATTCGACTGCTTTGAGAGCTGCATGATGAGTGATTTCCAGGCTTGAAGTGCCAGGTGCACTCAATGTGCATTCCAGAGCGCACATTGCGAGCACTTAGCACAAACTCGGCAGGGATGCGGTTTCCTCCCGTCCCGGGTGCGGAGGTCGGAGATGCGGTTTCCTCCCGTACGGCGGTGTGGGGAGCGAGTCGGAGCGCTCTCCTCCCGCCGCCCGAGGAAAACCGCCGGAACGGCAGTATCGAATCCGCACCCGGTCCGAGGAAACCCGCGCGACTTGGGTGACGCACGTTGGCAAAATTAGTCGAGGGGCGGCCAGGAGGATGGGAGCGGGGCGGTAATGGTGAGCTGCTCGCCACGGACGGGATGGATGAATTCGATCTGGCGGGCATGGAGGCAGATGCCCCCGTCGGGGTTGGAGCGAGGCGCGCCGTATTTGAGATCGCCTTTTATTACGCAGCCGATATGTGAGAGCTGGCAGCGAATCTGGTGATGTCGCCCGGTCAGGAGTTCGATTTCCAACAGATGATACCTGTCAGTATCCCCGAGATGGCGATACTTCAGCCGCGCCAGTTTGGCCCCGGCCGGGCCGGCAGCAGTAGCAGACGTACCATGAGCAACAGCAGACGTGCCATGAGCAGCAGTAGCAGGCGTGCCGCCAGCGCGGGTAACGTAGGATTTGTTCTGTTTTTCGTTGCGGACGAGCCAGTCTTCGAGGAGGCCTTCGGGCTCCGCGGGGGCACCGCAGCAGAGGGCCCAGTAGGTTTTATGTACGGAGCCTGTCCGGAACATTTCGGAGAGGCGGCTGAGTGCTTTGGATGTCTTGGCGAGGATACAAATTCCGCTAACAGGCCTGTCAAGGCGGTGCGGGACTCCCATGAATACGGCTCCGGGTTTGGAGTCGCGCTGAGCGACGAATGCCTTGTAACTCTCAGATAGGCATTCGTCTCCTGTCTTATCTCCCTGGACTATCTCCCCGGGGCGCTTGTTCACCACCAGGAGGTGATTATCCTCATAGAG
>JAFSTI010000025.1 GCA_017450585.1 Bacteroidales bacterium
ACCGGCATTCAACGGCGCTTTCCTCCCCATGACCGACTTGCTGAAGGCAGTAGATGGGCGTATCCCGAATTTCGCGGGGATAAAGTATACATATGAAAGCTTGTATGAGTACAATCAGTGCCGCTTGTATAAGAACGGTAAGTATGACATGCTCCACGGACAGGACGAGACTATCCTGGCCAGCCTTGCGCTTGGCGGCGCGCAGGGAGGAATCGGTGGTACGACTAACTATAACGGTCGCGAACTGACCGGGATCCTGAAAGCATGGGAAGATGGAGATCTGGCCGGGGCTCGTGAGAAGCAAGAGTTTTCCCAGGACGTAATCAATGTCATTTGCCGTTATCGCGGTAATATCGTCGGCGGGAAGCGTATAATGAAACTAATAGGCCTGGACCTCGGCCCCAACCGTGTCCCCTTCCGCAACATGACCGACGCGGAAGAGGCCGCCATGAAACAGGAACTCGAGGCGATCGGATTCTTCGAAAGATGCAACGTACTATGAAGTGTAAGATAACAATCCTGCTCGCGGCTTTCCTCGCGCTCGCCGCCTGCAGCGAAGAGCAGCTTAAACCGCGCGACTATACAGTCCCCGTCGGCGACAAGATTGCGCTCACTCTTAAAGCCACTCTTGCTGACGGCAGCGCATTGCTCTGGGACCAGTCTGCCAAGATAGGGATATTCAGTTCCGGCGGCGCCGTGAACATCCCATGTTCCATCTCAGCTTCTACTGCGGGCACCGAAGAGGGGATGTTTTACTGCAGCTCCCTTACTTGGAAGGATGCCGGAGACGAACTGTATGTTTACTATCCTTATTCAGAAGGGAATGATACCCCGGTGCTTTCCGGCCGTATCCCGCAGTCGTATTCAAACCAGACCCTGTCATCGCTGAACAAGTCCAATACTTTCTATGCCAAAGTAGCGAATCCCTTATCGGCAAAGGCTGGCGCCCTGGCGATTGATATGTCTCCTGTGTTTTCTGTTTCGAGCCTTACTTTGACTTCAGATACATGGTCCGGATGGTTCCTTGACCGGGTGAGCATCAAATCCAAATCCGGGGAAGTCCTTTCGGGCAGCTTTACTTACGACATAGTCAATGACTCTTTCTCGATGGTTTCGGATATGAGCGACTCCATCTCCGTCAACCTCTCCGGGGAGATTCTTTCGGCTGCCGGTTCTACGGTATACTGGCTTTCACACGGTCCTGCCGCGATTAATGCGGATATGGAAGCCCTGTTGTCTAAAGAAGGGGAGACATCCAAACTTCTCAGGGGAAGCGTAGCCCTCACTGGAGAAACCACTTCCGGCGTGGATGCATTCACTTCCGAAGTATGGGAAGACTTCGCCTTCGACCTCAGCAAGCCAAATGGCGGAGCATCCGAAACGGCCAACTGTTATATAGCATCCCAGTGCGGAGTCAAATACAAGTTCCCGGCGACGGTAATGGGCAATGGTTCGGCCGGGGCAGCCGCGATTGCTCCCCAGTCTGCGAAGGTCCTATGGCAGACGGGCGCCGGCTTGATTGAAAACTTGCGGCTTAAAGACGGGTATGTGTTCTTCTCCATAGCCGGAAATCCGGGAGAGAAAGTTACGCCCGGCAATGCCGTGATAGCCGTATACAGTGAAGGAAATGCCCAGGGCAGGATACTTTGGAGCTGGCATATCTGGATAACGGACGAAGATCTTGCATCCAAACTGCAGACCTGGAAAACCCACGCCGATACTCCTTCAGAGTTCGCGAATCCCCAATTGATGGACCGCAACCTGGGAGCCCTCTCCGCCAGTGACTGGGCGAGCTCTTCCACCAATGCGTCCAAAGGTTTCAACTACCAGTGGGGAAGGAAAGACCCCTTCGTCGGCCCCGACAATTCATCCATGACCTCAAGGGTAATGCTAACCACCTACGATGCATACGGGAGCGTAATCCCCGCCATGGCTTCCGCATCGGCATTCTCCAACAATGCCAGGTGGACCCATGTGGACCAGAAACTCACCCCGGCTGATATTGCCGCATATCCTATGGCATTCGTAAGCGGAGCATCAAACTACATATGGCTGGACGGGGCTACAGACGGATTGTGGTCCACCAGCAAGACTATTTACGATCCCTGCCCTCCGGGATACCGGGTGATGAGCCAGTATGCGATGAGCGGTGTGACATCCGCCCTGGCGGGAGGCAAACTCGCCAACCTTGAACACCATATACTGAACGTCGACACTTACAGGGCCAACGGAGAAGATTTGCAGGTTCTGTACGACGGAGTTTCTGCCATCGCCCTTTTGCCCGCCACGGGCCTGGTGTACTTTGAAAAGGCGGAAAGTTTCTTCCCGTTCGACAGGGTCGGTACATACGGATATATATGGTCTTGCAGCATATCGGCTGCCGGATCGAATAAAGCGTTCCGCATGCATTATGACTGGAACAATTTTGCCTCCCGCGAGCAGTCATACGGCTCATATGGACATAATGTCAGATGCGAGAAAATCAAATAGCCATGATAAAGGAAGATAAGATATATCTGGAGTCCTGCCTTCAGAAGGTAAGCACATCCCTTAAAGATGATATAATGCCTTTCTGGATGAAGTATGGCCTGGACAGGGACAACGGAGGAGTATATACCGCGCTCGACAGGGACGGAACCCTTATGGACACCACCAAGTCGGTATGGTTCCAGGGACGGTTCGGTTATGTGGCGGCGCTCGCATACCTTCACGACAAGTCCGGGACTGACTGGCTCGAAGCCTCGCGCAGCTGCATAGACTTTATAGAGAAGCATTGCTTCGATAAGGACGGACACATGTACTTCGAGGTGACTGCCGAGGGAAAGCCTCTCCGAGAAAGGCGCTATGTCTTCTCTGAATGCTTCGCTATAGCGGCTTTGGCCGAGTATTCATTCGCCACCGGCGACAGCCGTTGCGCCGACAAGGCCATGACTCTGTTCCGTCACATGCTGGAAATGCTCTCGGATGGTTCCCTGCCGGCTAAATATCTGGTCGAGACCCGGGGACATTCCATCACCATGATGCTTATAAACGTTGCCGACATATTGAAGCAGGTCAGCAGTGATCCCCTGCTGGATGAACGTATCGATATGTCCATCGAAGAACTGCGGCGCTACTTCATGAAGGAGGAATTCCGGACAATACTGGAAACGGTAGGACCCGACGGCGAGTTCATAGACACCTGCTGCGGCCGTACCATCAACCCGGGCCATTGCATGGAGACGGGTTGGTTCATACTGAAGATCGCGGAATCCCGCGGATGGGACAAGGACCTGGTAAAAATGGGCACTACCATAATAGACTGGGCCTGGGAATGGGGCTGGGATGAGCCGTATGGCGGTATGATCAACTTCCGCGACTGTCGGAATTTCCCTCCGCAGGATTACTCCCAGGACATGAAATTCTGGTGGCCGCAGTGCGAGACTATCATCGCTTCGCTGATGGCCTGGCGCGCAACTGGCGACGACAGATACCTGGCAATGCACCGCAAGGTATTCGACTATGCCTTCAAAGTGTTCCCCGACCCTCAGTTCGGCGAGTGGTTCGGCTATCTCCACCGGGACGGCACGCCGGCCCAGATGGCCAAGGGCAATATGTTTAAAGGCCCTTTCCATATTCCGAGGATGATGCTTATCTCCTCTGACCTGTACCGTGATATTATGGCCAACAAGGAATGAAATGAACATGAAAAAGACGAGATTGATATGGACGCTGCCGCTTCTGCTGCTCCTTTCGGTGCAGACTCTTTCCTGTGGCAGCAAGGAAATAGAGCGGCCTCCTGTGACAGAGCCGTTAATGCCGGACAAGGGTCCGGAAGGTACGGCCGGATCTGTATCCATGGCTGGAGCCGTTCAGACTGTTATTTGTTCTGCCGGGACAGGGACTGACCTGTACCGTATTCCGTCAGTGATAAGTCTCTCAGACGGTACCATTCTGGTGTTTGCCGAGTTGAGACACAATTCCTGGAGAGATAAAAGTTACACCGACGTGGTCGTAAGGCGCAGCACCGACGGCGGTCAGACCTGGTCGGCGGCGGCCAATCTTACCAAATCCATAAACAGCGGAGACTACGCATATATGGATCCCACTCCCGTTTATGATCCGGAAAACGGAAACATCTTCCTGTTCTGTACCAGGTGGAACAAGCTCGACACCGATGTTACCAAAAACAGGGCCTTCATGATTGTTTCTTCAGATGGAGGACTGACATGGAATACCCCTTCGGACATATCCGACTCTATCATCCTGAGCGGGATGTTCAGTGCCGGGTTCGGTCCCGGGCACGGGATTGTAATCAATTCGGAAAAGAACAAAGGCCGTCTGGTCGTAATCACCAGACAGTCCAACGGAAGCAGCCTGTACTGCTGCTCCATCTGGTCGGATGACCACGGACGCAGTTGGAAAACCGGCTCTACGGTCACGGGCGGCGAGGCCCAGATAGCTGAAAGCAGTCCGGGTAAATTATACCTGAATGTCCGGCGCGGAGCATCGCGTTACTATTCTTATTCGACCGACGGCGGTTCTTCGTGGTCCACGCTCCTTCTGGATTCTGCACTTCCGACCATAGAGGGCGGTTGTGAGGCCAGCGTGCTTGGGGCTGGTTCTGACATGGTATTCTACTGCGGTCCCAGTGGCGGCACTGCTACAAGTTCCCATGACAACCGGGTCGGCTTAACTTTGTTTAGAAGTGCGGTCGGTGCTTTAACCTGGTCCAGAAGGCAGGAATTGTATTCTCTCGCCTCCGGTTATTCCGATATGACGCTTCTGCCTGACGGCCGTCTCGCAGTTGTTTTCGAAGCCGGTCCGGAGCAGGGTTTCATCAAGGCTGCGACGCGTCCTGCGGGATGGATGCGGCTCGATATTATTGTCCTCCCCGCCGAGGTGACTAATTATGATTATTGGTTCGAATGATGGGAAAGAAAACATACACACACTGGCACAAGATGCTGCTGGCGGTCTTGACTGCCATCTTACTTCCGGTGGCCGCATTCGCCCAGCCGGCGCAGATAACGGGGCAGGTTACTGATTCATCCGGCGAACCCCTTGCGGGTGTCACGGTAATCGAAAAGGGCACGATGAACGGTGTGACGACAGATGCGGACGGACGTTTCTCTATACGTGTCGGCCGTGCCGATGCGGTATTGACATTCACGTGCCTGAGCTTCATGACTCAGGAGATACCTGTCAAGGGGCGCACTCAGATTTCGGTCTCTTTGAAGGACGATGCGCTTAGCTTAAACGAGTCGGTCGTTACTGGTTACGGGCAGGTGGTATCTAAAGATAAACTGACCGCTGCCGTGTCAAAAGTCGGAAGCGAGGAACTCAGCAAGGGCGCACACAGCAATGTCATACACGCCCTTTCAGGAAGTGTTACCGGAGTCCGGATTGCTACTACTACCGGGCAGCCGGGCACGTCGCCCGATATCGTCATCCGTGGCGGAGCGGCGCTCAACGGCACCGGTACCCCGCTTTATGTCGTGGACGGAGTGCAGAAACCCGACATGTCCGATATCAACGCCAATGACATTGAATCTATCGAGATTCTGAAGGACGCCGCTGCCACTGCACTTTACGGAGCCAAGGCCAATGCCGGAGTAATACTGGTTACTACACGCCAAGGTCATGAGGGTAAGTCGGAAATCGTTTTCAAAAGCAATACCGGTATAAGCCGGCTGCGCAACACAAATAATTTCCTGGAAGCAGATGATTATCTGTATTACCTGCGTCTTGCGGCCTACCGCTCCGGCAACACCGCGGCCCTGTCTGCCGCCGGCCCTTACGGCACCGGCAACCTTCTGGAAGCGAACGGTAATGAATCGGCGGAAGGTGTTTACAGCACCATGTTCCTTACCGATGAAAATGCCTACCTTCTTGATAAGGGTTACAAGAGCATGGTCGATCCTATCACCGGCAAGACAATAATCTATCAGGAATTCAAATCGTCTGACGTGTCGGTACGTGACGTGGCCATTACCCAGGACTATAATATCTCCGCGTCAGGCGGCAATTCCAAAGGCAAGTATTACGTGGGCCTGGGCTATTATGACGAGCAGGGCTTTCCTGTAATATCCAGTTATGAGCGGCTCTCCCTGACGACCAATGCATCATATAAGATAACCCCCTGGCTGGAAGCCAAATCCGGAGTCAGTTTCAGCCGGTCCAATATGAACAAGGTCTCTGATTACATCAGCGGAGGAGAAAAGAATTTCTTCGGTATCATGTATTCGGCGCCTCCCACGATGAGACGTTACAATCCGGACGGAGAGGAAATCATCTGTACTACCAACTGGGAAAACGGCAACTGGGAAGCTGCGCAGGACTTTTTCTACCGCAGGCACACGAATTACAGGCTGACAGTCAACTCCGGTCTGAACTTCCGAGTGACAAAGCATCTCTCCGCCAAGGTCAATGCCATGTGGTACCTGAATATGACGGAAAGCGAGAAAGCCAACAAAGCCTATCTGTCCAGGCCCGGAATCTGGAATTCCGACCGCGGGGTCACGCTGAGTTACGCCCGTCGTCTCGACCAGACCTACAATGCCATGTTCAGTTACGAAAACTCCTGGAACGGTCATAATCTGAATGTGATAGGCGGTTACGAGTATTATGATAAATTCACCTATTCCTTCAATGCCTACGGACAGGGCAGCGATACGGATGATTTTATCTCGCTCAGCTATTTCGACAAAACCGTTCAGGCCAACATTTCCAAGATAAACATGGGCTCCTCGCACGTGGAAGAAAGAAGTATGTCCTTCTTCGGGAATGCCATGTACGATTACGAAGGCAAGTATCTCTTTTCCTTCTCTGCACGCTACGACGGTTATTCCAAGCTTGTGAATAACAAGTGGGGTTTCTTCCCCGGAGTCAGTGCGGCGTGGAATATCCACAAAGAGGACTTCATGCGCCAGTATGACCATTGGCTCACCGGCCTGAAACTTCGTGTCGGTTATGGCCAGAACGGTAATGTCAACATCCTCTCCGGCGCTTATGACCTTCAGGGCAATTATGGCAAGACAGGCAGTTACGCCGGAACCTACGGAATCCTGATCAACAAATTATCCTACCCCGACCTTCGCTGGGAGAAAACCACTTCCACTGACATAGCCGTGGAAACGGCCCTCTGGAACAGAGTCAAGGCTTCCGTCGGAGTGTATAATAAACTCACCTCCGACCTGCTTGCTTCCGTGCCGTTCCCCAGCTCCAGCGGGGTCGGCAGTCAGTATACCAACAACGGAAGCGTACGTAACCGCGGGCTCGAGCTTGAGCTCTCCGGCACGATTCTGAAGAATAAAGACTGGAAGGTAACGGCGGGAGTCAATGCGACCTACATGCGCTCGAAGATTATTTCCCTGCCCGAAAACGGCAACGAGAACAACCGTCAGGGCGGTTCCCAGGTTTATGACCCCGACACGGGGGAACTGATATGGGTCGGCGGCTACCAGGAAGGCCAGGAATATGGAGTGGCGTATGCCTGGAAAATGGTGGATATCGTCCGGGGCAATGAGGACCTGGACAAGTATGCGTGGTACAAGGATGTAATCCCGGCGGGCGGTACAATTTACGGACCGGCCATTTGGGAAACCCTGACTGCCGAGGAACAGGCCGCCGGACAGCTCCTCCAGCCCGGAGACGCCATCTTCTACGATGTAAACGGAGACCAGGTAATCGACAATTATGACAAGATAAAGGTTGGCAATACCATCCCGCGCTGGGTCGGAGGTTTCAACTTTTCGTCCGCGTGGAAGGGCCTTAGCTTGTATGCCAAGTTCGACTATGCCGCCGGTTATGTGGCTCCTGATTCCCGCCGCAGATGGTATATGGGCCTTTTTCAGGGTACCTTCAATACCATAAAGGAAAGCAAGGACACATGGTCTGAGTACAGGCCGGATGCCACATATCCCATACTCATGTATGCGGACAGTAAGTACCGCGCCAATTATCGTCTCAGTGACATTTTCTACGAAGACTGCAGTTACATATGTGCAAGGGACATAACCCTCAGTTATTCTCTGCCCAAAAAAGTATGTGAGGCTGTCCGTCTTCAGAACTTCATCCTTTCCGTCACCGGACAGAATCTTTTCTATATCACCAAAAGCAAAATCTACAGTCCCGAATACGGGGCTGAAGATGAGGGCGGATATGGTATCCCCAGAACTCTCCTGCTCGGTGTAAAGGCAACATTTTAAAAAGGAAGCGCTATGAAAAAGATACTCAGAATAATCCCCGTATTGCTTCTTTCGGTGCTCGCTTCCTGCGACGCCCTCGACCTGGGCCCCGTGGATAACTGGTCCCTGAATAATTACTGGAATACCGAAGAGCAGGCTGAAAGGTTTCTGCGCGGTCTTCATTACAGACTGCAGACCCGCATGGAAACCATTGTACTTATGGGCGAATTGCGTGCCGGCACCCTAAGCGGCTCCGCAATAACATCCACCGGCGAGGGAGCATACAATATAGAAGCAATCAACAATAATCTGTCTGAAGCAAACCCTGTCTTCACAAACTGGGGGAACTTCTATATGGATATCTATCAGATAAACCATGCCATAGACAAGTTGACCACCGGCTGTTCATTCCTTTCCGATACGAAGCGCAATACATTTCTTGGACAGTTGTATGGAATGCGCGCATTCTATTACTTCCACATGCTGCGCACGTGGGGAGGAGTCCCGCTTTGTGACAAACCGGATGTACTTATGACCGGTGACCTTAAAAAACTCAGCAAGCCCCGCGCCAGCGAAAAAGCGACATGGCAATTCATCAAAGATGATGTCGACGAGTCTTGTCGGCGCTATGCTGATTTGCCGTTCTCCAAGTACAATAACATGAATTGTTTCTGGAATAAGGCGGCCAGCTGGTGCCTAAAGGCGGAAGTGTATCTCTGGGGCGCGAAAGTCCAGGCCGTGGACGGAAGCGGCCTGCTGTCCGGGACACCGTCCGAAGATCTCGAAGAAGCGGAGAGAGTGCTATTGGAGGTAGAGCCGCTCTACTCCCCGAATGGCACTTTTATCAACGCCTTTGCCCCTACGAATAAGGACTCCAACGTTGAAACCGTTTTTGCGGCTCGCTATGTCTTGAATGAAAGCCAGAATTTCTATAGTGCCTGGACTTACAATATCGCCATATTCACCAAGTACTTCGATGCCGGCGGCACCAAGATTGGCAACGTCCTGAACATCGGTTCAGGAAATATGAGGTATGAGTACTCGAAGGCTTTCTGGGATTCCTTCGAGGCGGGTGACACCCGGCGGGACGCCACCTTCCTCCAGTTCTACCTGAAGGACAACGACGGGAACCTGTATCCCGCCGGGAGGGCGCTCCGAAAGTTCCTTGGCGAAGTCAATAACGGCAAGGTGCAATACACCAATGATGTTCCCGTCTATCGCTACATGGACATAGCCCTGATGCTCGCCGAGGTGAGCAATGCCCTCGACAAGCAGGACGGCGTTACGAAGTATATGGCCAAGGTCCGTTCAAGGGCGTTCGGCTCTGCAGTGACTTATACTTTCCCTGGTAAAGCACAGGCAGAAGAGGATATACTGTCGGAGTGGAAACATGAATTCGTGGCTGAAGGAAAAAGTTGGTATGCCATACGCAGAATGGCATCCGGGACCCACGCAATAGAACTTGTAGGGAGCCGTCTCAGGCTCCTCTGGCCTATCGATGCAGGAGTCCTCTCTAAAGACAATCTGGTAACACAAAATGATGCATATATAACCGCAGAATAAACTTAATACCAATAGCTTATGGAAAAAATCAAGTATGAAGCTCCGGAAGGAGTTGTATTCAAAATCCTGACGGAAGAGCACATGTGCTTAACTGTCAGTGGAGGGAATGAACCCTTCTATGTGGATGATTATGATGGTGAATGGGGAGATTAAACTGGAGGATATGCCATGAAAACAAAATTCTTTTTTGTGTGTGCAATCGCGGCCGTCAATCTTGCCGCCTGCACTGAAGTTGTTGAAAAGCCTATTGACAATGACGAGATCTCCGGCGCCAAAGTGTGTGAGTTCAAGGTAGCTATGGAGACTCCTACGGTCAGCAGGACGGTCTTGAACAATGACTATACCGTCTCATGGAATGATACCGATGAGATTTCTGTCTTCGCCGGAACCACCAATAATTGTTTTACATTTTCTTCCGTAGACGGAAGCGGCAAAGCGACATTTACCGGTACTGCCGACGGCTCGGAGTTCTACGCCCTGTATCCCTACGATTCTGAGGCGACCATCTCCGAGGGTGTCATCACCCTGTCCCTCCCCAGCGCCCAAACCGGTGTGGAAGGGAC